>CAUJJW010000116.1 GCA_963205105.1 Verrucomicrobiota bacterium | reverse complement strand
GGAACCAATGGCGCGGGCGTGGTTTGCTTCCAAAAGCGCACCGGCGCGGTGGTCTGGAAAAGCACCAGCGATCAAGCGGGCTACGCCCCACCTGTCGTCGCCACCTTCCACGGCGAACGCCAGGTGGTGTGTTTCACGGCCGCCGGGCTCGTCGGGTTGCGTCGATCGGACGGACTGGAACGTTGGCGGTTCCCGATCCGGACCTCCTTTGCCCGGCACGTCACCACGCCGGTGGTGCATGGCGACCTGGTGGTGGTGTCCTCGCACCAAGCCGGTTTGTTCGGAATCCGGGTGGCCCAGGACGGCGACGCCTGGAGCGCGGCGGCGGCGTGGTCAGGCAAGGAAGCGGTCATCAATTACGCCAGCCCGGTGGCGGTCGATGGCTACCTGTACGGGGTTGGGCCCAAAAAGAACCTGATCTGCCTGGAGATCGCTTCCGGCAAACTCCGGTGGTCACGCGACGGTGTGTTCCTCACTTCCGCCGACAAGACCTACGGCGGATTCATGGTCATCGGCAACCGCATCCTGGTTCTCACGGACAGCGGCGAACTGGTGCTCTTCGCGGCGGATCCGGAGGCTTACCGCGAATTGGGCCGGGTCCAGGTGGCCGCCGCCAATTGGACCAACCCCGCTCTGTCGGATGACGTCGTCTACCTGCGCGACGGGCTCAAACAATCCGGACAGTGGAAAGCCGTCCGGATCCGGTGAACTGAGCGAAGGCGCGCCTTATTCGCGCTCGACGCCGTTGTTCCAGTACTTGTTCGCCTCCTCGGCGCTTGGAACCTTCAAGGGGCGAACCAGGCGCATCCCGAGGAACTGGGCGTCGGTATGGTACCAGACGCTCTTGGGCAGCTGGGGATCCTGAATCTTCCAGGCCTTGTCCGAGAACCGGCGGGCCGAGCTGCGGAGGGCGGTGGCGTCTTCATCATCCCAACTGCCGCCGCGAACGACGTGGGGGTAACCCTTGGTGGCTCGGTTCCACGGATCTTCCAGGACTTTGCCGGCGTTCTTCTTGTACCAATCCGCGTCGTACTGATCGAGGGTCCACTCCACCACGTTGCCGTGCATGTCGTGCAGGCCCCAGGGATTCGGCTTCTTCTTGCCGACCTTCTGGTACTTCCAATCGCTGTTGGCACCGAACCAGGCGTATTCCTCCAGCGCCGCCGGATCATCTCCGAACGAGTAGGCGGTGGTGGTCCCGGCGCGGCAGGCGTATTCCCACTCCGCCTCGGTGGGCAGGCGGTAGAAGTGACCGGTGCGCGCACTGAGCCACTCGCAGTACTTGTTCGCGGCGTGCTGGGTCATGGAGATGGCCGGGAAACCGTCCTTGCCCATGCCGAAACTCATTTCCACGTAGGGCTTGGTGGGACGGCTCAGCGCATCCGAGAGTTTGTTCTGATAGTCCTCGGAGGGGTGCTTCTTCCGCAAATCGAGCTCGATCTCCGGGCGCATGAACAATTCGTACTCGCTCCAGGTGACCTCCAGCTTGCCCATCCAGAACGGGGAGATCTTGACCTTGACCGCCGGACCTTCGTCGGGTTTGCGACCTTCTTCGCTGTCAGGACTGCCCATGGTGAATTCACCGGCAGGAATCGGGACCATTTCGAAGGTGACGCCGGTGCCGGAGATGGTCTCCTTGTAGGCCTTCATGTCCGCCGCGCTCGTCTCCTTGGTCAGTTTCACGATGGTTTCGTGAATGCCTTTCGCGGTGGCGAGTTCGTCGCCCTTGGGCGCTTCCTCAACCTTCTTGGCGGCCACCAACACCACGCCCTCCGGCCACTTGGCTCCTTCCACAATCCATTGCTTGATCAGGTCCGTGGACTCCTTCGGCAGCGGACCGCCTTTATTGGAAGGCGGCATCAGGTCGTCGTGATCCGCCGGCAGGATCGTGCTCGTGTACAACAGACTCTTGTCGGGATCTCCCGGAACCAGTGCCGTACCGTCTTCGCCACCTTTGAGAACATCGGCCAGGGTCAGAACCCGGAACTTGCCTTTCGGCTTCTCCGCTCCATGACAACTGACACAGTTCGCTTCCAGCAACGGCTTGATCTTGCTGTTGAAGTCGACGGGGTCGGCCGCGGAAATCCGCCCGGTGAGAGCGGCAAGTCCGCCGGCCACGAGATAGGTGAGACGAACAGTCTTCGGCATAGTGGTGAGCCCAATATGGGGCGCACGGGGCGGAGTCTCAAACATCCCCCAACCCCAGGTCAACGCCGCGGGGGCGTGGAATCGCTTTTACGCCCGGGGATGGAATCGACGGTGGATTTCCTTCAGCCGCCCCCCGGCCACGTGGGTGTAAACCTGGGTCGTGCTGATGCTGGCGTGGCCCAGAAGTTCCTGGATCACCCGAAGATCCGCCCCGTGCTCCAGCAAGTGTGTCGCAAAACTGTGCCGCAACATGTGAGGCGTCACCCGCACCCCCACTCCCGCCAGTTGCGCGCGCCGCACCACCCGCGCCCAAAGGGCGGTGCGCGAAAAAGCCTCACCCTTGCCCGTCAAAAACACGTTCCCCGGCGAACCCGGCTGCGCCAGCGACGGTCGACCTGTCTGCAAATAGGCCCGTAGCACCCCGATCGCGCGTTCCCCCACCGGCACGATCCGTTCCTTGTTCCCTTTCCCAATCACCGTCACGAACCCGGAATCCAGATGCAGCTGCTCCAGGCGCACATGGCACAGTTCGCTCAACCGCAACCCGGACGCGTAGGCCAGCTCCAGAACCGCCAAGTCCCGCAGGTCCGCCGGGTCCGACTCCGGAAGCGGCGTGAGCAGTTTCTCGATCTGACTGCCCGTCAACGCCTTAGGCAATCGCTGCCAGCGACGCGGCAAACTCAAATGTTCCGCCACGTTGTCCCGCAGGTGCCCCTCGGTCACCGCGAATTTGTAGAACGCCCGAAGCGCAGCGATCTGCAGGTAGAGGCTTTCCGGGCTCATCCGGCGCGCGGACCCCTCGGGCTCGTGGGCGGGACGACGCGCCCTCTCCGATTGCAGAAACGTCAAAAGATCCTGAAAACCAACCGCTTCCCAACGTTCCAACCCCTTCTCCTTCGCCCAGTCCCCAAACCGCCTCAGGAGCGAGGCATAGGTCTTCTGGGTTTCCTCCGACTGCCCACGCTCGTGTCGGAGGAACACCAGAAAATCATCGATCAATGCCTCCATGCCAGCCTCGGGTCCAACCTAGGCGCCCAGGCTCTTGCCGGTCAGGCGTTCGTAGGCTTCAAAGTACTTGGCCTGGGTCCGCGCCACGATCTCCGGCGGCAGGGCCGGCGCCGGCGGGGTCTTGTCCCAATCCAGGGTCAGCAGGTAGTCGCGAACGAATTGCTTGTCGAAACTCGCCTGACTTCGGCCGGCGGCATACTGGTCGGCCGGCCAGAACCGCGAGGAATCCGGGGTCAACACCTCGTCAATCAGCAGCAACCCACCTTCGAAGAGCCCAAACTCAAACTTGGTGTCCGCAATCAGAATGCCCCGTTCACGCGCGTAGGCCCGCGCGGTGGAATAGATCTTCAGGCTCAAATCCCGCACCTGGGCCGCCACCGAGGCCCCCACGATGGATTCCGCGCGTTCGAAGGAGATGTTCTCGTCGTGACCTGTCTCGGCTTTGGTCGCCGGCGTGAAGATCGGCTCCGGAAGTTCCGACGACTCCTGGAGCCCGGAAGGCAGTCGAACGCCACAGACGGTTCCTGTCTTGCGGTATTCGTTCCAACCGGAACCCGCCAGGTACCCGCGGACCACGCACTCGATGGCCAGGGGTTGGGCCTTTTTCACCAGCATGCTGCGACGGGCCAACCGGGCGGCATCGGGCCCAAGCCGGGATGGCAGTGGATCGCCAGGGCCGGCCAGTCGGTGGTTCGGAACCACGCTGGCCATCCGGTCGAACCAGAAATGCGAAATCTGGGTCAGCACCTCGCCCTTCCGGGGAATGCCATTCGGCATCACGCAGTCGAACGCCGAGATCCGGTCCGTCGCCACGAAGAGCAAAGCGTCCCCCAGATCAAAGACTTCGCGCACCTTGCCGCTCTTGAGTTTCGGAACTCCGGCCAATTCCACCTGCAACAGAGGCTCATCCGTCATGGCGGCCGACGGTAGGCGATGCCCGGTCCCGGCGAAACCAAAACCAAATTCCCGATTTACTAGGCGCTTTTCCCCGGCACATTCAGCCCGTGCCCGATCGAAACGATCCACTCACACCCGCCCGAGCCCCGTTCCTGGGTCGGGCTCTGGCGATCGCGCTGGCCGCCCTGTTCGGCATGGTGGGCCTGGGCATCGCCTGGGTCTGGCAGCGGGCAAGAGTCGAACAGAACTGGCGTGATCGGGTGAACAATAGCAGCGAGCCGTTCCAGGCTCCCAAAAAGCCTTGATCCGGACATCGCCCGGCCGCGCCGCTTCCCGAGTCCGTACCCCAGCCGTCCCTCCACCGAATCCAACATGAGCTCCGAGTATCTTGAACGCGTCGTCGATCTTCTGGATCCCAGCCTCAACCGCCTGCTGAACATTTCCCTCGACGAAGCCCGGCTCCGGGTGCTCGCCGGCTCACCGGAAAGCGTGCGCGATATCGACGGGTCGTTCGCCCTGCTCGCCCGACAAGGCAAGTCGGTGCGCATGGCGCGCTCGCTCGACCGCCCGATGCGCTACTTCCTCGCCAAACGCCAGGAAGGCCCCGCCCTGATTGTCGCCGACCGCATCGACGCGATCTATGCGTGGCTGAAGTCCGAAGGACTGCACGATCAGTTCCATCCCAGCTACACCCGGATGGTCCCGGCCCATTACGTGATGGAGATCCAACTGGTGGGCTGCCCGGATCCCGATCCGGTGTACACCCGTTTCTTCGATCCGCCGCGGAACCTGCATCACCCGGACCTCGACGAAATCGGGGCCGGGTACGTCTCCGCTCTGGCCGGTGAAATCATCAAGTGGCTGCCGACCGTTCCGGAGAAGGAGCCGATTGGGGTCTGTTTCAGCGGCGGCATCGACAGTGGGGCGGTGTTCGTTCTCGTTTACCACTGCATGCGGCGCCTGGCGATGAGCCCCAGCCGGTTGAAGGCGTTCACCCTGGATCTTGGCGGCGGCGAGGATCTGCGTCAGGCCCGGGAGTTTCTGGCGCAGATGGACCTCTCCCTCTTCCTGGAAGCCGTCGAGGCGTCTCCGGAGACCCTCGACCCGGCGGAGACCGTGCGCATCGTCGAGGATTACAAGCCGCTCGACATCGAGGCAGCCACCATGCTGATCGCGTTGCTCCGCGGCATCCGTCAGCGGTATCCCGATTGGCGCCACTTGGTCGATGGCGATGGAGGGGACGAAAACCTCAAGGACTATCCCATCGAGGAGAACCCCGAACTCACCATCCGCTCCGTGGTCAACAATCTGATGCTGTACCAGGAAGGTTGGGGCGTCGGGAAAATCAAACATTCCCTCACCTACAGCGGCGGATTGAGCCGCTCCTACGCGCGCACCTACGCGCCAACCCGTCACCTGGGTTTCGACGGCTTCAGCCCCTACACCCGCCCCCACGTCATCGAGGTGGCCGAAGGCATTCCGTTCGCCGAACTGACCCGGGGAGACCACGAAAAACTTTACGCGCTCAAGGGCGACATCATCCGGCGCGGCATCAAGCAGGTCGTGGGTGCCGATTTTCCGGTCTTCGCCAAACGCCGATTTCAGCACGGCGCGCTTTCGGTCCAGGAACTCCGACAGCGCGTGCCGAGCCGGGAGCGTGTTTTCCGCCAGCAACTCGCGAACCTGTACCTCGAGAGCCCGCGCTGACGCCCAAAAACTCCTTGGCGTGAGCTCCGTCTGAATCGCTGAGCTAGGAACCGGTCTGTCGGACACCCCGGGACTGGCGCCATTTGTCGAGACCGACCGCCAGGACGATGACGATGCCGATGATGATTTCCTGCATGTAAGTCGGCATGCCCATCTGGTTGGAGCCGTTGCGAAGCACGGCCATCATGAGGGCGCCGATCATCGATCCCAGGATGCTGCCGGTTCCGCCGCTGAGACTGGCTCCGCCGATGACCACGGCGGCGATGATGTCCAATTCCAGACCGACCGCGACCGAGGGATCGCCCTGGGTGAGACGCGAAAACTGCATCAGGCCGGAGAGCCCGAAGAAGAGCCCGGCCAGGGCGTAGATCAGGATCTTCTGCCGCGCCACCCGGATGCCGCAGAGGCGTGCGGTCGCTTCGTTGGAGCCGAGGGCGAAAATGTAGCGACCGAACACCGTCTGGCGCAGGACCACCGCCATGATCACGGCGAGGGCGGCAGCCACCCACACCCCCATGGGCAAAGGGATCAACTCCTGGGGTTTGGACAACGCCATCAAGGCGTTCAAGGGATTCTTGGGCGGGTTCACCGTTTGGTTGTTGCCCATCCACTTCGCCGCGCCGCGGACCACGCCCATCATGCCCAGGGTCACGATGAACGGCATCATGCGAAAACTGGCGATGATGGTTCCGTTGACGCATCCGATGAAGCCACCCATCAGGACGGTGAGCAGGACGACCACCACCGGGTCGAAGCCTTGGAGGACCATTTTCGCGGCGAACACGCTCGTGAGGGCCACCACCGATCCCACGCTCAGGTCGATCCCCCCGCTGACGATGATCAGCGTCATGCCCAACGCCCCGATCGCGACGATCACGGTCTGGGTCAGGATGATCTTGAAGTTGCCGCCCGTGAGGAAGTAGGGGCGGACCTCCTCTGAGGCCGAGAAGATGCCAATCACGAACAAGAGACCAAAGAGCGGGCCGAGGGCGGACAGGAAGCGCGCGATGCGTGGGTTCATGAATTCAGGGAGGGAACCGAAGGGTCGTTGCTAGGATTGCGGGACGGGTGCCTGGCCAATGGCGGCCGCCATGATTTCGTGCTCGGTCCAGCGTTCCACGGGCCGTACGTCAACCAGGGTGCCCCGGCACATGACGGCCACCGTGTCGCAAATGCCCAGCAACTCCGGCAGGTAGGAACTCACAAAGACGATGGATTTTCCCGCCACCGCCAATTCACCGATCAGGCGATAAATCTGGGCCTTGCTGCCGACATCGATGCCTCGGGTGGGCTCGTCCAGCAGCAGAATCCGGGCTTCATGGTGCAGCAGACGCCCGATCGCCACCTTTTGTTGGTTGCCGCCGGACAGTTCGCCGATGGCCTGCTCCGCACCCTGGGCCCGCACGTCCAGGCGCTTCATCCAGGCGGTCGTGGTCGTCGCCTGCAACCGATCGCTCACCAGTCCCATGCGCGACACCGGCCCCAGCCGGGTCAAGGTCAGGTTGTCGGACAGACTCCGCCCCAGCAGCAAACCCTCTGCCTTGCGGTCCTCACTCAACAGCCCCACGCCCTGATCCAATCGGCGACGCGGGGAGAGCCCGGCGGATTCCGTGCCAAACACCTTCACCGAACCATCGCGCGTCTCATCCAACCCGAAGATGGCGCGCAGGCTTTCCGTCCGGCCAGCTCCCACCAGACCGGCAACGCCGAGGATCTCGCCCGCTCGAAGGTCGAAGGACACCGAGGCCGGTTTGTTACGGCCGGCCAGCCGGCGCACGCTCAACACCGGCTCGCCCAGCTGGTGGGGCATGCGCGGGTAGATGTCCTTCACCTCGCGACCCACCATCATGCGAATGATCTCACGAAGATCCGCTCCCGCCATAACCCCGCTTCCAACACTCTCCCCGTCCCGCAACACCGTGAACCGATCGCTGAGCGCCTGGCACTCCTCCAGGAAGTGGCTGATGTAGATGACCGAAACGCCGCGGTCGCGAAGCCGGCGGATCACCCGGAACAGGCTTTCAGCATCCCGCTTGGTGAGGCTGCTGGTGGGCTCGTCGAGGATCAGCACCTTGGGCTGGCGCACTAAAGCGCGGGCAATTTCCACGATCTGCTGTTCGGCGATCGGGCGGCTGCCCGCGGGGGCGTCGATCGGAAGGTCCCCCTGGTCCAGTTCGTGCAACGCCGACATCGCCAACGCGCGGCGTTTCCTGCGATCCAGCCAGCCCCAGCGGGAGGGTTCACCACCGAGCACGATGTTCTCCTCGATGCTCAGGTGGGGCGCCAGGGTCAGTTCCTGGTAGATCATCTCGATCCCGCCCTGGCGGGCGTGGAGGGGATCGCCGGGCACGAACGGTCGTCCGTCCAGCTCAATGGTGCCGTCATCAGGGAGGTAGGCGCCGCTCAGCACCTTCATCAAGGTGCTCTTTCCCGCCCCATTCTCGCCGATCAACGCCAGCACCTCACCGGCCTGCACTTCCAAGGAAACGCCACACAGAGCCCGGGTCGCCCCGAAGCTCTTCTTCACGTTCCGCATCACCAGGCGGGGAGTCATGCCATCTCGGATCTTGGGTTCTCAGACTCAGCGACCCTGCCCCGATCCGGAACCCGGCCCCGGATGGGGCGGAAGATCGGCCGGGGGGATTTCGATGGCGTCGCTGACTCCGTCCGGTTCCCCGTCCAGCAATTCGGCATGACGCGACGCACGGACCTCCTGCTCGCGTTCTTCGCGCATGCCGTCCAGGAGCTTCGCGCCGCCAGGCTGGTGCGTTTCCACCTCGCCACCCGGGCCAACCGCCTTCCGACGCCGTCCACCGGCGTAGGCGTAATGCGAGTAGTAGTAGGCCGTGTAGTAGTAATCCGGGCTGCCCAGCGAGACACCGTTGAGGATCAATCCCAGGATTCGCCCTCCGCGCTGCCGCGTGGTGTTCACCGCCAGTTTGGCCAGCTTCAGCGAGGTCGAACCGACGCGGTACACGAACACCAACCCGTCGCAATTGCTCGCGAGCGAGGCGGCGTCGTCCATGCCCACCACCGGGGGAGAATCAAAGATGATGTACTCGAATTCCCGGCGGGCCTGCTCGATGAAGCGGCTGAAACCCTTGGTCAGCAGCAGCTCGCCCGGATTCGAAACCTCCTTGCCCTGGGTGATGACCAGCAGGGTGCGATGCTGGGTGGCATTGAGCACGTCAGCCCAGGGCCGATCACCACACAGCACGTCCGAAAGGCCCGGCTCCGCAGGCAGGTCGAAATAGTCGGCCACAGTCCCGCGACGCAAATCGGCATCGACCAGCAACACCCGGTTGCCCGCCTTGGCGAGGGTGATCGCGAAGTTCACGGTGAAGGTCGTCTTGCCGTCCCCCGGAACGGAGCTCGTCGCCATCATCACCTGCTTCGCTCCACCCAGATCCCCAAACATCACCGAGGAACGCACACCACGGAACGCCTCGACAAAAATGTTGTTGGCAGAAAGCCGATCCACCGAGATCACCCCGCCCTTGGCGTCACGCCGGCTGACGATCGGGATCTGGCCCAGAATCGGCTCTTCCAGGGCCTTTTCCAGGTCCTCGGCGGACTCGATGCGATCGTCGAGTTTATGCAGCAGAAAGATCAACCCGAGCCCCGCCAGCAAACCCACCGCCACACCGAGAACGACGGTGCGAGTCCGGTTGGGGCCGATGGGCGCGCTGGGACCCACGCCTTCCTCCAGGATGGTGAAATCCTCATCGCTCGACTGGAGCTTTGAGAGAGCCATGAGGTCCCGGTTGAGTTCGTCCAACTGCCGTTTGTGTCCGGCGAAGTTCTCCGAGAGACGGGTGTATTCGCGGCTGATTTCCCGCAACCGGACCACGTTGGTCATCTCCTTCTGGATTTGTTCGTCCAACACCGATTCCTCGAGCTTCATCGAGGTGATCTGGGCCCGGCGAACCTCATCGATGAGGGCGAGTTGTTCGCGTATCTCCCGCTGCACCTCGTCCTGGGCCTTCGCCAGACCGACCATGTGCGGATGCATGGGTTTGAGCAGTGGCGCCTGCCGTTCCAGTTCTCCCTCGATCCGGCGGAGGCGGAGACGCAGGTCCCGGTAGGTGGAACGCCCCATGAATTTCTCCAGCGGATCCGCCTGCTCGATGGTCTTCGTCGCGTTGCTTCCGTCGGTGGTGGCCGCAGCCGCCGCGCTCCCCTGCCCAGCCGCCTTCTCATCCGCCAATTCTTCGACCGTCTTGGCTTCCAGCCGCTGGCGTTCGAGTTCGACGCTCTGCCGGCGTCGCTGGAGGTTCTCCAGCAGTTGCTGGGCGGCATTGCCCATGTCCTGGCTGGTCGCGATTTGATGAACCTTCAGGAATTCGTCGAGCAGCGACCGCGCTTCCTTCAGCTGTTCCTCCTGCCGGCTGAGATCGTAGCGGGTGCGGTCGATCTGTTTGCGGGCCACATCGCTGAGCATGTCCTCCTTGAACAGCCGAAATTCCTGGGCCCAGGCCCGGGCGAAGCGCCGCGCGTAGTCCAGACTCGTGCTGTTCACCGTCAGAATGAACGTCGATCCGGCACCCTGCTCCACCGCGAGAACTCTCGTCGGATTCGTCCCATCCGGATTCCGCACATCTTGCATCTTCTCATCGACCTTTAACAGCAGGGCAATGCCGCGCATGTACTCCATCTGCGCCTGCGCGTAGTTCTGCTTCTCCTCGGTGATGGTCGCACGATCCCCGGTACGCTGCGAGAAGGCCACCTTGGGCGCCACACTCAGCCGGGACGTGGCGGTGTACATGTCCGGTTGGGTCGTGGCCCGATAGACACCCGCCCCGGTCCCGATCGCCAGCGTCACGACCGCGATCCACCAGCGGCGCCGGAACATCCGCAGCGAACGCCGAAGAAAGGCCACCAGATTGACCCGGTCGGCCACCGGCGATCGATAGCGCGCCGGCCCGCCCTGGGGAGGAGGAAGAAACTTGGACATGCGTTACGTCGGGGCGTTGCCGTTCCGGTCGTTCAGTTGATCCACTTCTGGGGAACTTCCACACGATCCCCGTCCTGCAGGAGAAGGTCCTTCGCCCGCTGGCCACCCTTGATGATGGAACGTACGTCCATCTCGATGATCTGTGATTTCTGGGTGACCGGGTCCATGCGATGCACCTTCACCCGGCGAAGATCGGCGAAATCCGGAACACCCATCTGCAGGATCTGCTCGCTCAGAAACAATGGAGGCTGGTCGGGCAAGATGGGGACCGTTCCCCGCATTTCCCCGAAAAACTGCACCTTCCCGGGCGTGACCGTCTTTTCCTCCAGATTCAACTCCACCGTCGCCCGATGGTAGTAGTCCTCCAGCAGACGTGCCGCGAGTTGTTCCCTGACCTGCTTCAGGGTCTTGCCCCGCACCGGAAGCGTCACCCGAATGTCGGATTCGCGGCTGACCGGAAAACTGGCTTCCCCCACGGAATTCACCGCCACCAGGATGGGTTCCCTGCCGGTGGCCGGGTCCTCCTCGATTCGAAAACGCAGTCGGTCACCCGTTCTCAGTTCGTGTCGGCCTTCCTCCGAGGATCCGCGGTCGGCGCCCTGAAGCGCGGACACCACCGCCCCGACGGCGGAAGCCGCGGCCGGCGCTGGGCTGCCTGGCGGAGTCGCTGACGGATTGCCCACGTCGGTTGACTGGGCCCACAGGCCCGGCGCGAGGACAGCACAGGCGATGGCAACGGCGGCTGGTAATGGGTTCATGAGGCGAACTCCGGTTCAGAAGCGATAACTCGCGATCAGACTCACCCGATTTTCCATGTATTCCCGGGTCGGATCATCCGCGACCCGCCAGGTGACGTTGTAATTCAGCCCTAGCGTGGCTCGACGAAGCACCGGATAACCAACACCGACGTTCACCCGGAACAACTCAGCATCTTCTCCGCCATCCCCGGAGATCGACGCCGATTCATAGGAAAAGCCCAGGAACGGCCGCAGCACCGGGCTGATCTGAGCCGCGAACTGATACGCGACCTGAAAGCGGTCGGTGAAATTCGAACCCAGGCCAGGATCCGCGCCCCGGTTGAACGTCGCCGAGTGGTTCATCCGCTTGTTCAACTGATGCCGGATCGCCACGTTGTACGTGACTCCTGAAAAACCGTCGGTGTCCTGCACCGTGCCGGTCCGGTCGAAATCCGACTGCCCGTAACCGACCGCGGCGTCCAGCGAGAGGTTGTCCTGCACCTGCCAGGAGAGCGTCGGCGTGATCGAATACCCCGTCCCGTCATTCTGAATGTTCTCCAGGTAGGTGTAGATGGAGTAGTTCCCCGCCAGTCCCACGGTGATCGGCGTGGTCACATCGTACTCCACAGCCCCGCCAAAGGTGTGCCGGTTCTGATCCAGCGACACAAACTGATCGTTCAGCGAACGATCGATGAGAAAGGAGTAGTTGCCACGAAACCCCATCCGTCCCGGCTTCCATCCCGCCCCCAGCGTGGTCGTGTTGTTGATCCGGTTGAAGGCAAGGTCCGAGCCAGGGGAACCATTGGCTCCCGGCCCACCGGCGATTTCCACCCGCGAGGAAGCCTCCGAAGTGCTCGCCGTGGTGTTGGCCAGGGAGATATCGACGTCCCCGACCCCGAGCACGTAGCTCAGATGCGACCGAGGAACCACGTAGAATCGGTTCTGTTCCTGAACATTGGCCCACCACTGATAGCCCACACCCACGTCCACCTGAAGCTTCTGCCGGTCGTTCAGCGGATAAAACAGGCCCAGGGTCAGGACCGGCCGCAAGCCAAAGTCACTCTCCTTGCCCGTGTCGACCAGGTTCCGGTTGTCCGTGAAAATGCCCTCCACCGAGACGTCGTAGCGCACCTGCACTCTCCCGATTCGCAGCCCGTAGTGATCGTCGCTGACCGCCACGTACTGCGGGAACGGAAGCTGCGTGGTGATGAGTTCCGAGGTTTCCTGGGCCTGGAGGGTCGTCCCCGACAACCCCATCCAGCAACTTAACGAACCCAGCGCGATCCCCGCCCACGGACGTCGGTTGCCCCTCGAACGGCTGGCGCGAGACAAGTGTTCAGACTCCCAGGATCTCGTGGTGGCACAGTGCGCTGCCCGGATTGGAACCTCGTGACGCGTCTTCATCAGTCTCCTGAGACACTGGCGGGGTGCCGGGAACCCTCGCAACCGCATTTTTCCTTCCCGAAGCCACTCCGCTCCGACGCTGCCGCTCGCCGCCAGGTCCAACCCGTCGGCACCGCGATGTCGTTGTCGAGGGGTTCCATGCCGCGGTCCAGCACAGGTTTCACCATGGGATCCTCCCCGAATACCGCGCTGCGCAGTGCATGCCCTCCTCCTCACCTCCAGTATCGAAGGATCCCCTCTCCCGGCGCCTTGACGATGGGAAGCGCCTTCCGGGAGGGTATGCAGGAACCCGACGACTCCCCAAAACACCATGAATGTATTGCATCCGTTGCCCCAGAACGGGATCCGCTCCAGCGTCACTCGACTGAAGCGACTTCTCACCGCCAGCTTGGTCGTCGGCAGCATCCTGGGAACCCAGGCCCAAACCTTCCTCGACCTGACGACGATCTTCGATGCCGACGTCGTGCTGGAACCGAACGGAACCGGACTTGGCGATGCCCTGGACGTCGACGGTCGCCGAATCGCCGCCGGCAGCCTTCCAACCGCGTACAGCGATGGAGCGGCGATCGGAACCCAGGACGGTCGGGCACAATTCAAGTTCGGGACCTTGAAGCAAAGCTCGTTGGACGCGGTGCGCCTCAACGGGCAGGTGCTGGACGTGGTCGATGGTTCCTACGACTCACTGGACGTGGCCCTGCTGAGCGCGCCCGGAGCGTTGGCCTTCCCGTTCGGTGAAGTGGAGCTTCGCTACACCGATGGCACGAAGGACACCCGTCGACTGGGCCCGGTGCCTGGTTGGTTCAACAGCCCGATGGCGTTCGACCACACCCTGTACCGCTTCACCGACTCCAGTCAGGTGGAGACAATCACTTCGTTTCGCACCGACTTCGGTGATGCGGAAGCCGCGCAACTCGTGCAGGAACGCGGCAACGGCAATTCGGGCGGGACACGCTTCGTGGACGGCACAGGGTACGTGCTCTACCGGATTGGAGATCTGGGAGCCCTGAAACAGGCGCGACTGGCGGTGACGGTTGGCAACAATTTCGTCATCTCGATCGCCACCGAGTACCAGGATCCGGACGTCTCCACCACCGAGGGCTACACCGAGGTGGCCAACTCGATGACCTTGCACGACGGATTCGAGCACCGCGCCTTGGGCAACCTGAAAGCCTACGAAATCGACCTCGAACCCTATCTCGCCAAGGGCACCGGGGAGATTTATGTGCTCCTGACCGATGCGACGACCAGCAACGGCTGGGGTCCCTTTATTCAGCAGGTCATGCTCTACACCGGTACCGCCAGGAACTTCGAAGGGGCGCTGGAACCGACCCTCGACACCCGCCAGGCGACGGTCCACGCCATGTTCCGAACCGCCACCGACGCCGAGAAACCGTACCTCTTCGACAACCAGGGTTCGGGTCCGTCCAACCGAGGCCACCGTTTCGCCGATGGTTCGGGTTCCATCACCTACCGATTCGATCTTCAGGACGACGTGGCGAACGCCAAACTGACGGTCGACATGGCGAACAATTTTGTGGTGTCACTGTCGGGAGCCAGTGAGTCGGTGCGCTACGCGAACGTGGCCGCGGCCACCCCGGAGGAGAAGGCGTTCCTGGTGGATGAAGGAGGCAGCATCCCCGGCGGCGATTTCCGTTTCGCCGATGGCACCGCCTACATGGTCTATCAGTTCGACCTGCCGGACGATGTCACCACCGCCTTCGCGAAGCTGCGCGTCGGCAACCAATTCATCATCGAGGCGGCAGCCGGCACTTCCGGTGATTTCAAGGTCGAGATGGATTGGGTGGCCGAATCCGGACAGGAAACCCGGGACAACAGCAACCTCGCCTTTTATGACGTGGACCTGACCCCGTACCTCGCCAACAACCCAACCAAGGTGGTTCAAGTTCGGCTCTCCGATGGCCTGCCTTCCGATGGCTGGGGTCCGTACCTGGTCAGCATCGCCATCCAAAACCGCAAGGACTCCGGCGACGCTGTCTTCACGCCCGTGCTCGATGCCCAGACCCTGTTCGGCGAAGACATCCGCACCGAGTACAACAAGAAGTACTACACCCTGGATCTGACCAGCGTGCTGGCGAACAACCCCCGGAAGGAGTTCTTCGTCAAATTCACCGACGGGAGCACGGGCGACGGTTGGGGGCCGGGCATCTTCTGGATGGCAGTCCATACGGGAACGCTGGGCATTCACACGGATGAACTTGTGTTTCAGGACCTGAAGACCACCCAGGGAGATCCCACCGGCTATGGCGCGGGACTGATCCACCGCCGCTATTCCGTCAACCCGGCCAAGACGCTCAGCGCCATTGCGTTTCCAACGAAGCCAACCACCGAAAACAATGTGGTCCACCTGCTCGCCGGCACCCTGAACAGCGCCGTAGTGGCTCCGACGATCACGACGGCAAGGGTCACCGGAAACCTGGTCCGCCTCGCCTGGGCTTCCTCCGCAACCGGCTATCGGTTGCAAAGCACCGCAGCCCTGGGCAGCACCGCATCGTGGTCCGACGTCACCCAGACTCCCCAGACCATCGGGCAGGAATGGGTGCTCGATCTGGCCCCAACGGATTCGTCGCGATACTTCCGCCTGACGAAGTAGACCGAGTCGGTTCCGATTCCTACTGCCAAAACGCAAGGACGCCGCCCAAAAGGCGGCGTCCTTTGCATGAACTGACGAACCCGATCCGGCTTAGCGCTTTGCCTTGCGCCGCCCGACCCAGGCCACCGTGCCGATCAGGCCCAACCCCGCCAGACACGTGCTGGCTTCGGGGATGATCTGGGAGGCATACTGGTAGCGGACCGTCACGGTGCCACGAACTTCGTGGGGCGGAATGCGGGATTGAATGCCGGAGCCCAGGGCCCCGCTCAAACCGACCGCGTCGATGTCCCAGGAAAACGTCTCACCCAGCACGGTCGCGGTGAACCAGTTGAGCGTGGGCAGGTCGGTCGTGGTCTCACCGTCGGTCGCGCTGAGAGTTTCAGTGGCCGTCTGGGCATCGTTACCGGTGAAGTCCGGTTGATCATCCGAATCGGGCCCCAACAAAACGTCCTCCATGGTGGAGGGACTGACTTCCAACCAGGTCACCAGCCCATCGCGAACTTTGACGCGCCCGGAAACAATCAGGGTCGAAGCAACCTGGGTCGCCGTTTCGTTGTCGACGGAGACTTCCCCCGTGATGGTCGCGTCCAGGGTGTAAGTGACGCTGATCAGATCCCCGAAGTTCGGGTCGAATTTGTCCAACGTCACCGAGGTGGTGAAATCCGTCAGTCCCAAACCGAACACGGCCGAGTCCTGATAAAACGCACCGTGCGCGCCTACCGCAGCCCCAAGGACCACCGCACTGATATACAGCTTTTTCATCGTGACGGATTTCAGAACGCCAGCGCGGATGGACCGATCCGACGCAATCATTCCTTGTCTCTCCTTGTGAACGAGCTCGGCTCCCGGAATGGCTGGCCGAACTCTCACGCGACGAAAACTAATCGATAGTGAATTTCTGTAAACGAGTTTTTTTAGGGCCGAAAAGTCCCGCCGCCCCCAAGGGGTGGGTCACTTTGCCCCCAAATACTGCTGCAGCGTATCCCGATAACCCCGGCTCATGGTCAATTTCGTGCCGTCCTGCAGAATGACCACGTATTCGCCGTGAAACATGGGCTGCATCTCCCGAACCCGGTCGATGTTCACAATCGTGGACCGGGCGATCCGGATAAACCGCTTCACGTCCAGGCGGGTCTCGAAGTTCGAAATGGTGTCCCGAACCAGGTGCGCTTCCCGCCCGACATGCAGTTTAACGTAGTTGTCCTGCGCCTCGATCCAGTCGATGTCCACGGGACGCAGGAAAATGACCCGCCCATCCAGTTTCACCGCGATCCGGTCGGGCCCCGACTGGATCGACTCCAGCAAGGCGGACAGTCGCTCGGTCAAGTCGGTGGATCCCGTGGCCTTCGGCTGAAGGCTCTCGCGAATACGGGCCACCGCCACCTTCAGGCGCTCCTTGTCGAAGGGCTTCAACAGGTAGTCGAAGGCATGGAACTCAAACGCCTTGACCGCGTATTCATCAAAAGCCGTTACGAAAACCACCAACGGCATCGGCCCCGCCTTCAATTCCGCGAGCACCCCAAAGCCGTCGAGTTCCGGCATTTGGATATCCAGGAACAGCACATCGGGCTTTTCCCGTTGGACGGCTCCGACGGCCTCACGACCATCTCCACACTCCGCGACGA
Source organism: Verrucomicrobiota bacterium (assembly GCA_963205105.1). GTDB lineage: Bacteria > Verrucomicrobiota > Verrucomicrobiia > Limisphaerales > CAIMTB01 > CAIMTB01. Next base: position 31,569 of record CAUJJW010000116.1, on the reverse strand, counting down.
TCTGGACGTCGGATTCCTTCGAAAGCAGTGAGCGAAGGCGATCCCGTGCCAACGGCTCGTCGTCTACAATGATGACGCGCATAGGTTCAGCGATAAGTAGGACTTGTTAGGCGTCAAAAGTTGCCGGAACCGCGGACCGGGAACAAGCGCTCACACCGCAAATCCTCTTGCCCCCCGACCGGGCCGCCCCCGAAGGATCGCGTGTCCCGAATCCGCACCACGACCATGCCCGGCCTCTCCATGCAACGGCTCACCGAAATCCTGGAAGGCCTGGGCAGCGCCGCACCGCTGGCGTTTATCGCGTTGTTCGTCCTCAACACGGTCTGCTGCCTGCCCACTGCTCTCACCAGCCTGGTTGGCGGTTTTCTCTTCGGCGCCTTCCGAGGCATGGCCTACGTGTGGACCGGAGCCATGATCGGCGCCTCGGCCGCCTTCGCCATCAGCCGGCATCTGGGCCAGGGCTGGATCCAACGACGCATCGCCCGCAAACCCCTGCTCCAGGCCATCGAGCAGGCCGTGTCCGAAGAAGGCTGGAGGATCGTCGTCCTGTCCAGGCTGGCCCCTGGTTCCCCGTTCTTCCTGTTGAATTACCTCTTCGGACTCACCCGGATCCGATTCCTCGAATACTTCTGGGCCACCGCCATCAGCGTGATCCCGGGAAGCTTCCTGCTCGTGTACCTCGGGTCGATCGGCCACCAGGCGTTGGCCGGACGCATCCGCTCACCGTTCGAATGGGCCCTGTCCGCCGTTGGGGTGGTCGCCCTCGGATTCGCAGCCTGGCTCATCGGTCGCCGCGCCCATCGAATCCTCCAGCAAAAGCTGGCCCAACGACCCAGCCACACCGAAATCCCGGGACCCACGCCCCCCTCCTGACCCGCCCATCCGACGCCCGCTTGCCGGCCCCGCAAAAGGTCCCCTGCCCGTTCCCAGCTCAGGACGTCGGCTGGGCGCGTCGGGCGAACGCCATAAAATAAAGAACAGGCACCGCCATGCGGCTGATCAGCAACGACGCCACCTCGCCCGCCATCAGTGAAATCGCCAAGCCCTGGAAGATCGGATCGAACAAAATCACCGTGGCCCCGACCACCACCGCCATCGCGGTCAGCAGCATGGGCCGGAACCGCACCGCCCCGGCGTCCACCACGGCCTGCGCCAAGGGCATCCCCTCGCGCACGCGTTGCTCGATGAAGTCCACGAGAATGATCGAATTCCGGACCACGATTCCTGCCCCCGCCATGAACCCGATCATGGATGTGGCGGTGAAGAACGCCCCCAGACCGCCGTGGGCCGGAAGAATCCCCACCAGTGAGAAGGGAATGGCAACCATGACCATCACCGGCGTGAGAAACGACCGGAACCATCCGACCATCAGGACGTAGATCAGGATCAGCACCGCTCCAAACGCCATGCCCAGATCGCGGAACACTTCGATGGTAATGTGCCATTCGCCATCCCACTTCAGTGACGGCTGAGCATCCGAGAAGGGCATGGAAGCATTCAAAATCGGCAGCCCCACACCAGCCGATTCTCCGCCTCCCGTCGGCAGCGCGCGGAGTTGTTCATTCATCTTCTGGATCGCATAGACCGGGCTTTCGATCACGCCCGCCACATCCCCGATCACGTACATCACCGGCATCAGATTCTTCCGGTACAGGCTTTTGTCGGCCGTCGTTTTCTCCAGTCGCACCAATTCCCGCAGGGGAACCAGCGGCGCCAGTCCGCCTCCCGGCTCGGGCAGTGCGTTGCCATCCCCGGACCGCAGCCGAAGCGAGAGCAATTCCTCGGGACGGGCTCTCATGGATCGGGGCAGTTCGAGCACCAGGTTCACGTCCTCCTTCTCTTCGGGAACGTGCAGCAGATCCACGGAGAGGCCGTCGACCGCGATGCGCAGGGTTCGCGAGATGGTCTCAGCGCTGATGCCGCTGAGCGCCGCCTTCTCCTTGTCGATGACGAAGCGGGCCTTGGTCCGATCGTCTTCCACGTACCAGTCCACGTCCACCACGCCTTCCGTTTGCTTGAAGATGCGCCGCACCTCGGTCGCCAGCGCCAGACGCGAGGACTCGGTGGGCCCATAGATCTCGGCCACCAGGGTCTGGAGCACCGGAGGGCCGGGAGGCACTTCCGCCACCGCCACCCGGGCACCGTAACGCTCCGCAATGGCCGCCACCGCCGGGCGCACTCGTTTCGCAATGTCATGGCTTTGCGCCTGGCGCGCGTGCTTGGGCAGCAGGTTGACCTGGATGTCGGCCACATTCGCGCCACGGCGCAGGAAGTAGTGCCGAACGAGTCCGTTGAAATTGAATGGACCCGCCAACCCCGCGTAAATCTGGTAATCGGTCACCTCCGGTTCCGACCGGATCGCCGCCGCAATCTCACGCGCCGCCTGGGCTGTACGTTCCAGGGCACTGCCCTCGGGCATGTTCAGGATCACCTGAAACTCGGACTTATTGTCGAAGGGCAGCATCTTCACCTTCACCCAACCCACCGCCACGGTGCCCATCGCTCCGAGCAACAGCAGCCCGTTGAACCCCAGAAAGGCCCAACGCCAGCGCGCCTTCTCCACCATGGGAACCATGATCCGGCAGTACAGCCGGGTGAAGAAATCCGATTGATACGCCTTGGTGTCGACGATGCAGACCGCGCCGTCCTCCGACACCACCGGGCGGGGTTCCGGGTGGGCATGCGACGCGGCTTGCGCCTTGAGCCGGGCTTCGCCCTTCCACCAGCGCAGCATCCGAACCGAGGCCCAGGGCGTGACGATGAAGGCGATGAGCAGCGACCAAAACATGGCGGCGCTGGCACCGATCGGAATCGGCCGCATGTATGGGCCCATCAGGCCGCCCACAAACGCCATGGGCAGGACCGCCGCGATCACCGCAAAGGTGGCCAGGATCGTCGGGTTCCCCACCTCGCTCACCGCTTCCACCGCGATTTCAGACCAACCCCGGCCTTCATTCCCGGGCAGGTAGAAATGCCGGACAATGTTCTCCACCACCACGATCGCGTCATCGACCAGAATGCCGATGCTGAAGATCAGCGCGAACAAGGTGATGCGGTTCAGGGTGAAGCCGTAGAGGTAGAAGACCAGCAGGGTGAGCGCCAGGGTCGCCGGGATCGCCACCGCCACAATCCCGGACTCGCGCCATCCCAGGGTCAGCCAGATGAGAATGGCCACGCTGAACACCGCGATGCCCATGTGCAGGAGCAGTTCATTGGATTTCTCGGCGGCCGTCTCGCCGTAGTTGCGAGTGGTCGAGACCGTGACATCCGCGGGGATCAGCACCCCCCGCAGCGCGTCCACCTTCCGCAAGACATCGTCCGCCACCGAGATGGCATTCGCCCCGGGACGCTTCGCCACCGTCAGCGTCACCGCCGGCTGCTCCTCATTGGGAGCCATCGACGCCGTCGACGCGGCGTGCGCGTTGCCGTGCCCGGCGCCCTGGCCGTAGAAGACGTAATTCGACGGTTCCTCGGCGCCATCCAGAATCTCCGCGACCTCTCGCAGGTAAACGGGGCGGCCCGCGTGGACCCCCACCACCACCGCGCCCACTTCGTCGGCGTTTTGCAGGAACGCACCGGTGTCCACCAGCACCTCCCGATTCCCTCCTGTCAAACCTCCGGCCCGAAACTGCCGGTTCGCCTGTTGGAGCATGGGGACCAAGCCCAGCGGACTGAGGTTGCGGGCCGCCAGTTCCGCCGGATCCAGACGCACGCGGAGTTGTCGGCGTGCGCCACCCAGGATCTGTGTTTCGGCCACCAACTCCACCTGTTTGACCGAATCATCCACCTGCGCCACCAGGCGGCGAAGCGTCAGGTGATCGTAGCGCGCGCTGTGGAAGGTCAGGGCGAGGATGGGAACGTCGTCGATGGACTTGGGCTTGATCAGGGGCTGCGTCACCCCGTGCGGGATGCGGTCGAAGTTCGAGGACAGCTTCTGGGTCAACTTCACCAGACTCTCTTCCATGTCTTCCCCGACCCGGAACCGCACGATGACCATGGATTCGCCGTCCCGCGAGGTGGAGTAGACGTACTCCACGCCCGGAATCTCCCAGAGCAACTTCTCCATGGGACGGGTGGCGCGCTCCTCGACCTCCCGGGCGGTAAAGCCCGGCATGGCCACCATCACGTCCACCATCGGGACCTTGATCTGCGGCTCCTCCTCCCGCGGGAGCATCACCACGGCCAGGACACCGAGCAGCACCGAGGCCACCACCACCAGCGGCGTCAGTTTGGAATGGATGAAGGCCGCGGCAATCCGGCCCGCGATGCCATGCGGACCCCGAATTGCCGCCGCATGGCCATGAGGATCGTGTTGAGGTTCCACTGCCTGGGTTTCCTGGTTCATGGCGCCACCACCGGCTGCCCCTCCTGGAGCCCTTTCTGTCCGCTCACCACCAACACATCACCCACCGTCAGTCCCGACAGAATCTCCAGCTCACTCCCCATTCGCTTTCCGGTCTTCACGATGCGCAGCGTCGCCCGCCCATCGACCACCACCCAGGCCAGCTCCATCTGGCCCTGCGTCCGAATGGCGTTGGTGGGAACCAGCAGGATCGGCATCTCCGCCAGTGGAAGTGCCATGCGACCAAACCACCCGCCCCGCGCCTCCGCCGTGGCCGGCAGGTCCAGACGTATGCGAAAGGTGCGGCTGATCGGGTCCGCCGAAGGCTCGATCTCGCTGACCGTCCCTGTCACCCGTTCGCCAGACGTTCCCAGTCGGACCGTCAACTGCTGGTCCGGCTTCACCCACTCGGCCAGTGTCGCCGGAACGTCCGCCTCAAATCGCAAGTCCCGCGGATCCTCCAGTTCCAACAGCGGCTTGCCCGGCACCGCCAGGTCCCCCACATCCGCCAGTTTCCGCGTCACCACGCCCTCAAATGGCGCCAGAATCCGGGCGTATTTCAGCATGGCTTCCGCCTCCACCACCCCGGCTTGCGCCACGCCCCTTCGGGACTCGGCGTTCTCCAACTCGGACCGCGTCACCGCCTCCTGCTTGAACAGTCCTGCCACGCGCTCGTAGTCACGCTCGGCCTGAAGCGCCACCGCCCGGGCTTGTTCCACCTTCGCCCGGATCTCCGGGACATCGATTTCCATGAGCAGATCCCCAGCCTTCACCATGCGCCCCGGGACCGCATGCATGTGCTCGATGCGCCCGCTGACCTTCGACTCCATCACCGCGCGGGTGCGTGAGCGGACGCTGCCCATGATCTCCTCAATCGCCGGATGCCGATTCTCCTGCACCGGCGCGGTTCGCACCTTTGCCGCCGCCAGGGTTGGCACGGCCTTCACCTCCGGTTCGCGATGGCATCCCCAACCCAGGGTGGCCACGACCGTCAGCACACCCGCCCAGGCCCTCCCCCATCCGAACTGTTGGAGGGAACCGCCGGCGGCAGTCCCGGAACTCGATGGAATCTTCATGGCAACGTTCTCAGAATCACCGCCCCGCCAACGCCAGGACCAGCCCCATGCTCCCGCCATAGAGCGCCCCTCGCCACCAGGTGGAAGTCAACGGACAAGCCCCGGTGGTGCAGGATCCGAAGTACCCCAGCACCGAACCGATCAGTGCCCCGATCAGAATCGACAGTGTTACTCGCAGCATGATGTCCCTCCCTTTCCCACACCGAGTTTCCTGAGAATGATCTCCGCCGGGCAGAACCCGGTGATCGCTGATTGAATCAGGTTGATCCCCACAAAAACCCCCAGGAACAACCACCGGTGGTCGACCCAATGGGCCAACCCCAGACTGATGAGAACCATCGTCCCCGCCATGATCCGAATTGCACTTTCAATCTTCATCACACGCTCCTGTTCATCGTTGCCTTGTGTCGCTCCCTGCGGCATCGTCCGCGGAACGCGTATATGCGTATGCGCTCATATAGTAGATGTCAATCGCGAACATGAATCGCTCGAAACTCTCCGAAGGTGCCATTGATCTCATCGCCGCGCGGTTTCGGGTGCTCGGCGAACCCATGCGCCTGAAATTGCTCATCGCCTTGGAGGAACGGGAACGGAACGTGTCGGACCTGGTCGCCGCCACCGGCGCCACCCAGGCCAACGTCTCGCGCCACCTGCAAACCCTGACCGAGGCAGGCATCCTCGCTCGCCGAAAAGAAGGCCTGAACGTGTACTACTTCATCGCCGACCCGGGGATCTTCAATCTCTGCGAGCAGGTGTGCGGCAGTCTTCAAAAGCGATTGGGAGCTCAGGCGCGGGCCCTGGGTTTCTCGGCATGAACAGGGATCTCCACACTCACTCCGGGAGTACCGGGCCCACGCCTCGCGACGGCGCCTGGGTGGCGGCCCAAAGCGTGCTGATGTCGGTGCTGATCGCCTCCGGCCCCTGGCATTCCGGGAATTGGCATTCGCCGGCAGGCCTGATTCTTGGCGGTCTTCTGTTCGTCGCCGCGGGTGCGGTCGGCATCGCGGGGGTCGTTCACCTGGGACGCAACCGCACTCCGTTTCCAAGCCCGAGACCGGGTTCGGTCCTGATCCGGCATGGTGTGTATGCCTGGTGTCGGCATCCACTCTACACCTCGGTTCTGCTGGCGGGAGCATCCTGGGCGCTGCTGTGGCAAAGCTCATGGACCCTCGTCCTGGCCATGCTGCAATTTCCCTTCTTCCTGGCCAAATCCCGGGCGGAGGAGCGCCTGCTCCGGCGGGCGTTTCCCGAGTACGAAGACTACGCCCGGCAGGTGAAACGCTTCCTGCCGGGCGTGTTCTGAAACCGGTCAGCTTCCCTTGGCGCGGGGTTTGTCGGTCAGCGTCTTTAGAAAAGCGACGAGCGATTGGACTTCCTCGTCGGTGAATTGCTTCCCGAGTTGGTGCCAGCCCATCTTGCGCACGGCATCCTCGAGGGTCGTGATCTGGCCCTTGTGGAAATACGGCTGGGTGATGGCGATGTTGCGCAGCATGGGAACCTTGAACTTGAAGTCGTCGTCCTCGTCCTTGGAGACGACCGACCGGCCCTTGTCATCCGAGGGGAACGGATTCACCAGCCCGACTTTCTGATACACTTGACCGCCCAGGACCGGTCCATAATGGCAGGTGGTGCAGCCCTGGGTCAGGAACTGGTTGAGTCCCTTGAGTTCGGTCGCCGTCAGAGACTTGTCGTCGCCTTTCAGGAAATCGTCGAACCGATCCCGGGTGACCAGGGTGCGCTCGAAGGCGGCGATGGCGTGGGCCATATTGTCGTAGGTGACGGGAGCGGGATCGCCCGGGAACGCCGCTTTGAACATGCCCTGGTACTTCGGCAAGGCGTTCAGGCGCTTCACCACTTCGGCTTCCTCGGGCATGGCCATTTCGACCGGGTTCAACACCGGGCCCTTGGCCTGGGCCTTGAGGTCATCCGCGCGGCCATCCCAGAACTGTGCGAACTGAAAACCGGCGTTGAGGGTGGTGGGGGAATTCCGTCCGCCTCGTTCGCCGAAGGCCCCCTTCGACGTGGGGTCGTTGTCCACCCCGCCGCGGTTCTCGTCGACCCGATGGCAGGTGTTGCAGGACTGGCTGTTGTTCTTGGACAACGCCGTTTCAAAGTAGAGTTCCTTGCCCAGCTGCACCAAGGCAGGGGTGTCCTTGTCGCATCCGGGCATCTTTTCCGGGATGGGGCCGATGAGTTCCAGCGCCTGGGTGCGAAGGGCCTTCGCATCCAGATCAGCAGCCAAGACGCTGGCGCCGAAGCCGAGCAGACCCGTGGTTGCGATTCCCAACTTCAGCCACCGGGTGGCCTTTCGATTCAAACACTTATTCATGGATCATTCTCCGTTGTTCAGAGCCCTCGATACAACCAAGCCCCAACACCTGGCAACAAGTCTGGGGCAGCCTGCGTTTTCGACGCAAATCCATGGGAGCCAAAGCAATAACGACAAGGACCTGGAATCCCATCCAGTCCCCGCCGACGTAACCCATCCCCGGTGCGCCGATGCGCCCGCCAGCCGCCCTGCCGGATGTTTTCCGTTCCTCCGCCTTCCACGCTTGGGTAGCGTCCCCCGCATGCGCACCACGAATGGTTGATCTCTATGATCTAGGCTGGAACCCGCACTGGGACTCGGCATTTGCTCCGTTCCTGGCCGAGAAGCTGTTCCCTGGCCGCGTCGCCCTGGAGGACAAGAACGCTTACATCGTCGTGGCCGCCACCGGCGAAACCCAGGCGCGGGTGGCGGGTCGTTTGCTGCACGGCACCTCCCCGGACCGCTTTCCCAAGGTGGGCGACTGGGTCGCGCTGTCGCACAAACCCACCGACAGCCGGGCCGTGATTCAAGCCGTGCTGCCCCGCCGCACGTCATTCGCCCGAAAGATTCCCGGCCGCGAAGCCGCTCCGCAGATCCTGGCCACCAACATCGACGTCGCCTTCATCGTCCAGGCCCTCGACGAGACCTTCAATCCACGACGCCTGGAGCGCTTTCTCGTCATGGCCCACGAAGGTGGCGCCCAAGCCGTGGTCGTGCTCAACAAGGCCGACCTTTGCGACGAGCGGGAACAGCGACTTGCCGAGACACGGGCCGCCGCCGGGTCCGCGCCCATCCTGCTGGTGAGCGGGCGCACCCGGCTGGGGATCGGCGAGCTGCGGCGGTATCTGGCCCCCGGCCGTTCCTGTGTGTTCGTGGGAACCTCCGGAGCAGGCAAGTCCACCCTGATCAACCGGCTCCATGGCCAGGCCATTCAACCCACCCTGGAGGTGCGGGAACAGGATGGGAAAGGACGGCATTCCACCACCTGGCGGGAACTGATCCTCCTCCCGGGCGGCGGGCTGGTCATCGACACCCCCGGCATGCGCGAGTTCCACCTCTGGGTGGCCGAAGGTGGACTCGATGAAGCCTTCCCCGATGTGGCTGCCTTGGCCGTCCAATGCCATTTCCGAGCTTGTTCCCACACCGGAGAGAAGCGGTGTGCGGTCCAGGCGGCCTTGGCGGACGGTTCCCTTCCGGCCCAGCGTTTCGCCAGTTTCCAGAAGCTCCGACAAGAACTCGACAACCTCGCCAAAGAGCGTCGGGAACACACCTACCAGATGCGACGGCGGCACGCCGGAGCCCTGCGCCGGTTGATCGCCGAGGGCCCCGACGAGTAGGGCGCCCGACCCCCTACCACCACCCGAGTCCAGCCCTCGATCGAATCCTTCCGATTCCTCCCCCGGTATGAACCTGCACCTCTCTCCCAGCCCGCAGGACGCGAACCGCGCCGCCGCCGATCAACTGGCCGCCTGGCTCACCGTCCCCTCCACCCGGACGGTCATGGTCGCGGCGGGAAACACACCGCTCGAACTCTATCGCATCCTGGCGGAACGCCGTCTGCCCCTGGCACACCTGCATGTGTTCGCCCTCGACGAATACGTGGGAGTGCCGCTGGAGGAACCCCGCAACTGCGCCAACCTGATGCGCCGTCACGTCGCCGAAGCCTGGGGCATTCCAGCAGCCCAGTTTCACACCGTGAGCTCCCTGGCGGCCGATGCCGAACGCAGCGTTCTCGCCCATGAATCGCTCATCGAACAACGGGGCGGGCTGGATGTGGTGATTCTCGGCCTCGGCCAGAACGGACACCTGGGTTTCAACGAGCCCGGCAGTGCGGAGCATTCCACCGGCCGACTCCTGGATCTCGACCCGATTTCCACCGAGGCGAATCGGACCTGGTTCGCCGGCAAGTACGCCCCCTGCCAGGGCGTGACGGTCGGACTGCGCACAATCCTGGCCGCCCGCCATGCCCTGCTTCTGGCATTCGGCGCCCATAAGCGCGCGGCGGTACGGGCGATGACCGAGGGACCCGTGGGAACCGCCTGCCCCGCGTCGTTCCTCCGCCATCATCGCGACGCCCATGTCTTCCTCGATGCCCCGGCTGGCGGCGACGCGCTTCTGGCGGAGTTCCGGACTTAGCGGAACGATGCGATTGAAATCGATTGAGTTCACGCCAAGACCCAAAGACGCCAAGAAATGCGAAGAACTCGTTGAGTCGGAAGCCTTCCGTCAACCCACACCTTTTGATTCGCGATTCTCTCTGGGCGCGAGCCTCTTTCTCGGCCCGTCCTTCTTTGCGTCTTTGCGTCTTCGCGTGAGATCCAGCTGCGGAGTTCCGGAATTAGACCTCCCAGTCCAGCTCCGTCGCCCGCCACAAGTACCACGCCGCCGCGCTCCGGTGCGGGCGCCATTTCTCCCCGATTGCCAGCAGTTCCTTCGGTTTCGGCATTTCCCCCTGCCGATACGCCAGCCGATAGCCGTTCCTCACTCCAAAGTCGTCCACCGGCAGCACATCCGGCCGGCCCAACTGAAAAATCAGCAGCATCTCGACCGTCCAGCGCCCCACACCCCGCGCCTCGGTCAACCGCTCCACAATCGCGTCATCGCTCAAGCGCGCAATCTGCCGCGAGGTCGGAATGACCCCCGACATCGACTTCGCCGCGATGTCGCGGATGGCCGCCACCTTCGCCCGCGAGAATCCGCACGCCCTCAGTCGATCGTCGTCGACTCCCTCCAGATCCTCCGGCAACGGAAACCGCTTCCCCGGGAACAACGCGATGAACCGCCCCAGGATGGTTTCCGCCGCCTTCCCGTTCAGCTGCTGGTTGGCCACCGCTCGAACCAGCGACTGAAACGGCGTCCGTCGCTTGTCAGGCTGCAACGTCAAAGGCCCAACCCGCCGGACCAGTTGTCGCATCACCGGATCCGCCTTGCTCAAATGCGCGAGAATCTCAGCACTCATCGAGGCACCGAGGATACTTCACCCGTTCGGTCGATGACGAGGCTCCCGTCTCGCTTCCGCAACACCCTCTTGTTTACCGTCCGCGCCGCATGGGTTTTGTCCGCTGCTTCCTCCTACTCGCTGCATGGCCCTGGGTTGCCTTCGCCCAGCATGCGCCGGCCGCCGCCCTTGACGCGGAGGCCCGCCAGATCCAGCTCGCCCCGGGCCTGAAACTTCAGGTCTGGGCCGCCGAACCCCAACTGCTGAATCCGGTCGCGTTCAGCCTGGTCCCGGTCCCGCCGGTCTCCCCCGAAGCCGAACCCGGCACAGCCGCCTTCATCGCGGAAACGCATCGTTACGGGATCAGTGTCCTGGACATCACTCAGAACACCGCCTGGCTGCTCAACGATCTCAGCTTCCGCACGGTCGCTGACCGCACCCGCTTTCTCATTTCCCAGTTTGTCACTAACGCGAGCCTGCTCACCCAGGACTCCGAAATACTCCGAGTTGTCATCGATACGGACGGCGACCATCGAGCCGATGATTCCTCCGTGTTTTCCGACGGCTTCCAATCGGTCGCCGACGGCACCGCCGCGGGGGTGCTCGCCCACGGGACGGATGTCTGGTTCGGAAACATCCCGCACTTGTGGCGGCTGACCCGAACCTCGACATCCGAAGGCTCCCCTGTCCGAGCCACCGCCCAGGCGGAGGCGCGGAGGCCGATCGCGTCAGGCTTCGGAGTCCACATTGGAGTGACGGGGCATGACTTGCATGGACTCGTGCTCGGCCCGGATGGCCGGCTGTACATGAGCTTTGGGGACCGAGGGCTTGCTGTGACCAACGCCCACGGGGCGTCGATCCAACTTCCGGACACGGGTGGCGTGCTCCGATGCGAACCCGACGGCACTCAACTGGAAGTGTTTTGCACCGGCCTGCGCAACCCCCAGGAACTGGCGTTCGACGACTTCGGAAACCTGTTCACGGTGGACAACGACACGGCGGGTGCCGACGACTGCCGTGTGCTGCATCTGGTGGAGGGTGCCGACTATGGCTGGCGGGCCAGTTACCAGCACATGAAAGGGTTTGGGCCTTGGGTTCAAGAGGAGCTCTGGAAAGGCGGCCTTGATGGCATCCTTCCCCCCGTGGGACAGGTGTCCCAGGGTCCCGCCGGCCTGACGTATTACCCAGGAACCGGATTCGGAGACCGCTTCGCCCATCAATTCCTCCACTGCGATTTCCCGGGAGGCGTCTGGGCCTTCGACCTCGTGCCGCAGGGAGCCAGTTTCAGGATCGGCACCCGGGAAAAGGTCGCCTGGAACTGCTGGCCGACCGACGTGGAGTTTGGACCCGATGGTGCTCTCTACCTCCTGGATTGGGTCGCCGGTTGGGGCATGCCCAAGAAGGGGCGCATGTATCGAATCACCGACCCCCAGGCCACGGACCCAGCCACCGCGCGAGAGGTGCATCGTGGGTTGGCGGAGAATCCCGCCTCCCAGACCGAAGCGACGCTGCTGGATCGACTCGCTCATCGGGATCGCCGGATGCGTCTCGAAGCCCAATGGGAATTGGCCCGTCGCGGTCGAAGCTCGCTCACTGGTCTGCAACGGATTGCCTTCTCCGCCGCAGAAACGCGTCCAAGGCTCCATGCACTGTGGGGCATCGGGCAGATCGTCCGCGGTGCTCCCGCTGGAGATTCCCAAGGTGACCTGAGTGTACCGCTCGCCGGGCTGATCCGCCTCCTGGGCGAGCCGGATGCCGAGGTTCGCGCCGCCGCGGCCGTCGTTCTCGGCGAAGCCGGGACGATCGCCGCCGACCTGCCCATCGCCGCGTTGACGGCGGATGCGAGCGCGAAGGTCCGATTCGAGGCGGCCAACGCCCTGACGACACGCTTCAATGGCGGTCGCGATGCGGCGTCCACCACCTTTCTTCCAGGTCGCGAAACCATCCTCAGCCTGGTCCGTAGCAACCGAACCGCGGACCCTTGGATTCGGCATGCCGCCGCGCGGTACTGGGCTCGACAGGAGACCGCCGAAGCCAGCGGGTCGAACGAGCGCCGGCTGAGTGCCTTTCTCACCGAGCAAATCTCCGCCCCTTCCAGGGAGGTCCGCCACACGACGCTTCTGGCGCTTCGAATCCTCGGGAACGCCGAAATCGCCCGCTTCCTGTCGGACGAAGACCCCGAGCTGGTGATTCTGGCGGCGCGAGCCATCCATGACGTTCCCATCGCAAGCGCCCTGCCCAGGCTCGCCGGCATCCTGGAGACCGCCTCATGGATCGCGGACAGCCCAGGCCCGACCCATCGCTCAGGCCAACGCGCTGCCAGAGACCCATTGGTCCGACGCGCGCTCAATGCGCATTTCCGGCTGGGCCAGGAGTCCAACGCGTACGCGCTCGCGGGTATCGCGACGCGCACCAACGCCCCCGCCACACTGCGCGCCGAAGCCCTGTTTCTGCTGGGTGCCTGGGAAGTCACTGAAGCGTCTCCGGGCCGGGTGCCCATGTTTCCGAAACCCGATCCCAACCATGGGGCCGTTCCTTCCATCAATCCCGAGAACTGGCCGGGCTGGTTTGACCGGGTGGTGGGTCTCTGGCGTCCGCTCCCCCCGCGTTCCGCCCAAGCCGCCCGCGGCGCTCTGACCGCGGTTGTCGAAACCCTGCTCCGCGATCCATCCCCCGTCGTCGCCGAGGCCGCATTGGAAGCCGCCGTCCGACTCCGCATTCCCCAGGCCGCTCCCATTCTCCTGGGGTTGCAACAGTCCAAAACACCGGTTGCATGGCGACGCCGCATCCCCGCAGCCCTCGCGGAATTGGGGGCACCCGAAACAGAGGCCGCCATTCGTCTCGCCCTGGAGGATACGGATCCAGGCACGCGGGCCGCTGCACTGCCCTACCTGGACCGCTTGGGAGGGAATTCCGCCACGCCCATTCTCACCCACCTGATTCGCGAGGGAACCCTTCGACGGGACAACGAATCGATTCGCATGGCCCAGGCGGCATTGATCGCCCTCGGCCGACTCTCGAATCCTGAACCAGCCCAAACCGCTCTGGCCTCGGCGTTCGATGCCCTCTTCAACGGAAGCTTTCCACCTGAGTTGGAGGCGGACCTGGTCCAGGCCGCCCAGCTTCGAAGCAACGCCAGCCTGACGGCGCTGCTGGAACGCCGCGCCGCGTCGCTTCCTCCCGACGACCCCCTGGCTGCCTGGCGCGAAGTCCTTGTCGGCGGCGACGCGGCGCAGGGACGCGCCCTGTTCTTCGACAAGCCCGAGACCCAGTGCTCGCGTTGCCACAAGGTCGATTCCGATGGAGGTGGGGTGGGACCTGCGTTGAACGGCCTCGCCACCCGGATGGATCGTCGTCAGATCCTCGATTCCATTCTGCATCCCAATTCCCAGATCGCGGCCGGCTTCGACAACGTGCTGCTGGCGCTGAGGGACGGAACGGAAATCGCCGGCAGGGTCCGGTCCGAAAGTCCGACCGAACTTATCGTGATCACCGGCGAGGATGGCGAACACAAGGTGGCGGTCTCAACGATTGCCGAACGGCGGCGGACCCTGTCAGCCTTGCCGGAAGGGCTCGCCGACATGCTCAGTCGGCGGGAACTCCGCGATCTCATCGAATACTTGGCGTCGCTGCGGTAGGGCTGGCTTTTTCGGTGCCCTCCTTCCCCGCTTCTGCTACGCCCTGACCTGATGGCGACCGCGACCCTTTTGAACCACCTCGCCTCCCGCTGGTCCTGGCTGCAACGCCTCCCGACATCGGGCAGTTGGCTGGTCGTGACGCTCTGCCTGCTGGCCCCGCCGCCGGTTCATTGCGCCGAGCCCATCGTCATTTCCGAGTTTCTGGCCTCCAACACCCAGGGCCTCCAGGACGACCATGGGGTCACCTCCGACTGGGTGGAACTTCGCAACCGAAGCACTCAGCCGGTGTCGCTAGCGGGCTACGCACTGACCGATGACCCCGCCCAACCGCGTCTCTGGATTCTGCCTGCCCTCACCTTGCCCCCAGGTGAACGCCTGGTCGTGTTCGCATCGGGACGCGATCAACGCGATCCCGCGAAGCCGCTGCATACCTCGTTCAAGCTCTCGGGGGACGGGGAATTCCTCGGCCTGTTCGGTCCCGATGGAGAACCTGTTCAGAAGTTCGAACCCAAGTACCCGCGCCAGTTCCCCAACATTTCGTATGGCGACGCCCGGGATGGCTCCGACGAACCCTGGTTCCTGCCCAGTCCGACCCCCGGCCAACCCAACCTGCCAGCAGGCACTCTGCCGGGTCCCATTCTGACCGCACCCACCCACACGCCACTGGCGCCCGCCGTGGGGCAACCCATCCAGGTGAGCCTCCGGGTTTCTGGCGGAGGTTCGCCACCCCGGGGGGTCGCCGCCTTCTACCGGCTCGACTCCCAATCCGAGAAGGCCGTGCCGCTCGAAGACTCGGGTCAGAACGGTGACGCCCAGGCCAACGATGGTATCTGGACCGGAACCCTGCCGACCACCCCGGCGCGCAAAGGTTCCATGGTCCGCTGGCGGTTCGCGGCTTCGAACGCCGCAGGCGGCAAGTCCCGATGGCCGCTGTTCCCAGACCCCGCCGATTCTGCGCGCTATCTGGGCACCGTGGTGGACCCGGGATCCATCCAGAGCGCTCTGCCGGTGTTCCACCTGTTCGTCACCCCTTCCGACGCCGAGGCCATGGACTCGGATGAAGGCACCCGGGGGGCGCTGTTTTATGACGGGGAATTCTACGACAACCTCTTGATCAAGATCCGGGGCAACACGACCGCCGGTTTTCCCAAGAAATCGCACCGACTGGAATTCACCCCGGATCATCCCTTCCGCCATCCGGGTCCGGGACCCAGAATCCGCAACACCTCGCTGATGGCGGAATGGGGCGACCCGACCTACCTCCGCCAGCACCTGTCCTTCTGGCTGATGAACCAAGCCGGCACTCCCGCCCCGTTCCACGAACCGGTCCGGGTCCAGTTGAACGGCCAGTTCTTCCAGCTCGCGATGCACTCCCAGGTCCTCGGCGAGGAATTGCTGGAACGGACGGGACTCGACCCCGACGGCGCCCTGTACAAGGCCGTCGGTACGGTCACCCCGGATGGCAACAGCACCGGTGGCTTCGAGAAAAAGACCCGCCGCCACGAGGACAGCCGCGACTACACGGAATTCGCTCGGGCACTCGGAAACCCGCGCCGCCCCGACTCACGCGCCCATGCGCTCTTCGATCGCTGCGATCTTCCCGCGGTGCTGAATTACATCGCCATCGCCCGCATCACCCAGGAAGACGATGACATCTGGGCGAACCTCTCCCTCTACCGTGACAGTGAAGGATCCGGCCGCTGGCAACCGGTCGCCTTCGACATGAACGTGTCCTGGGGCCTCAGTTTCGGCGCCGGCGGCATCCTTGCCGACGAAGACGAGTTCCGCAGTCACCCGTTGTGGGGAGCCTCTGACATCGGCGATAACCAGGGCTTCAACCGACTCTACAACGCGGTGATCCAAACACCCGTCACCCGGGAAATGCTGCTGCGCCGCATGCGAACCTTGATGGACCAGTTCCTCCAGCCACCCGGCACGCCGCCCGCCGATCGCGTCCTGGAGAACCACATCGAAGAACAGCGTCGACGCATGGCTGTCGAAGGCGTTCTGGACCGTCAGCAATGGGGGCTCTCCTGGAATTCACCCCGCGGCTCCTCGCCAGCGCGCGATCTTCAGCTTGGAATCCAAGACCTGACCCGCCGCTTCATCGAACCGCGTCGGGTCCATCTCTACGTCACCCATGCGGCCACGAATCGGGCCCGTCCCATCGGCGTGGGAACCCGCCTCAACGCCGGCATCCCCGGTCCGCAACGCAACGACCTCGTGGTGAAACTGGCCGAGTCGGGCCGGGGCCAGACACGCCAGCAGGACTGGCTTCGCGTCAGCCACACCAACACCATGGCCGTGGATCTCTCCGGTTGGCGCCTCGCCGGCGATGTCCGATTCACCTTCCCACCCGGCACCGTGCTCCCCGCTCAGGGGGAAATGATCGCCGCTTCCAGCCTCGTCGGCTTCCAGTCCAGAACCATCTCCCCGAAGCCAGGCGAACAGCGCCTCGTGGTTGGCGGGTTCAAGGGCAGTCTCGCCAAGGCCCGCGAAATCCAACTCCTGGATCCCGCTGGCAGGCTCGTCGACCGCTGGGAACCCCGTTAACCAGGTCCGCCGGTGTCTGCCAGCCAGGGCTGGGTGAACCACTCCATGGCTGGGTTCCAGGATGAAAACTTTTTCATCAGGGCTTAACCGTCGGTTCATTCCGTTTCCTTACAGTGTCCCGCGTACGTTTCGTTCGCCAAGGAACCGAATCGCACGACACGCCCATGACATGCCGGCCACTTTTCCTCCTGACGCTCGCCATGCTTGTCCCCGGGCCTGGTCCCGCGCTCGCCCAAGTCACCGAGACGATCCTTTCCGTCGAGAACACCAACGCCGGCAGCTACGTCATCGATTCGGACGCCAGCAATGCTGGCGCCTCCTGGGACCGGGACACGCTCCGCGTCGTCAGCCGCGTCCGGTCCACCAGCTCGGTCGCCGGCACCCAGAATGCCTCCTACACCCTCTACTACCGCCTGCTCGACGCGAACGGCCAGCCTCACCCCATCTACAACGCCGCCGGCGCCACCACCAACACCGGTTACACCCACACCGTCCCGGTTGACCTCTTCCTCAACGGCCGCACACCCGTCACCCGCACCAACACCGCACTCCTTCGCCCTTTCGCCCGCCTCAGCCCGCACCAACCCTACACCGTCGAACTCCAGGTCCGGAAAAACCCGTTCCTCACCTCCGACACCGCCACCGGAGAGCCCCGCACCTACTACCACTTCCGCAGCCAGAGCAGCGGCGATGTGTTCTACAACGTCATCGCCACCGCCGATTCCGCCACCCTCGGCCGCGCCTACGCGTTGCGCACCGATCCCACCAAGAACGCCTTCCAGGTCGACGTCGACGCCACACTTCGGCGCTATGACAACTTCGCCGGCTCGTACCTTCCCGCCGACGACGTGGCCGTCCGCTTCTCCTGGGAACTGCGGGATGCCGAATCGAACGCGGTCATTCCGCTGGCGTCATCGTCCTCGAACATCGTCGTGTCGATGTTCAAACACGACCCGCCACCACCGCTGAACCCGTTGCAACCCCTGGTTCAACCGCTTTCCCAGACCCTCCTGATCCAACCCGCCGACGGGACCCAACTGGACCCGGTCCAGCGGACCTACCGCATCGCGGTCACCATCGCCCACCGTGACCAGGCCGTCGGTCCCATCTTCACCCCCGGCAACACCATCGCCACACCCGATAGTCGCCTCCTGCATTTCAGCGGAACCCTGATGTTCGGTGCTTTGGAAACACGGTTCACCAGCATCGACAACGACCCGGGCGTCATCAGCGTCGTGGCCGGCTCCCATGTGAACACCCGTCTTGGCGTCGACACTCTCAGCGGGTTCGTCGTCGCCAATCCGGCTCTCGTCTTCGGAACCGGCACCGATCTCGCCGTCCGCCTCCGCTCCACCGGAAATGCCGAACTCTCCTCGGGTTCGGTTCCCGTCAACGCCCCCCCACAGTCCTTCGAACTCTCGCACGTCCGTGTCCAACTCGTTCCTCCGCTGGAATTGGATCCGGAAGGGCTGAAAGGTTCGTTGCGCGTCTTCCTGCCGACGGGTTCCGGTTACCGCCTCGATACCACCAGCCACTTTCTCCGCTCTTCCATCCTCTTCGACGACGTCCTTCTCGGGGCCAACCTCCAGCCCACCGCAACATCGCTCGTCTTCAATCCTGCAGGCGGCCTGTTCGTTGCCGAGGACACGCGGCCGTTCTGGTTCCCCGCCACCCGCCTGACCTGGGAAATCGCTCAGGGCCGGTTCCGGGTGCAACACCCCGCCAACGAGATCCTGCCGGTGCGTCAGGATGAATACGCGGCGCTCGCCGCCAACGCACCCCTGCTCGCCTCCCCCAGCCTCGCCGTCAAACGGTCCAATGACCGCGTCCACGACGCCGCCACCTCGGCCACTGGCGTTTTCATCGCCGCCGACGCCCAGGGAACCGCGGTGCTGACCGCCGACATCACCCTCGGGAACGGCGACTTCCGGACCCACTTTCCTTGGGATACCCGTGTTCAGTGGAACAGCGGCGGACAGAACGCCATCGCACTCGACGCCACGGTTGCCCCATCGGGCCTCCGCGGCGTCGATGACCTGTCCGTGAGCTACTCGCGCGGCTGCGTGGGCGACGATTGCCCCGGAGATCCCGCCCCTGCCACCCCCGGGCTGGAACCGGCGAACGGGGAACTGTTCTTCACTCCCGACGGCGGTCTTGCCGCTGCCGGCCCCCTCAGGGAACCCACCCGGATTCAGTGGGGACGCCTGCCCTCGGGCTCGGACTTCGCCCACGAGGCCTACACCTTTGCGAATGGAACCTTTCACATGCCGGGAACGTTCCTCGGCGGCGCCGAATCCGACCTCGCCCCGCATCTGCGTCCAGGCGTGATGCTGCTCTCGGGCGTGATCGCCACCAACCCGCTGGCCGCGAACTCGCTGGAACGACGCGACCTCGCCGGCACGCCCAACGATGTGCGCTACGAGGCAGGGCTCGCCGACTACGCGGGCCTGAACGTACGCGTCACCGGCGAAGCAACCCATCAGGGAGCATCGATTCTCGGCGGCACACCCACCGGCCCCTATCCGCTGAAGCCCAACGCCAAATACTACGTTCGCTACGCGGGCGTGAGCGGCATCCATGACGTGCCCGCCAGTGGTTTTCCGGATTCACTCACCGTCTACGGCTACGCGTTCGATATCGACAACTTCGCCTTCAACCTGCTCGACAACCGGCCCCGCGAATCCCTGATCAACGGCCTGATCGACCTACCTTTCCCTTCGGACTTCGAACTACCGTTCGAGCATCTCCAACTGTCCTGCCTCGGGGCATTGACTGGCGCCGACTTGGCACCCTCAACCAGCGCCAAAGCGCTCGCCTACTGGAACGGTTCGTTCACTCCGCTCGCCCTCGATTTCGCCCGGAACGCCGAGGACGCCTGCGACCCTTCTTCAGGTCGACTGGTCCTCGGCGTGGAAACCCGCGTCGCCCACGTGCAACCGGTGCTCCTCGGCAACCTCGGCTTCCTGCCCGACGGCAATCTGATCTCCCACGCCGACGGTCTCGACGGCGTCGATTCCCGTTTGAAACTGCCGTCCGTGGTGTCCCTGAACGGCCCCACCAACGAGACGTATCAGGTCACCCCTTCCACCGGCGCCTACTTCAACGACCACCGCGGAGCGGTGGAGGCCCCCGTCGGCTGGGTCAATCTGGCGTCGAAGTTCGACGTGCCGTTCTTCGAAGACCTGCTCACGCATCTCCACACCAGCGCCAACGCCGCCAACCCCGCCGCCCTGATCCAGGTCATGGGGGGATGGCCACGCCAGAACGGTGCCGACGGCAACCAGGGATGGGTCACCAACGGTGACCAGCATTTCTTCAACAACGCCCTCTTCGATCCCTCCAACCGCGGCTATCCCGACGGTGTCGCTCTCGACAATTATCGGGCCTCCGCCACCGAACAGTTCCGGCCCCGCGCCCACCGATCCTGGCAGGAGATCGTCAACTTTTCCTTCCCCCTGAACTGGGTGACCAGCACGCGATCCTTCCGATCCAGCGCCCCGATCGAAGGCAACGTCATCGTGCTCACCACCGAACGGCAGGTGGACTACCTCAGCGCCCAGCACGCGGAAATCACCTTCGGGGCGCAGTTCGACATCCTTCCCCAGGCCAATCTCGTCAACATCGCCCATTCCCTCGCTGACCAGACCGGCATCGCCACCGCCGTCGGCGAAGCCATCGGCTTCACTCAACGCGACGAGATCGTCGGCGGCTTTCAGCAACTCGACGAACTGCTCACCTCCAACATGGAAGCGTTCTTCGACCGGGTGTTCGTCGAGGTCGTCGACGGCCCCATCGAGGAGGTTTACGACGCCCTGGAGCAACGTTTCGAGGCCGAGTTCAATTTCGACAACCCGCTCCAGTGGCTGAGCGTGCCCAACGACTTCTTCGCCACCCAGTACCGGCCCAAGATCGAAGCCGCGCTCAAGGCCCTGCCCGGTGACCTCGACAAGGGCATGATTCATCAGTTCCACGATCACCTGGGTAAAGCCGAGAAGGCCCTCGAACATGTCGAGGACGCCATCGCCAAGGTCCAGGACCACCGCACCAACATCGTGAAGGTGGTCCAGAAACTCGGCGACTTCTTCGCCTCGGATCATCAGGCCGCCCTCGCCGCTGACAAAGTCCGCAACCTGCTCGAGAAATCCGACGCCACCCTTACCGAGATCGAGGAGACCCTCGGCAAGCTCCGCGAGGTCCTGTCCAACATCCGCGATCACATGAACGACATCGGGAACCTCCAGTTTCCCGGCGGTCTCGGCATCGAGATGAAGGATCTGTTCGATGGCGCCGGCCCAATTCTCGCCCAGGTCGCCAACACCGGCGCCACGGGACTCCAGAACTTCCTCAACGACATTCCGTACGACCTGGATACGCCCTTCTCCAGCTACACACCGGAAACCCTGCGCCAACAGGTCCGACAGGAGGTCATGGATGCCTTCCTCGCCTCCCCCGTCGCCGCGGACGTCCGCCAAGTGCTGAAATATCGCCTCTACGAAAACGACGCCGCGGCCCGTGAAGCCCTCGACTCGGTGTTTGCCGAGGTCAACCGCCTCATCCGCGCCCTGCTCAAGACCGCCTCTTCCCAACTGGCGGACAACTTTGAGGGGTTCCTGGACGATCTCGGCAGTAAGGTGGCCAGCGCCGACATCGACGGGTACGCCCACATCAACGGCGATTCGCTCAAGGAACTCCGACTCGACCTGAGCGCGCGACTCGATGTCGTGAAGCCCATGGAGTTCGGCGCCTTCCTGCACATCAAGGAACTGGATTCCGACGGCAGCGAAACGTGCAACACCGACGCCGAGACCTACACCGAGGTGACGTTGGGCGCGAAAGACGTCGAAATCGGATGGTTCGGCCCCGGCCTCAAACTGAACGCCAGCCACAAGATGACCTTCGGCGAAAAGGTCTCACCGGTGGTTCGCCGACTCCGCGGCATGGCCGGCAGTCTCCAGCTCAAGGGCGAACTCGATTTCCAGGCCGTCACCATCCACACCCTGGCTGCCGCCGCCGCCTTCGGGGTTCAGGAAAACTACCTGTCCGGTGCCGCCGGTATGGAAATCAACGGCATCGACGTCACCGGCGGCGGCTTCTTCGGCAGCGCCTGCACCCTGGAACCCATCGAGTTGTGGGACCCCAAAGCCGCCGGAGCCATCGGCGCCGCTCCGGTCCGGGGCTTCTACACCTACGCCGAAGGTTGGATCCCGCTCAACCAGATCCTTGGTATCCCTACCTCCTGCCTCTTCGAGTTGTCGGGAGGCTTCGGTTACGGCTGGGGCATCCTCGGCGACGGCCCGACCTTCATCGCCAAACTCAAGTACGGTCTCCAGGGCCGCGCGTTGTGCCTCGTCGACGTCAAAGGCGAACTCACCGGTGTCGCGTCCGTCGACCTGTTCAATCCCCTCGAGGGCGTCGGCGACGGCGATTACCTCGACACGCTGATCGACAACGTGTTCGACAGCCTCACGGTGCGCGGCTTCGGAAAGGTCAGCGGAAGCCTCGGCCCCTGCCCGTTCTGCCTCGAATACTCCAAAGAGATCGGATTCACCTTCAAGGACCGCCAATGGAAGCTCCATTTCTAACCCACACCCGGTCCTTGGAGACAGGCATCCCACCCCTCGGAACCGGTCCCAACCCATCGGCCATGCCCCACACCGTCTCGTCATCAGGACTCCGGAGCGCCCACCCGTCCGTCCTAGCGCCCCATGGCTTGCTGCGCCTGATCGTGGCCCTGACCTTCGCCTGCTTGGGTCTGCTCGCCTCACATCTGGCCCGGGCCCAGGCCCCGTTCGATCAACTGCTCTACGCCACCGGCACCACCACCACCGACAGCCAGGGCCGACCCTGGGCCTACCTGCTCTGGGCCAGCCCCTCCCCGGCACTCGTCAAGGAACGCGCGTTCGCCATTTACGCGAAACCCGGCACCGCCGACTCCCCACAGCCCTATGTCCGCCGTTCCATCGCCGGCGTCCAAACGGATCCCATCGTTCTCGCACCGCTTTTCGATCGCGCCCAGCAACTCGGCCACCCCGCCATCACCCTCGAATCCGCCATCGACGGCATGTTCGATCAGGTCGTCCCCGACGATGCCATCGGACTGCCGCAAAAACTCTCCGCCGTGATCCGCGGCGCACTCCGCGATCCTGAGCATTGCGAAAACCTGTTCCTCCTCGCCCGCCTGCATCCCGCAGCCGCCATGGCCATCGGCTTCGGACACGCCGAACTTCTCCCCGGCCCGGCCGGAACAGCCACCACCTTCGAGATCCGCCTGCATGATCTTGCCCAAAACGCCGACCTCGCTGTCGTCGGCCGGGTGACCGTCGTCGCCGGCCTACCCCTCGTCCTTCCAGCACCCGGCGCCCCCATCGAGACCGTCGACGCCTCACCACAGGGCGATCTGAACGTGAAACTGCTCTGGCCCACCCCACCCGAACTCCGCCGACTGTCCCTCGCGAATCACGGGTTCAATGTCTTCCGGGTCGATGCTGATCTCGCCGAGTCCCAGGGATTCCATCTCGCCCCGCCAGCGACTGCCGCCCTGCTGCAACTGGTCCGAACGTCCACCAACGCCCACCAGGTCAATCGGTCACCGATTCTGTCCACTCAGATGCTGAATCCCGCCGAAGCCGCCGCCCTGGCCGCTTCGCCCACCAACTACTTCTTCAACGACGGCAACGATCGCACCAACCCCGACTCGCCCCTGCCCAAGGACATCTTCCACAACGGCGCCCGCTTCTATTACTTCGTCACCGCCCGCGACATCCTCGGCCGCGACGGCCTCGTCTCACCCGGAACGCTCATCACCGTCTGCGATCGCATGCCGCCACCGCCGCCGCTTCAGCTGCGGGTCGAGACAGCCTACGCCCATGACCCGGTCGGCGACACCCGTCAGCAACGCCTCGTTTTGACTTGGGACCAGAACGTCGATGCCGGCGCGGAGCACACCACACAGTACTACGTCTACCGCTGGTCCAGCATCGCCCAGTTCCACACGCTAGCGCCCAACCCGCTCGCCCAACGCATCGCCGGACCCCTGCCACACCTGCCCGGTCGCAAGGAACGGACGTACGTCGATGATGGTCCGGGTGCCCCCGAAGCCGCCACTCACGCCGGCCAAACCATCTGGTACACCGTGCGCGCCCAGGACGACGGCGCCTGCGCCCCCGCCCCCAACCTCTCGGGACATTCGTCGCCGGCCTTCGGCGTGTTGCGCGACTTCTCCGGTCCCACCGGCGGCGGCGGCCGAGTCTCCATCCATTGCGTCCGAGCCACGGTCGCCTTGCTCCCTTCCACTTCCGAAGGTCCCGGCACCAACTCCAACCCCAGCGTCCGGGAATACGACCTGGCCTGCACACGGACCAGTCCGGCGGTGAGTTGGGTGGAATTCTTCGCTCGCCCACAAACATCCCCAAACCCTCCGACCCTTCTCGGACGGCGCTATTTCCTTGAGGGCCAAACCAGCATCGTTCTTCGCGCGTCCTGGGTCGCCCTCGTCAACGGCGCCCTCACCCCGCCCCAGTTCTCCTGCCGCATCGGAACCGCCAACGGAGTCGTCTCCGAAACGGTCAACACCGCCGCCAGCGTGGGCCTTCCCAGCCAGCTGGACCGCCGCCTCCGGGTCGGGTTTGTCGCCAGCACGACCGCCTCGCGCTCTCCCGTTGGCCGGGGTTGCGAGGTGCACGATCCGGTTCCTCCCGAAAACGAAGGGTCGGGCGAGATCGATCCACTGATCGTGACTCTCTTTCCACCCGATGGGACGCATGAATGGCGATTGTTCCGCCGCGTCGACAGCCACCCGTCCACCTTGATCGCCCAGGGCGACGGCACCTTCCAACAAGGCGACATCGTGGAGGCCCTGGATGACGGCCCTCCCGCGAACGCCTCCCAGCTCTGTTACTTTGTCCAATACCTCGACGAACACGGCAACGCCGGTCCCATGATCGAAATCGGATGCGTGCGCTCCGAGGGCACCACCCCGATCGCTACTCCCATCCTGTCCGCCATCGCCTCCAGCGGAACCCCGGCCGACCCGCGCATGGTCCTGGAGTGGTTCTGCCCCACCTACGGCGTCGAGCGTTTCGAGGTCTGGATCGGCGGCACTCCCCTCGCGCCAGGCTCCGATCTCGCCCCCGAATTGATCCCCGCCGATGAGGCACCACCCGGTTTGCTTTTTGGTGAGAATTTCCAAATGCCGCCCAAGCTCTTCCGCCGCTATTTGACCCCGCGCATCGGGCCGGCGCTGGGCGCGGGACCGGTCTTCAGCATCCCGGCCAAAGCTGCCCTCGGCAATGAGGTCACCGTCTTTGTCAAAGCCCTCACCGTCACCGGCTCCGAAAGCCCGGCCAGCAACGTCGAACGTTTCCTCTGGGGCAACACCAACCTGCTCGGCCCCGATGTCCGCTGGCCCGCCCGCCCTCTCCCCCTGCCCAACGACGAGACGTATCCCAAGGTCCTCGCCCGGGTCGTCCGCCCCGCCGACACACCCAACCGACCGTGGGAGGGTCTCGCCGTGCGCATCGGCGAATTGACCTCCCTCATCACCTCACCCAACCCAGCCCTGCCGGATTACTTCCTCGGACACCGGAACCCCGTGGAACATGTGTACCAGTCCCTCGCCGGCGAATCCCTCCTGGGCGTTGTCCTCTATCGCTACCAGGTTCCCAACCTGCTCTTTCCCCGGGTCTCCGGCGATGTGCTCCAAGTCAGTCCGCTAATGGAATCCATCGCCTTCGAATCCGGTTCGTTCGCAGGTCAGAACGTGACGGTGATCCGCGACCCCTTCATCCGACTCCTCCAAGAGCCGAACGCCGACCCCACCCAACGCGGCATCTACCTGCTGGACACCCACCCCGTCGTCGAAGGCGCCCGCTACCGGTACGTGCTCGTCCGCTTCCGAGGTCTCACCCACGAACCCGTCGAGATCGTCTCCACCCAACCCGTCGACGTTCCATGAACTCTGTCTTCCACAGTTTCTGCCGGCTCGTCCTGGCCTTGGTCCTTTTCAGCACCCTCGCACCCCCGACCGCCCAGGCACAGAATGGCGCCTCGTACGCGAGCGACGCGGAATTCACCGTGCTCGCCGACTTCGATGGAGACGGCCGCACCGACGTCGCGTTGATCGATCGCCGCTCCGGAGCCATTCGCGTTGCCTACCAGACAAGCCCGGGCGCCCACGCCTGGCACGCCACTCGATCCTCCGGCCTGCATTCCATCTCGGGTGCATCCGCGGGCCGTCTCCTGGCTCTCGGTCACGATGGTTTGGTGGTGACCTCTCCCGACGCCAACCGCCTGCTCCTGGTCGATCTGCCGGCCTCTGCCACTCCCGCCTTGCCCCAGGAGCTTTTCGTCTCCGGCATCGGCCCCACTTATCCCGCGGCTGTCAATCTGCCAGGCCCCGGAAACACCGGCTTCGATGATCTGGTCACCGCTTCCATGCTGAATGGAGCCAAGCCCCAGCGCATCGCCCGCACCCGAAACCAGGACGGAAACACCTTCTCACCGCTCGACGAAACAACACCCGAACCACGGCTGCTCGGCCTCCAACGATTGTCCCACGCCGCCTTAATCCCCGGCTACACCGTGACCTACCGCGAAGGCACGCAGGCACGCCTCGAAGTTTACAACGCCTCGGCAGCGCCCGTGTCGCTGGCGTGGAACATCACCAATCTTCCCCCCTCCGGAAACCACCTCATCGCCACCTTCAACGCCGGCGCCAATCATCACCTGATTTCCTGGGAACCCGGAGAAACAGGGATCAGCTACGCCCCCCTGGCGAACGGCGTCCTGAACGTCAACGCCCAACAAACCAACTCGATGTCGGTGGAATCCCCGGACCTCGTGCGACTGATCGAACAACCCGGCGCACCACCGCTCCTCCTCGTCACCACCCTCAGCCCGGTCAGTGCCATACTGCTCCGCTTCGATGGCACCAACACCTGGACCACTCTCGCCACGTTCGCTGCCCCCGAGTCCGGTTCCTTCACCACCGCAGTCGGACTCGCCGACGGCAGTTTGCTGCTCGTGGCCGGATCCGAGGGTCGTTCCACCCTGTTCCAACGCGTCATCCGACAGGGCTCCGATTGGGTGCCCGGTCCCTGGGGCGCCTTGCCTTCCCTCCCCGGCGCACCTGCGGGCGGCAATGTCCTGGAATTCGCCTCCGAACCCTTCGTCACTCCCAACCCTGGACTCGTCCGCACCCGCAACGTCCCGGACTGGACCTCGAGCTTCTCCATCGCAGGCGGCCCCCCAGTTCTCAGCGTCGTCGCCGAATCCTTCCTGGGCGATGCCGCCGGCCTGGATTCGCCCGTGCCCTCAGCAGTGGGAGCGCCCCATGCGCAGACCCAGTTCGGTCTGGTCAACCAGGTCCATGCCGCCATATCGCTCTACGCCTTTTCCCCGGCCTACGGCGACGTCGTCAGCGAGGTTTCCATCCGCCCAGCTCCTGGCCGCTACAAAACCGGAATCGCCTTCGCCTTCCAGCTGGCCAACCCGCTGCACGCAGTCCGCTATCGCCTCAACCACACCGGCGACTGGGTGCTGTTCACCGGCTCGCCAGTTCCCCTCACTGAAGACACCACCGTCAGCTATTACGCCCACCCGCCACTCGGCACCGCGCGATCCGCCATCCA
Organism: Verrucomicrobiota bacterium; assembly: GCA_963205105.1. Classification (GTDB taxonomy): domain Bacteria; phylum Verrucomicrobiota; class Verrucomicrobiia; order Limisphaerales; family CAIMTB01; genus CAIMTB01. Next base: position 4,086 of record CAUJJW010000116.1, on the reverse strand, counting down.
GACGGTCCGTTACGAGTTCACCCGCCCCCCTGCCACCCTGGATTCCAACGCCGATGGACTCCCCGATTTCGTCGCGCTCGGCAAAAAACTGGACCCGCATTCGGATGGGGACTCCGACGACGACGGCGTCAGTGACTTGCGGGAGTTGCTTTCCGACACCGATCCACTCGATGCCACTTCGAAACCGGTCAAGGACGCCCTCCAAGCTCCCGCCGCAGGAAGGACATTCTCGCTTCGGCCACGCCCGATCGACGCGCTGTCGGGAGAACTCACCCTGGCTCGAACCGGAGCTCCCGTGCGCATGTACCAACTTTCCGGCGGTCTGCTGGGCGCGGGGGCAGTCGCCCACCTTTCCGGTCCTTCCGGTTCCAACACAGCCCGGATCGCTGGATTGCCCGTGGACCCCAGATTGCCCCTGCTCATTGCAGCGACGGATCCGCATTTCGACATCGAAACGGCCGCATCGGATCCCAGCGCAGGCCGTGAGCTGATTCGACTGCTCAGCCCAGCCCCGGCCTCGCCCGTGGGGGTTTCCTACGCTTATGGCTCAGCCGGAGGATCCCCCTTGGCCGAAGCCAATGCCTGGATCGCTGCCGCCAAAGCCGCCGCCGGTCCTGTGCTTCAGCCTCCCACACCCCCCAGCGAACTCACGCCCATGGACGCCATGGCCGCCCGACTGGCCGAGGCCTGGGTCGCCGGTGCGCTGTGGGCCCGCGGCCATGCCGAGGCCACCAACCTCACGTTGTTCCCATTCCGCGCGAACGAAGCCGGCCGTTGGTCTCCCTCCAGCCCGCTCCTGCAATCCCTGTACCAGCCCTTATCCCCGGCAGCGCCCGCGCAACCGACACCGCCTCCAACCGGCCCCCCGTGGGTCCCCGACCCCGCGGTGCTCGCCGGCTCCAGCCTGGCGTTGCCCTCCTTTCTGCCCTCCACCGATCCCGCCCGCACCGCCCTCCGCGACCTAGCGGAATCGATCTACCAACTCAGCGCCCGCTCCAACACCGCCCTGCCGGGTCGATACCTCCCCCCGTTCGATGTGTTGCGGCAGTTTGTGTGGACCGGTTCCGTGCCCAACGCGTACCTCGAAGACCTGGAAGTTTCGGCCGACCAATGGACTTCCGCCCAAAACGCGGTTCTCGACGCACTGGGCAGCGTCCCTGTTCGAGCCCCAACCAACCTGATCGTACGTCTCCGCGAGGACACCTGGACCGCCCCCTGCACCGTGGTCGATCGCACGGTCGGCGTGTCCGAAGCCATCGCTCTCTTCGATGCCAACGGCACCGCCTACAAGCTGCCAGAATCCTTCGATCTTCCCCCAGGGACCCTGGTCGCCATCGCGGCCTTCACCACCGCCACTTCATCGGCTTGCGGCGGAGTCCCGGGGTTCGAGGTCGTCTCCGCACACGTCACCTCTCTCCCCGACGTCCCCCTGGTGGATCTTAACGGCAACCTGCTGCCGGACGCCTGGGAACGACTTTTTCTGGGGGGGTTGGGAGAAGGCCCCTTCAACGACTCCGATCAGGACGGTTACTCGGACGTCCAGGAAATGCAGGAAGGCACGGACCCCCTGGACGCGGGCAATCTACCTCCGGTGGCCCCTTTGGAACTGGGCGAACCGGAACTCGAGATCGCGCTCTCTCCATTGGGGGAAATCGAGGTGAACTGGAGCCATGCCCCGGCCTTTGCTCAACCAACCGGCCCGGCATGGCGGTTTTCGCTGCTGGGTTCACCCAGCCTGCAAGGTCCCTTCACCCTCCTGGCATCGCGACCCGCCGAGGCGGACGGAAATGTGCGGCTGTCACTTCCAGCACCTGCCGATGCCGTGCAGTTCTTCCGACTTCAGGTTCAACTGGTCCGACGCTGACGCCAACCCGCAAACGCCACGAGCAGAGCGCCGCTAAAGCACGCGAACGTCACCGGCTCCGGAGCTGACGCTGATGGACCGGCTGACTGCATCAGCACCATGGGTCCGAGAAAGTGATTGCTCAGATCGATTTCGCCACCCAACACCCACTCCGCCGGGGGTGAGATGCTTTGGTTGTAGGCGTAGTTGAAGAAGGAATACGTCGAGCCCGGTTCAGGAACCGAGGCGTAAGGCACCGTAAAGAATGTCGCCGCCTGATTACCGTCCCACACCAGCTCGTGACCCCCTGTGGTCAAGACCTCACTAATCGAGGCTGCAACCACCTGGGCAGTGAGTGAGCTGTAAGCGGGATTGTTATACAGCAGTAGTTGATCTGGAACAGTACCCAGCGCTACCGCCAGCCCGACTCCCGAGAAGCGAATGTCAAATGTGCCATCCAAACCGCCTCCCGTGATTCGAAGACCATCAATGCCGGCCACCGCCCCGGATGAATCCAACAGGACCACACCGCTGACAGGCGCCGAGCCCGCCAGACCGACAAAAACGGAAAGCCAGGAGGCACGAAGTAGGGAACCAGTCCATGGGAGACTCTTCATGTGTTGGGTTTCACCACACGCCTCCTTGTTTCGAGAGATTCCTCGTAGGCTGTGTGGCTATGCGGCGGAGTATCTGGCGGGAATTATTAGAGTCAAGTCACGACTCACTTCGAACCCACAGAATTCTCACACGCAGGCCAGGAAACCGTAAACTCACTACCCTTACCAATTTCACTACGCAATTTTACAGTACCCCCCCTCGACTCCACCAAGGCCTTCACAATGGCCAACCCCAAACCGGTGCCTCCCCCCTCCCGTGACCTTCCTGAGTCCACCCGATAAAAGCGGTCGAAGATCCGCGATTGGTGCTCGGCCGAAATTCCGATGCCCTGATCCACCACTCGAAGCACCGAGGCCCCCTGCTCCTCCGTCACCTGCACCCACACTCGCTCACCCGGTGAGGAGTGACGAAGCGCGTTGTCCACGAGGTTCAGCAGCAACCGGTCCAGCGAGGCATCGTCCAGGGGCACCCACACCGTCGCCAGGGCGTCCACCACCATCTCGATCCGCCGCTCCGTCGCCTGCGGCAACAAACGCTCGCACACCTCGCGCGCAGCCCGCCCAAGATCCCCGCGCGCGGGAGCCGATCGCTGATCCCCCCCGTCACAACGCGCCAGCACGAGCAACCCGTCCACCAACCGGCTCAGGGCCTCAATCTCCTCACGACAGCTCTCCAGCGTCATCCGGTATTCCGAGGCGGGTCGATCACGTCGCAGCGCCACCTCAATTTCACCCCGCAAAATGGTCAGCGGTGTCCTCAGTTCATGGGAGGCATCCGCAACAAAGCGTTGCTGGGCGGATTGCATGCCTTCCAAACGGTCCAGCAAGGAATTGAACGCCACCACCAAGGGCGTCACTTCAGGCACATCCGGCGGGGCAACAATCCGTTGTCGGGACAGGTTCCGGGGGTCCACCGATTCCGCCGCCTGCCCCATCACGCCCAAGGGCGCCGACCATTGCGCGCCCAGATGAACCGCGGCCAACCCCCCGGCCGCCAGCACGAGGACGCTTCCGCCAATCATCCAACTCACAAACCGCCATATTTCACGGTCCCGATCCCGCAAGGACACCCCTACCTGCGCGAAGCCGTGCGTGGGCTTGTCCACCTCCAGACGCGCCGCCACCGTCGCCACCCGGAAGAGTTCCCCATTGGCCGCCTCCACCGTCTCGATCAACCAGCCCTGAGCATGTCGCATTTCGCGGCGAGCCCGCTCCGTCGGCTCGATCGGCGATGCCATTCTCGGCGACCGATAGAGAACGTTCCAATTCGTATCAAAGGTCTGCCCCATGATCGCATAGCGCCGACTCTCCCAATTGCGTGGATCATTCTTCACCCAGGCCGGGTTGATCGAATTGAGGCTGAGACCGGAAATGATGGCCTTGTCGTAGACCAGTTGATCGACGTCGGCATCCACTCGGTCGCGGATCACCAGAAACATCACCCAACAGAACGCGGCCAGCATCAGCGTCAGCAGTGCCAGCAATTGGACCACCGTCCGCAATCGAAGCGACCGGATCTTCATGGCGTCCTGTGGGCCGCGCTCGGATCCCGGGGGTGATTCCACCCAGGGAGGTTCTCAGAATGAACCTGAAACCCGCATGAAACCGTCATGAAACCTCTCCTTC
>CAUJJW010000115.1 GCA_963205105.1 Verrucomicrobiota bacterium | reverse complement strand
ACGGAGGACGGAGGGCGGAGGACGGAGGGCGGAGGACGGAGGGCGGAGGACGGAGGGCGGAGGACGGAGGGCGGAGGGCGGAGGACGGAGGGCGGAGGACGAGCAGTTCCGTGAATCCCACCGGATTCCGTCCCAAAGCCTGGGGTTGGACTGAGCCGCAGGCCCACCCCGTGTTTTGTATCCGCAATGCCCAGCAACCCCAACGGGGTTGCGCCACCTCTACGGAAGCCCGGTGGGGTTCTGGATGATTCCGCCATTCCCCCCCCTCCCCCCCGGGTAGCTACTCGCAACCATGGGCTTTGGGGCACCATCCCTTCGAGATGAGCGACAAACCGCACAGAGGGACAGGCAGTCTGTTCACGCTCTCACATCGTACAGAGGGACAGACACCCTGAAGCGCCGGCCCCAACGGGGCCCACAGGGGGACAGGCAGTCTGTTTACGCTCTGACATCGTACAGGGGGACAGACACCTTGAAGCGCCGGCCCCAACGGGGCCGAATGAGATAGCCCAGGGCCAAAGCCCTGGGGGCAAAGGTTTTTGTTTTTTGTTCCCCAGCCCTGAAGGGGCGTGACCGCATGTCGCCCTGACAGGGCTTGTGAAACGAGGGTGGGGTTCGAAACCTAGGGTTGCACCCTAGGCTGTCTCATGTCGCCCCGTTGGGGCGGGCGGAGGGAAAAGCCGTACAGAGGGACAGGCAGTCTGTTCACACTCTCACATCGTACAGAGGGACAGACACCCTGAAGCGCCGGCCCCAACGGGGCCCACAGGGGGACAGGCAGTCTGTTCACGCTCTCACACATCGTACAGGGGGACAGACACCCTAAAGCGCGTCCGTGCGGGACGGGGGACGGGTTTGGACATCCTTCGGGATGATGGGGCGACGTCCTCCAGCGGCAGGCCCCGGTCTAATTGCAGCGGGTGCCGAAGAGTTGGCGGATGATGTCTTCGACGGGGACTTCTTCGATGTCGATATCTTTCACGGGGATCTCGTCCAGCAGGGCTTTGCAGGCGGCGATCACCCGGTCGCGCTTGATCTTCAAACGGACGGTGTCGGCGTCGAGGGCGACGATCTCGCCGTAGCGTTCCAGGTGTTCCCGCGGGCATTGAGCGGCGGACTCGCTATGGAGCGTGACGAGTTTGTGGTCGGCGAAGCGATCGATGACGGCGGCGAGTCGGCCGTCGAAGAAGAGGGAGCCGTGGTCGATGATGATAACGCGGTCGCAGAGCTCCTCGATGTCGGCCATGTAATGGCTGGTGAGGAGGATGGTGGTGCGGCGGGTGGTGTTGTGCTGGCGGAGGAACTCGCGAACTTTCTTTTGGGAAACGACGTCGAGGCCGATGGTGGGTTCGTCGAGGAAGAGGACGCGCGGGCCGTGGAGGAGGGAGGCGATCAGCTCCATCTTCATGCGTTCGCCGAGCGATAGCTCGCGGACCATGACGTTCAATTTGGCGCGGACGTCGAGCAGTTCGCTGAGTTCATCGACGGTTTTCTGCGCCTGGGCGACGGGGATGCCGTAGATGCGGGCGTTGAGGGCGAGGGATTCGCTCGCGGGCAGGTCCCACCAGAGCTGGTTTTTTTGGCCGAGGAGAAGGGCGAACTGCCGGCGGTAACCGTCGGCGCGTTCCCAGGGAACGTAGCCGAGCACGCGGGCATTCCCGGACGTCGGGTGGAGCAGGCCCGACAACATCTTCAAGGTGGTGGTTTTTCCGGCGCCGTTGGGGCCGAGAAAACCGACGAACTCACCCTCCTGTACGGTGAAGCTGACGTCCTTGACCGCGTGCACCTGTTCGTACTCGCGTCGGACGAGGGACTTGAGGGCACCGCGGATCCCGGGCTCTTTCTTGAAGGTCCGGAAGGTTTTGCTGAGCCCCTGGACCTCGATGATGGGGGCGTTGGGCACGGCTGCCTTAGCCGCGGAGGTCGCGATCGAGATGGTGGACGGCCTTGCGCACGCCCGCATCGGTTTCCATGCGGTCGGTGACGGCTCGGCAGGCATGGAGGACGGTGCCGTGGTCGCGGCCACCGAAGGCTTCCCCGATGGTGCTGAGGGAGGATTCGGTCAGAGTCCGGGCCAGATACATGGCCACCTGTCGGGGGAAGGCGATGCTGTCGGGGCGGCGGCGGCCGAGAATATCGGCGACGCGCAGGTCGAAGTGATCGGCGACGCGCTTGATGATGACGTCGATGGTGAGGGAGGCGCGGCCTTCCTCGCTCAGCACATCGCGCAGGAGGTCGCGAACGCGTTCGACGGTGATGGGTTGGCCGGTGAGCCGTGAATAGCTGGCGACCCGGGTCAGGGCGCCTTCGAGCCGGCGGATGTTGGCGCGAATGCGTTCGGCGAGGAACTGAGCGATGTCGGGGGACAGCGCATAACGCATCTGGTCCGATTTTTTGCGCAGGATCGCGAGCCGGGTTTCGATATCGGGCGGCTGGATATCGGCCACGAGGCCCCACTCGAACCGGGACACGAGACGATGTTCGAGTCCCTGGATTTCGTTGGCCGGCCGGTCGCAGGTCATGACGATCTGTTTCCGGGCTTCCTTGAGGGCGTTGAAGGTGTGGAAAAACTCCTCCTGAATGCGTTCCTTACCGGAGAGAAAGTGGATGTCGTCGATGAGCAGGACGTCGGTCTCGCGGAACTTCTTTCGAAAGCGCATGACGCGGCTGTTTTGGAGGGCGTCGATGAACTCGTTGGTGAAGCGTTCGGTGGAGACGTAGGCGACCTTGGCGGAGCGCCGGTTGCCGGTGACGTATTGACCGATGGCGTGGAGCAGATGGGTCTTCCCCAGGCCGACTCCGCCGATGAGAAACAGGGGGTTGTAGGAGCGTCCGGGATTCTGGGCGACGGCGACAGCGGCGGCGTGCGCGAGCTGGTTATTCCCAACGACAAACGATTCGAAGGTGTTTTTGGGGTCGAAGGGCGAAATGGCGTCGGAGGCTTCCTCGACGACCACCGGAGCCTGGGGTGGGGTTGGCTCAGTGGGTAAACCCTTTGCGCGGTTGGGTTTAAGCGGTGTCTGGACGTTGTCTTGGGCGATGAAACTGAACTCGATTTGGCGTCCGGAAGCGGCCTTGAGAGCGTCTTCGATGACGTCGCGATAGTTCTCGCCGAGCCAGACCGCGCAAAAATCATTAGCAACTCCCAGCGAGAGCCGGTCGCTGGTCATGGCGATCGGTTGGATCGGGGCAAACCACAGTCGGTAGACTTCTGGATTAAGGACTTCGCGGAGCGAGTCGAGGGCGGAGCACCAGATCGATTGGGCCGGGGATTCCATGGAGGGAGGAGCAGAGTTGCTTAGGAAAGTCCCTACTTATTCACGCAAGGGAAAAATGGCGAACCTAGGCGGTTCATCGTCAGTGATTTGCAGTGCGCTAGCGAACTTTCGCATCGAAAGATTTTTAGGCCCGCGGTGGCCTGATTGCTGTTTTCGCTAGAGGTAAACATCCCAAGATCAATCATTTAAGAGTTATTTCGGCCCGATGTCCGTAGACAATGTTCCCCGGGTGCTCTCGGTTAGGGGACAAACAGAACGCTGGCTTTATAGGGTGGGGTCTACCGAGGGGCGAGGGAAACGTATTAACTGTTATCCACGGGTTATTCACAGGACGCATTTGGGTTCTTCTTGCTGTCTTTTGGAATGCCCCGGAGACGAAAAGGGGCGCCTCGCGGCGAGGCGCCCCCAGCGAAAGCGGCGCGTTGTTTTCAGCAGTCGTAATAGAGGAAGAACTCGTACGGGTGGGGGCGCAGACGGACGGCGTCGTGCTCCTTCATTTTGTGTTCAATCCACATGTCGAGGAAGTCCTTGGTGAAGACGTCGCCTTTGAGGAGGAATTCGTGGTCCCCTTTCAGGTGGTTGAGTGCTTCCTCGAGGCTGCCGGGCATCTGGGGGATCTTGGCGTGCTCCTCAGGCGGCAGTTCGTAGAGGTTTTTGTCCATCGGTTCGCCGGGATGGATTTTGTTGAGCACGCCATCGAGGCCGGCCATGAGCAGGGCGGAATAGCAGAGGTACGGGTTGGCGGCGGGATCCGGCGGGCGATACTCGATGCGTTTCGCCTTGGGCGATTCGCTGAAGGTGGGGATGCGGATGGAAGCGGAGCGATTGCGGGCGGAGTAGGCGAGATTGACCGGGGCTTCGTAGCCAGGGACGAGGCGCTTGTAGGAGTTGACGGTCGGATTGCAGATCGCGGCGAGGGCTTTCGCGTGTTTAAGGATGCCGCCGATGTAGTACAGGGCCATTTCGGAGAGGCCGGCGTACTCGTTGCCTGCGAAGAGGGGCTTGCCCTTTTTCCAGAGGGACTGGTGGGTGTGCATGCCGGAGCCGTTGTCGCCGAACAGGGGCTTGGGCATGAAGGTCACGGTCTTGCCGTGTTTTCGGGCGACGTTTTTGATGATGTACTTGTAAAGCATCATCGTGTCGGCCGTCTTGACCAGGGTGTCGAAGCGGAAGTCGATTTCGGCCTGGCCGGCGGTGGCGACTTCGTGGTGCTGGCGTTCGACCTTGATGCCGAGTTCCTGCATCACCAGGACCATCTCGGTGCGGATGTCCTGCTGGGTATCGGTGGGGCCGACGGGGAAATAACCTTCCTTGTGGCGGATTTTGTAGCCGAGGTTCGGCATTTCATCACGGCCCGTGTTCCAGACGGCTTCCTCGCTGTCGACGGAGTAGTAACAGCCATTGCTCTTCGCGTCGTACTGGACGTTGTCGAAGATGAAGAATTCGGCTTCGGGTCCGAAGACGGCGGTATCGGCGAGGCCGGTGCTGGCGAGGTATTTCTCGGCGCGTTGGGCGATGCCGCGCGGGTCGCGCGGGTAGGCTTCCTTGGTGCCGGTTTCCGCGATGGTGCAGGTGAGGCTGAGGGTTGGCACCGCGCAGAAGGGGTCGATGAACGCGGTGGCGGGGTCGGGCATGGCCAGCATGTCACTGGCTTCAATGGACTTCCAGCCACGGATCGACGAGCCGTCGAATCCGAAACCCTCCTCGAAGACTTCCAGCGTGAGTTCGTTGGTCGGCACGCTGAAGTGCTGCCAGGTGCCGAACGTGTCCACGAATTTGACGTCGACCATTTTGGCACCGGATTTCTTGGCTAGATCCAATACCTGTTTGGGGGTGCTCATGAGTGATGGTTTCTAGGGGTTTCCGGACGGTGCTGTTGGTTCGAATCGGCGGTGCTCAGCGTGCTCGTCGCATGATGGCTTTGGGGCCGGTCCGCCCTGACTCGCCCTGTCGGAACCCAGTCGTCGGGAAGGCGACGGGGCCATCGCGGGACGACCAAGCAGAACATGGGAAATCACGCGTAAGCGAGGTGCATCCTATGTTGGGGTCGTGGGGTGTAAAGACGGCCGGGAGAAAAAATCATGGCGGCCAGTGTGGGCTTGACTTCGCCGGGGGTGCGGCGAGCGGGACGGGGCCGGTTTATTTGCCCGCGATTCCCTTCAAATACGCGAGGATCAGCTCCGGCAAATCGTCGCTGTAGCCGCCTTCCAGAACACTGAAAACGGGAATGCCGAGCCGGCGGATTTCCGTGCCGAGCCAGTGAAAGTCTTCCGCCTCGAGTGTCTCGTGCGCGATCGGGTCCCGGGCATAGGCGTCGAAGCCCGCCGAGACCCCGAGCAGATCCGGTTTCGTGGCCGACAGCTTCGCCAGGGCCGCGCTCAGGACCTTGCGGTATTCCAGGCGCGGAAATTCCGGAGCGACCGGATGATTGAAGCAGTTGCCGCCCACGTCGGTGGCGCCCGTCCCTGGGTAGCAGGGATGCTGATGCACCGAGGCGAAGGCCAGGCCGGATTCCCCCGCCAGAATGGCCTCGGTGCCGTTGCCGTGATGGACGTCGAAGTCAAAGACCGCCACCCGCTTCGCACCGGTGGCCCGGGCGTGGAGGGCTGCGATGGCCATGGTGCTCAGGTAACAGAATCCCATGGCCCGGGTGCGGGTCGCGTGGTGCCCCGGGGGACGCAGCAGGCTGAACACCGATTTGCCCTGTCGCGCCAGTTCCACCGCCCGCAACGCGCCTCCGACGCCGCGAAGGGCGTGCTCCAGAATCTCCGGATGCGCCGGTGTGTCGCCGTCGAAATCGGACCGACCGCTGCCCAGGCGTTGGATGTGGTCGGCGGTGTGCGCGCGCAGGAGGGTTTCGGCATCGACCTTGACGGGGGAGTCCCAGGTGATGCGAAGGGCGTCCTGCGCGCGCAGGCGTTCGACGGTGCGGCTGATGCGTTCGGGGCGCTCGGGATGTCCGGGGGCCTGGTACTGAGTGCAGCGGGGGTCGGTGATCAGGATCACGGGTGCATGCAATCAAACTTGGTGCGCCGTCTCAAACACTGGGTGGTGATGTGCGGCCCGGGGGGCGTATCTCCGAGTTGTGGAAGGGAGATCCAAGCATCGGAGGATTTTGGACAGGATGAACAGGATGCACAGGATCCCAAGCGGAACGGCATTTCATCCTGTTCATCGTGTTCATCCTGTCAAAATGAAGGCCGTGTCCTCCGACAACACGGAGATGCGCCCTGCGGCCCGGGATCGTTCCGGCTCAGCCGGGGTTCTTCGAAACGAGCGGAGGGAGCTTCGACGGCGCTTCAGGGAGCAGGGTCAGGAGCATGGAGAACGGTTCGGTGGCGCGGACGGAATGGGCGAGATTCGGGGGCATGTGGAGGAAGTCGCCGGCGACCAGGGTTCTTGGCTCGGGTCCGAGGGTCCATTCGGAGCGGCCGGAGAGGATGTGCACCAGAGCGTGGCAGGTGGTGGTGTGCTCGCTCAGTTCCTGGCCGGCGGCGAACCCGAACAACACGACGCGCTGTCGGTCACAGCGGAAGAGCGTGCGGCTGACGATGCCGTTCGCTGCGAAATGGGTTTCCTCGGCCAGCGAGACGACCCTGGCTTCGCCCGGGTTCAGAATGGGTTGTTCACTCATCGTGGGACGAGTGTGAACCCTTCACGGCCGCGGGCCTTGACGGGGGTCAACGGGCCTGGGTTTCCGGACGCGGCCGCAGGCTCCAGAAGAGCAGGTAGGCAAAACCGAAGAAGGCGCCCAAACCCCAGGGCAGGATCGTCTCGGGCGAGATCCGTGCGGGCGGGAAATGGCGCATGAGATCCTGGGCGATCCCCTGCGGTTGGTGGAGGATGTCCCAGGAGTTCCATCGCTGGAAACGGCCCAGGGCGACGCCGATGCCGGAAAGGACCGACATTCCGGCGACAAACGCCCAACCCAAGGTGGGCCCGAGGCGTTCGGAGACGCACCGATGGACGATGTGAAGAGCGAAGATGCCCGCCGCGAGGCCCGCGAAACTGAACCAGACGAGCAGCAGCAAATGGCCCCAGGCCCAGGGGTTGGGGGAGCGCTGCAAATGGATGAAATCGGTGAGGATGTACGGGGCGTTGGGAAGGAACAGCAGCCAGGGAATTCCGAGCGCCAGGGCGAGTCGGTCCTTGCCGTGCCGGGCCAGGGCATCAATGCCGAGCGCGCAGACGAGCGGGATCACGGCCAGGGTGAGATTCCAGATCAGGTAGTAATGTCGCGACTGCCGGGTGAGCACGGAGCCGAAACCGGCGAGGGCCAGCGCGGCGAAGCAGAACAGGGCG
>CAUJJW010000114.1 GCA_963205105.1 Verrucomicrobiota bacterium | reverse complement strand
TTCACCCCGATACTTGGCCACGGTGCGACGGGCGATCTTGATCCCTTGCCCCTTGAGCTTCGCCTCAATCTGGTCGTCGGTCAGCGGATGATTCGGATCCTCGTTCCGCACCAGTTCTCCGATGAGTTCCTTCACCCCCGTGCTGGCGACGGATCCACCGTCCGAGGTCGCCACGCCACTAGTGAACAGGGAGCGCATCTCGATCAAACCCTGCGGCGAATCCATGTACTTCGCCGCGACCGCCCGGCTGACGGTCGTTTCATGCACTCCAACCGCTTCCGCCACCTGGGCCATGGTCATGGGCTTCAGACTGGCCCGCCCCTGATCGAAAAACTCGCTCTGCCTCCGCACGATTTCCTCGGCGATCCGCTTGATGGTCTGCTCCCGCTGATCCAGGCAGCGGATGAGAAACTTGCCGGCACGAATTTTGTCGCGAAGGTAGTCCCGGACTTCCTGATTCGACGCCGCCTGGGTGAGGAGGTCCTTGTAGGTGTGACTGATCCGCAGCTTCGGCAACGGTTCATCGTTCAGCGACACCTTATAACCCCCGCCCTCCACCCGCGACACCGTCACTTCCGGCACCACGTACTCGGGTTCCACGGATGCCAACTCCGTCCCGGGCCGCGGACGCAGTTTGGCGATGTTCTCCGCCGCGTCCTGAACTTCGTCCCAAAAGATCCCGAGCTTGGCGGCGATGTCGTGGTAACGACGACGGCCCAGGGCATCCAGGTGATCCCGGACGACGGTGTACTCCAGGGATTCCTTCTGACCGCGGCGCTCGAGCTGGAGCAACAGACACTCCCGGAGGTCGCGTGCGGCGATGCCGGCAGGTTCGAGGGTTTGGACCCAGGCCAGCGCGGCCTCCAGCAATTCCTGGGTGACGTCGCTGGTTTGAGCGAGCGTGCTGAGCGGCGTGGCCAGGTACCCTTCGTCGTTCAGGTTTCCGATGATGAGCTCCGCCGCCGCGCGAAGTTCCTGGGGTATGTCCGCCAGCTGGAGTTGGGCTTCGAGGTTCCCACGCAACGAGACGGGCTGCGTCAGGCTGTCCATCAGGAACTGCCGCTTTTCCTCGTCCTCGTCCGAGTGTCGCAACGGCGCGTTCGTCTGCGAAAAATGATCCCTCCACTCCTGGTCCATCTGAACCAATCGATCGAGGGTCACCTGAAAATCATCCACCGCCTCACCGCTGGGTTTTTCCGTGGCCGGATCAAACAGGACATCCGCCGGCGGCTCCGAGGGGTCCAACGGATTCCGTTCCGGGGCACCACCCGATTCGGCGTCCGCCGAGGCGGCGCGATCCACGGGCGAAATCTCCTCCAGCACAGGATTGACGGACATTTCCTGCTCCACCAGCGCCCGTAACTCCATGACCGGCGCCTGCAACAATGCCAACGATTGTTGCATCTGGGGCGACAGCACTTGCTGAAGCGCCAGCCCCTGACCGAGTTGCATGCCCACCGCCATGTGCCCGATACCATGGGCAACGAACCACGCGGGCTCAAGCTCGCACGAAACTTGCTATATCACTTACGCAGCCTTCAGAGGCGACGGTTCCATTCGGGTCGCCCGTAACGTTCCTCCACCAAAAGCGACACCGCACCGTCCAACTTCAGCTCCAACCCACCCGCCGCACCCCATTCCCGAGCCAGGGCGATTCGCACGATTTCACCGGAGAGACCCAGATTCACCAAAAATTCCGTGTGAGGACGCCCCTTCCGATAGTCCGGCTCCCACGACGGCTTGGGTAAACATCCCGAAACCCAGCCCAAATCCATGGAAAGCAGAAAGGTTCCGTGAAAGAGGATCGAACGCCGTCGTCGGCGTTGGGCGTTCCCGGAGAATTTCAGTTCATCGACGGCCAGGTCGGTGTAGCCCCGAATGGCGACCGGGCGGCCCAGCGAGGCCTCGATGGCCTTCCGATTTCGTTCCATCACCCACCGATTGGTTCCCGTGATGGTGGCCAGTTCGGGATGTGCGTCCATGGGAAGGACGACCGAATAGGCCAGGCAACCGGGACCCAGCACCACGGTTCCCCCGCCGCTGGCGCGCCGCAGGATTGGAATCCCCGCCGCATCACACGCCGCCATATCCACTTCCACCGCAACCCGATTGCCGTACCCGACCACCACGCACGGGGTGGAGGATTCATAGAAGCGAAGCACTCCGTGCTCCGTCCCTTGGATCCCTTGCTCGCACGCGTCGAGCAGGGCTTCGTCACCCGCCAGGTTCTCAGCGTGGGTCGGCCAGGTTCGGTCCAGGATCCTCATCGAAAGAACACGATCGTGCCTGAGAGCGCCCGCCGCCTGCCAGTTCCCGATTCCAGCCAGCTTCGCCGGGTGCCTTGCCGGACCCGTCACCGTAACGTAACGTGGCAACCCAAGACGCATGCATTTCAGGAGGTTTCTACCATCGGCACTTCGTGTCAGCCTTCTGGGCTGGATGACTTCGGCGCTGCTCGCCCAACCGGTCATCAACGAAATCCATTTCGATCCCCCGGACAAAACCCAACCGGCGGAGTTCATCGAACTGTTCAATCCCGCCGACACCCCGGTGGTCCTCGACGGATGGCGTCTGGGTGGCGGCATCGACTTCACCTTCCCGCCGCAAACCCTTCTTCCCTCCCAGGGTTACCTGGTGGTCGCCCAGAACCCGGCCACCCTCCAGCAACTCTTCGGTGTCACTGCGCTCGGACCTTGGACCGGACGATTGCGCAACGAAAACGAGCGCATCGATCTGCGCGACACCACCGGACTGCTGGTGGACCGGGTCGGTTTCCAACTCGGTTTCCCCTGGCCCACCGTCGGCACCCCGCCCGGCTATTCCATCGAACTCATCCACCCTGCCCTGGACAACGACTTGGGCGGGAACTGGCGGGCCTCGGTCGCCGGCGGAGCCTTCGAACCCTCCACCGTCACCTGGATTCGCCCCCGGGGCACCTGGCAGTTCTTCCGCGGTCAAACCGAACCGTCGTCACCGCCCACCGCCTGGAGGGAGCCCGATTTCGACACCAGCACCTGGGAGACCGGTGCCCTCCCCATCGGCTACGACCCCAGCCTCCCCTTCGGCACGTCGCTCGACGACATGCGCAACAATTACTCCAGTGTGTTTCTTCGCCGCAGCTTCACGGTGAACAATCCCGCTGAAATCACTTCGATCGAACTCCAGGCGCTCTTCGACGACGGTTTCAAAGTCTGGATCAACGGCCGATTCCTCCTCCAGGCCAACGTCGCCAATGGCGAACTTCCCTTCGACGGAACCGCCGGACCGGCCCGTGAATCCGCGTCGTACGAAACCTTCTCCGCCGATGTTCCCCCCGGCCTCCTGGTCGCCGGCAACAACGTCATCGCCGTTCAGGCTTTCAACAGCTCGGTTTCCGCCAGCAGCGACTTCTACTTCGACGCCCAACTCTCCGGCATCAGCGGTCCCACCGGCCGCGGTCCCTCCCCTGGACGCCTGAACATCGTCCACGCCAACCAAGCCGCCCCGGCCATCCGCCAGGTCGTGCACACCCCGACATCCCCGCGTTCCGCCGAGCCCGTCCAAATCTCGGCTCGCGTGACCGATCCCCAGGGAGTCGCCCAGGTCACCCTCGCGTATCAGGTCGTGAACCCGGGGGCCTACATCGAATTGGAGGACGAGGCGTATGAGACCCAATGGGTTTCCATTCCCATGCGTGACGATGGCACCGCCGGCGACGCGTTTTCCGGCGACGGCACCTACACGGTCACTCTTCCCGCGTCCGTGCAGCAACACCGTCGTCTGATCCGCTACCGGATCACCGCTGCCGACACCGCCAACGTTTCCGTGCGCGTTCCCTACCCCGACGATCCCCAACCAAACTTCGCTTATTTCGTCTACGACGGCGTCCCGGCCTGGACCGGCGCCATCAAGCCCGGGGATTCCGGGACGCTGGGCCGCAGCTTCACGGTGGCGCGCGAGGAAATGAACCGCCTTCCCGTGCTGCATCTCATCGCGAAAAGGTCCGCCGTTGAGGAAAGCACCTGGTTCAGTCGGTACGGCGGGGACGCCTACCCCTGGTCTGGAACCTTGGTTTTTCAGGGGCAAGTCTACGACCACATCCACTACCGAGCCCGCGGCGGGGTGTGGCGGTATGCCATGACCAAGAACATGTGGAAGTTCGACTTCAACCGCGGACACGATTTCGAGGCGGTGGACGATTGGGGACGCCCCCTGGAGGTGCGATGGACGAAACTCAACCTGGGCGCCTCCATCCAACAAGGCGACTTCAACCATCGCGGTGAACAGGGCTTGTTCGAGTCGGTCGGCTTTCGCACGTTCCAACTCGCCGGCGTGCCCGCCATGCATTCGGCGTACGCCCAGTTCCGGGTGATCGATGAAACGGCGGAGTCCACGGCTGCCGATCAGTACGAGGGGGATTTCTGGGGTGTTTACCTGCTCCTGGAGCAACCGGATGGCCGGTTCCTCGACCAACATGGCCTGCCCGATGGAAACCTCTATAAAATGGAGGGCGGCGGCGGGGAGGCGAACAACATCGGACCCACCGGGCCGGCCAACGGCAGCGATCTTTCCGAGTTCCTCCAGAATTACACCGGCGCGACCGAATCCTGGTGGCGCGCGCAATTCGACATCACCAACTACCTCAGCTACCAGACCGTCGTTCAAGCCATCCATCACTACGACATCTGCTACGACAAAAACTTCTTCTACTACCGGAACCCTGAGACGACGCGCTGGCAGGTGATCCCCTGGGATCTCGATCTGACCTGGGCCGAAAACATGTACGACGCCGGCTGCGGCGGCGTGGATCGCATCAAGCAACGACTGCTGCCGTCGGCCACCCGCTTCCCGGCCATCTGGCGCGCCTGGCAGAACCGCATCCGTGAGTTCCGCGACCTGTTCTGGAATGGCGATGAAGCCGCCCGCCTGATCGACGAACAAGCCGGTCGCCTGCGAGGCCCTGCCACAGGTCCCACTCTGCTCGACGCCGACCGCGCCCAGTGGGATTTCAACCCGAAGATGATCGACTCCGACTTCACGTCAGCGGGGTCGAGCAAGGCGGGTCAGGGACGTTTCTATCGGTGGCCGGCCTACCCCGCCTCCGAGGTGTCGCGTGATTTCCAAGGGGGCGTCCAACTCATGAAGAACTACGTGGGGTTCCGTTCCACCAATGCCGACGCCCAGGCTCAGGCGTTGGACCTCCTGGCCGCGGACCCCGGTCTTCCCAGCCGCCCCACCATCACCTCGATCGGCTCCCCGTCCTTCGCGGTCGACGGCCTTCGTTTCCGGGCATCGCCCTACCAGGGCGCCACCGCATTTGCCAAGGTGCGCTGGCGGATCGGTGAAGTCACCAAGCCCGGCTCCCCGAACGCCAGCGCCACCGCCTCCGAGCCTTGGAGTTACGAGATCACGCCGGTCTGGCAAAGCGGCGACCTGACCACGTTCGAGCCGGAAATCGCCGTCCCAGCCGGGGCCCTGCGGGTTGCGGCCACCTACCGGGCCAGAGTTCAGGTCGAAGATGCCGCCGGCCGCGCGAGCCACTGGTCCGAGCCGATCGAATTCGTCGCAGCCGCCCCCGCGGAGGCGCCTTCCATCTCCTCCTCACTCGGGCTCACGGAAATCATGTACAACGCCCCGGGAGGCTCCACCAACGACTTCCTGGAATTCCACAACCGGGGCACCTCGCTGCTCAACCTGGGCGGCCTTCAGTTCACCCAGGGCATTGACTATGTCTTCCCTGCCGGCACCTCCCTGGCGCCCGGCCAATACCTGGTGCTGGCCCGCGGCGCAGCCACCGGCAATTTCAGCGGGTTCCGCACCTTCTACGGTCTCGGCTCCGACGTCGCCATTCTGGGACCCTATTCCGGAAATCTTTCCGACGCCGGCGAGGAACTCGTACTGAGCACCGCCGCCGGAGCCGACGTGGTTCTGAGCCTCACCTATTCCGACGGACGCGGCTGGCCCGAAGGCGCGGACGGCACCGGACATTCCCTGGTGCCGCGCTCACCGGACACCGTTGAGCCGGATGATCTGGATTTTGGCGGCAGCTGGCGCGCCAGCGCGTTCATCCGCGGCTCCCCGGGACGCGCTGACCCGGAACCCGACACCTCGGTGGCCCTCAACGAGATCGTCGCCCACACGGATTTCCTCAGCGAATTCGACTCCAACGACTGGGTCGAATTGTTCAACCGCACCGGTTCCCCGGTCGACCTCGGCGATGGATGGTTTCTCAGCGACACCGCCGACAACCTCCAGCGCTGGCGCATCCCAGCCGGAACGGTGCTTCCGGCCAACGGTTTCCTGATCTTCGACGAAGTCTCCGGCTTCAACAATCCCCGAGGAACCGGTTTCAGCATCAACAAGGCGGGCGAATCCGTCTTCCTCAGCCATTTCCCGGCCAACTCACCCGGCAGAGTGGTCGACGCCATCGCCTTCGAAGGCCAGGAAAACGACTGGTCCATCGCCCGTGTGCCGGACGGCGGCGCCTACTGGGACCCCGTCCAGCCGCGCACCCGCGGCTCCGCCAATGCCGCGCCCCTCGGACGGGTCGTGATCTCGGAGTTGCTCTACCACGAAGACGGCATTCCCTCGAACACCGTCCCCCCGGATTCCGTGGAGTTCATCGAACTGCACAACTCCGCCGGCACTCGGGCCAACCTCTTCAACGAGACTGGCACCTGGCGCATCGCGGGAGGCGTCGACTACCCTTTCACGGACTTCATCAGCCTGGGCGCGGGGGAACGCATCGTCATCGTCTCCTGGAATCCCTCGCTCAACCCGGCCCTGCTCGTTGAGTTTCGAAAGCTCTTCAAGATGGAGGATTCCGTCCGGGTTTTCGGTCCCTACGTCGGCCGCCTGAACAACAAGACCGACCGCATCGCGCTCGAGCGCCCACAAGCCCCCGATCTGCCCGGCGAACCCGTCACCTGGGTGATCGTCGACGAAGTCTCCTATCATGACTCGGCCCCGTGGCCCGGCGGTGCCGATGGCAGCGGCCTGAGTTACCAGCGTCGCTCGGCATCCGGCGCCGGCAGCGATCCGTCCCAATGGGTCGCGGCCACACCGAGTCCCGGTGCAGGGATTCCCACCGTGAACCTCGACACCGATGGCGACAGCATGCCCGACACCTGGGAGGTCCGGTACAGCCTCGATCCGAACAACCCCGCCGACGCTGCCCTCGACGCCGATGGTGACGGGTTGGCCAACGCGTCCGAGTACGCAGCCGGCACCGATCCCAGAGACGCCGCAAGTTCGCTGCGCATCACCACCATCGCGCGGTCAGGGGATGGCCCGGTGGAAATCCGGTTCCAGGCGGTCGCCGGAAAAAGTTATCAGGTGGAAGCACGGACTGCGGCTGAAGCCGGAATCTGGACCGTGATCCAGACGGTTCCAGCCGGCCCCCAAAGCGGCGAGGCCCAGGTGGAAATTCCTGTCGACGCCGCCGACGACCAGCGGTTCTACCGCATTCGTCTCTTGTGAACGGAACGGGGATCATTCCGTCGCTTCCAACACCGGCCGGCGCGCGATAAACCCCCGGGTCAAGGCGGCCTTCAGCGCCGCGACATTCACGGGCTTGGGCACATAATCATCCATGCCCGCCTGCAAACACCGTTCGCGGTCACCCTGCATGGCGTTGGCCGTCATCGCGATGATCCAGACATGCTCCCCGGGCGCCTCGCGGGCCCGAATCCGACGGGTCGCTTCCCAGCCATCCATGCCCGGCATCTGGCAATCCATCAGGATCAGGTCGTAGGGCACGCGGCGCAGAGCCTCCAACACATCCAGTCCGTCCGCCGCCAAATCCGGTTCATAGCCGAACTTGCGAAGGATGAGCAGCGTGAGTCGCTGGTTCACCGGGCTGTCCTCCGCCACCAGGATCCGACCGGGATGCGCCTCGGCCAATAGCTCCTCGATGGGCGCCCGGACGGACACGGACTCCGCGGCAGGGCGAGGTTCCGAAGACTGACGCCCCAGCAAGCGAATCATCGCCTCGGCGAGGTGCATCGGCTTCACCGGCTTCAGCAGCCATGCCCCGACTCCCGCGTGCTGCAATGCTTCCGATTGCAGTCGATGACCCAGCGACGTCAGCACCGCGACAGGAAGCGAGCCGTACGCCGGACGGGCATGGATCTCACGCGCGAGACTCAGACCATCCATCCCGGGCATCTGGAAATCCAGGAGGGCCAGATCCACCGGTTGCCCACCGCTCGCGGCCTCCTCCAAAGCCATCAACGCCTCGGGGGCTCCCGACACGCTCGCCGCCACCTGCATCCCCCAGCCCGTCAGTTGGTATTCAAGAATCCGACGGTTCGTGGAGTTGTCGTCGACGATGATCACCCGCAGGTCCTGAAGGTCCCTCAACGCCACCGTGGCGGGGTGAACCACGCCTTCACTGGCGTCTTCAGGACTCAACGGCGCGATCCATGGGAGTCGGAACCAGAACTCCGATCCCCGGCCCGGCTCACTGTTCACCCCGATTTCCCCCCCCATCATGCTCACCAACCGCCGGCTGATCGCGAGACCCAGCCCGGTTCCGCCAAAGCGCCGGGTCGTCGAGGCCTCCGCCTGAACAAACGGCTCAAACAGCCGGCTGGCCACCTCCGGGTCCAGACCGATTCCGGTGTCCCGCACCGCGCAACGCAGGGTCCGGCCCGCCGCAGACTCCGGTTCGAGGGTGACCTCGACCATCACCTCGCCCTGTTCGGTGAACTTGATGGCGTTGCTGGTGAGGTTCATCAGCACCTGCCGCAACCGGCCCGGATCCCCGCGCATCCGTCGTGGAACCTCCCGATGCATGAGGTAGGCAAATTCGATGCCCTTGGCCTGGGCCCGCTCCGCCAGCAGATCCAACGCCCCTTCCACGCATTCGCGCACGTCGAAGTCCATCTCCTCGATCGTCAGCTTGCCGGCTTCGATCTTTGAAAAATCGAGAATGTCGTTCAGCACCGTGAGCAGGGCCTCGGCGCTTCCCCGCGTGATGGTGGCAAACTCCCGCTGTTCCTCCGTCAACGGCGTGTCCAGAAGCAGATTCGACATCCCGATGATCCCGTTCATCGGCGTGCGGATCTCGTGACTCATGTTGGCCAGAAACTCGCTCTTGGCCTGGTTCGAGGCGGCTGCCGCCACTTCCGCCCGCCGACGCACCACGACCTCCTGGACCAGTTCACGGGTGCGTTCCTCCACCTTGCCTTCCAATTCGTCATTTGCCCGGCACAGAGCCGCATGCGCCGCCCGCAGCCCTTCATGGGCTTCCCGTACCGCCGCCTCGGCCTTCTGCCGCTCACGCACCTGCTCCCGTAGATCCTCGTTCTTGCGCGAGAGCGAAAGGGACATCCAAGCCACCCCGACCACCACGGCAATCAACGACCCCGACAGCCCCACCAACCGCCGCGGCGTCCACCAGGAAGGCCGACGCAGCACCTGCACGTCATCCAGCGATGGCACCAGGATGCGGCACCCTCGAACATCCACGCCCTCCCCCATCAAGGGTTCATACACCCCGATCACCTTCACCCAACTCCCAGCGGCCATCGCCTTGAACGCCAGCCGCGCCTCATTGCCAAACGCCACCGTGTCGAAAGCCTTGTCCTCAAGTTTCAGGCTCAGCGTGTAACCACCCGGATACGGCGCCAACCCCACCACTTCGCCCTCCACCGCCACCCGGCGGCCTTCGAGCCGGGATTGATGCAACATGTCACTCAACAAAACCACCGGCGGAGGGAGCGCAGCCTTGCCAAGAACCCGATGCACCGCCTGCTCCAATCGCGGCTGGTTCGGCCCTGCCACTGGAAAACCCACCACCTGCACCCGATCCCCCGGAGCCAACTCGCCCGTCGCCGCCGACCCCGCCCAGATGCCGGTCGCACCCGATTGCAGGTAGAAACCATGCCCGGGTCGCACCACCGAAATCACTCCGCTCAGCAGCACCCGATGTTCCGGTTCCGCATGCACCCGGAATTGCAGCAACGATTCCATTGGCGACTCGGTGATCGCGAACGGATCCGCCGGAGCCGCACGTTCCACGGCGATGAATTCCGCGCCAGGCGCCAACAACTGGATGCCCACCAACTGCCGGCGCTCGTTGAACAAGGTGCTGTACACCCCGCGCACACTCACCGACGCATCCACCCACGATTCCGGAAGCTGTTCACTCGCCGGATACCCGGGAATCACGACGCGAAAGCGGCCCGTCCCCGCATCCAACGTCATGCGGATGCGATCGTCCCCCGCGAATTCCGACAGCCGCTCCACCGACCGGACAACCCCCCGGGCCTCCACCCAGGCATTCTCAAATGCGGCATGCAGCGTCAGCTCGGGGGTCGCAGGCAAGGGAACCGGAAGTTCAGATCTTCCCAGCACCTGGAACCGAGGCGCGTGCCCCGCTTCCAGACCGGCAATGACAGGCGCAAACCCTCCCGGATGTGTCCTGCCCTCCACCTCCACCCGATCACCCACCCGCACCATGATCTCCCCGAAATGCTCCGGATACCCGGGCGCAAGATAGATGCCTGCAGTCGAGTCCTGTAAAAACAGCGCGTAGCTGTTCGTGTGTTGGTAGGTGATTACCCCCTGAATGCGCACCTTACGACCTTCGGCAGCCTCGTCCGGAGACAACGCCTTGACCTCCGCAACACGGGTCAGTTCCGCCGAAGCCGCATCGACCCAACCCTCGGCAACCCAAAGAAAACCAATCACCAACAAGGCCCGGGCCCATCCCAGAATCCGACCCGCACCCAAACGCACCGCACTCCCATCGTTGGAGGGCAACCCCGAGATGCAGACCCGAGACTCGTGAACATGCTTCATGACGATGCACCGAAACGGGATCAGACGAACTTCTCCCTTGGGACGAGGATTCCTTGGACCCTCATGGACTGGCGCAGGGTGCGCCGATCGCTGGGGCGGAGTGTGGCAGGCTTAATACCAAATACAATCCCAGGTTATCCTGAGCGCCAGGCAGCCTAAACCTGGTCCAAACGCCGTCTCAACCCAGGCGAAATGAAATCCGCTGGATCACCTGGCTGCCGAAACTCGCCTGAAGCCGGGTCAGAATTTCCCGCTGCCGGTACCGGACGATTTCCGTGAGCCACACGCTGTTGTCGACGTGCACGAAGAGCGTTCCCTTCCGCAATCCCACGGGTTGCGCATGGGCCGCAATGTTGGGATCCAACAGACGGTTCCACACCTTGACCACCTCGGTTTCGGCTTTGCGTTGATCCAGCCGCAGCCCCTGCAACACCCCGGACACCAAACCGGCCGCGGACCGCGTCCGGTTCGCCCACTCCCGCTCCCACGAGTCCAGATCCACGCGACGCCACTCGGCGAGAACACCGCGTTTGGCCATGGCCCGAATGCGCTCTTCAGGCGACGGGAACTTCGGCCTGGGCGGGACCGGGGCTGGTGCGGACGGAGTGTTCATCAAGGACAAGGATGCCGTGCGGCGGCAGGTCGTAGGCTCCGCTCACAACGGAACCCGTCAAGAAATCATGCATCGGCTTGAGCAGGTTCAACCGGACGGGAACTGCCTGATGATTCAGCAGGAAATAGACGCGCGCGCCCTCCTTCTGTCGCAGGCTCACTTCCACTCCCGCCGGCACCTTCAGCAACGGATCCAGGCTGCAGAGTCCGCGCAGCCACTCGACCAGGTCCGCATAAAACGATGGCTGGCTCATCGTCCCCAGATAGATCGCACGTCCCAGCCCGAAGGGGTTCATCGTCAGCACCGGACGCCCCGCGTAGAAATCCTTCGCGTAGGTCGCCAGGATCTGGCACTCGCGTGGTTCGATCACGTCCGCCCAGACCCGGACCGGATGCAGATGGTTGATGTGGAAATTCCCCTTCGCGTTCATGTGGTTGTCCGAATCCGCCGGCAACGGATCGAACTCCAACACTTCCAGTCCGAACAGGTCGGTCATGAACAGCGGAAAACCGGTCGTCGGCACCATGGAATGCTCGTCCACCAACCCGGTGTTGAACGTCGACACCAGGGTCCCGCCGTTTTGCACGTAGAGCTTCAGCAGGTCCGTCTCCCCGGCGGCGAGCAGGTGCAGCGACGGCGCGATCACCAGCTTGTACTTCGAGAGGTCCTCGGAGGGACGGGCGAAATCGACCGCGATGTTTCGGTCGTGCAGCGCCCGGTAGAACAGGAGGGCGTGTTCCCGCTGACGAAAGTGCTTCGTCGGTTGTTGGGGCAGCTTCTGGGTCCACTCGTTTTCGTGGCTGAACAGCATGCAGACCTCCGCCTGCACCCGGGTGCCCTCCAACGCCGGTGCCAGCAGCCGAAGTTCCTCACCCACCTGGCTGATCTCCTTGTACGCCCGGTTCTCACCACGCCCGTCATGGCTCAGCACGCCACCATAGAACTTCTCCGGACCGATCCGCGGCTGACGCCAGAAGAAGTAGAGGATGCCGTCCGCCCCCCGCGAAATGGCCTGGTACGTGAACAACCGCACCACCCCGGGTCGAAGCACCGAATTCACGTCCTGCCAGTTCACGTTGCCCGCCTTCTGCTCGATCACCCAGAAACCCTTCCCCCCGCCAGGAGCCTCCGCCGTCTCCTTCTTCAGCGAACGCATCATGTCGTGCTCCATCGCGTGCTCGGCAAATTCCGTCTTCACCGTCGCGAACGAATCGAGGGAAACGAAATCCAGCGCGTCCGCCATGTCGAAATGGTCGAAATGCCGCGTCAGCGACCGGAGATTGGTCGTCACCGGTTTTCCAGGGGTCAGCTGGTGCAGCAGGTCCCGCTGCATGCGCACAAACGCGATGCACGAATCGCTCGAAAACCGCATCCACTCCATCATCAGCGCCGGATTGTGAACCGTCGGCGCCACTTTCGGCATTGGAACCTGGCTCCAGTCGGTGACGGTCTGACTCCAAAACCGAAGCCCCATCCGCTCGTTCAGGCGGTCCACGGTCCCGTGCTTCGCCTTCAGCCAGAGGTGCCAGTCATGCTCCGTCTCTTCATTGAAGGAGAACTCCGTGCCGTGCCCGCCGATCCCGTTGTCGATCTGCCAGGCCAGCAGGCTCGGGTGTTCCCCCAGTTCCCGAACCAATCGCGTCAGAATCGTCCGACTGAAGGTCCAGTAGAGATCGCTGTTCAGGCAGTACGCATGCCGCGTCCCAGGGTTCAGCACCTGACCATGCTCGTTGCGGGGCAGAATCTCCGGATGCTTCTGCGTCAACCACAGCGGCGGCGCAGCCGTAGGCGTCCCCAGCACCACGCGGATCCCGGCCGCGTGAAGCAGGTCCATCACCCGCCGCATCCATTCAAAGTCGTATCGCCCCTCCTCCGGCTCATACAACCCCCAGCAAAACTCCCCCATCCGCACCACATTGACCCCGGCCCGCAGCATCAACACCACATCGTGCTTCCACCGCCCTTCCGGTTCTTCCGCCGTGCCATCGTAGGGATACACCCAATGCTCCGGATGATAATCGACACCAAACCACATAGAAGGCGCCTTTCTTTGGGAATCGTTGGCAAGCTAGGCCCCCACCGCATCGAAGCAACGCTAAAGGTCCGTGCCGCGACCTCGCCTCGCCCATGCCATGATCGCGTCCGTAGCGTTCCCGCCCATTCCTCCCTATCCTCTCGCCCATGCAACGGCTGGGCCGCAACCTCAACGGATATTTTGGCGAAAAGATCCCGATCGACGACCTGCTCCGGGACACCCTCAACGCTGCGCCTCAACACGGCTGGACATTGTCTTTTCTCGATGCCGCCCCCGGCCTGCAACTCCCGGTTCTCAGCCGACCACCCCTCACCTCGTCCACCTGGTCACCTCGCCTGTACGCCTCCGCCGGCATCCACGGTGACGAACCCGCCGGCCCATTGGCCATCCACAGGCTCATCGCCGACAACACCCTGCCAGCCCACGCCTGGCTCTGGGTTTGTCCCTGCCTCAATCCCACCGGCTTTCAACGCAACTCCCGCGAAGCCGCCAGCGGCCACGACCTCAATCGCGACTACCGCCAACCACGCACTCCCGAGATTCGCGCCCACACCGCCTGGCTCGAAGGACTCCCGCTCTTCGACGTGGCCTTGTGCCTTCACGAGGATTGGGAAGCCGCCGGATTCTACCTCTACGAACTCAACCCCGACGGCCGACCTTCCCTCGCGCCCCCGACGCTTCAAGCCGTCGCCGAGGTTTGCCCCATCGACCAGTCGCCGCTCATCGATGGACGGGAGGCCAGGCAGGGCCTCATCAGCCCCGTGCTCGACCCCGCCAACCGCCCGGAATGGCCGGAGGCGTTCTACCTGCTCCAAAACAAGACACGCCTCAGCTACACGCTGGAGTCGCCCTCGGACTTTCCGCTGGAGGTCCGGGTTCAGGCTTTGGCCACCGCCACGAGGGCCTGTTTCGAGGCGTACGGGCCGTCGCCGAACCCATCACACCCCCTCTCTCAAGGGCCGACCGGCACGAGCACCCGGTAAAACCGCGCCCCGCCACCCACCAGGTCCTGCACCTCGATCGTCCGCGCCTCGTTGGCCGGCGCCACGTCCTGATGGGTCCGCCACCCACCGAACGCCAGGGCGTCCGACACTTCCACGCGGTAGGCCACCCCGGGCTTCGCTTCGAACACAAACCGCGTGCGCCCGGTGTCATCGATGGCCACACCCACCCATCCCAGGTAGTCCGCTGGATTCCCCGGATCAGTGCGCGCACGATATTCGTCCCGGTTCGACGAACCATCCCCATCCATGTCCTGAATCGCGTCGGCGGCGTCGTTCGGGTTCAGACAGGCGGCGGCTTCCCAACCATCCGGCAGCCCGTCCAAGTCGGCGTCACCATCGGCCGCCACCACCCGCCCGGGACTCGGCACCGCTGCCACCCAGTCCCACGGCCCCACCGACGCGCGCGCCCAACCCACCCGGGTCAAGGATCGCCCCGTGCCATCCGCCAGCGGAGTCCACGGCACCCGGTCCGCGTAGTTCACCCGGTCCACCACGATGTACGGCACGTCACCGGCATCCGACGATGCAGTCGTCTGCGGCACATCCGGTCGCGCCAATTCGATTTTCCCACTGCTGTTGGGCAGCGATCCCGCATACGGGCCCATCAGCACCACGCCGGCGTCCACTCCGTACACCGCCCGAAATCGTGCCGTCGCCTGGGGGTTCGTGAGGGGATCGAAGTTCACCACCACCACCGTGCCGCCGGGAGGAACCGATTGTCCGGGCGGAAAGGTGAAATCCACGGCGTCCTTCAACCGCCAGGTGTTGGTCGGATGTTGCCGATCAAACAGTTCCACCGGCGCGCCGGAAACATTGATCAATTCGACGAACTCCAGCGCGGTGTCATTCCAGGCGTCGCCCCCCACCCGGATGTCCGGCGGACGATAATGCACTTCGGAAAGAGTGATCGCCGGGACAAGCGCTCCTGAATTGGGCGCTCCCGGCGTGGGGATGGCTTGCAGGAGGAAGGACTCCCGCCCCGTGCAGTCCAGTTCCCGGCCAAAACTCACGCCGTTCGGGGCCGCCCCAAAATCAAAGCCGTGAACGTAGCCGGTCAACCGCCCCGCAGCATCCGCCGCAAAAAGCCAGACTTCGTCCCCGGTGGAGTCCAATCGAAAGTTCGCCGCCGGATTTGGCCCGCCATTGAACTGGCTCTCATCCAGCCAGAGGTAACCCCCCGGCGGAATCACGGTCCCCTCCGGGATCCGGTACCGGAACGGTTGCTCACGATCGTCCGTCAACCACCACCCGCCCACCGGGGCGGTGCCCGCACCGAGATTTCGCAATTCGATGCCATCCAGCAGCGGAGGGTCCGTGTGCGTCAGCACTTCATGGATCACCACAGCCGGGACATCGGCCTGAGCCGCATCCGCCATTCCCGGGGACCCGCCGATCTCCCCGCTCACGCGCCAGCCCTCCGCCAGCACCTGCCCGGTGCCGCCGACTCTCTCGTCAGCGACCAGCGAGAATCCCAGGCCATCCGCCGCCGGATGATCCGTCGTGCGGAACTCCGCGAGTGCCACCAGGCGACCGAGCCCGTCCAGGATGCGCAGCGTTTCTCCCGCCGCGCTCAAGCCACCCGAAAACTGGCCCACCACGGCTTCCCTCACCCCGTAACGCAGTGCAAACGCCGCCCGGTTGCGGACCAGCACCATCCTCGCCCCAGGCGCCAGACCGCCAGGACCGCCCGCGCCGAAGTCGAATCGCACGCCCCCCTCCAAACGCAGATCACCGAGATCCACCGTCGTCGCACCCGGGTTGGTGATCTCCAGGAATTCAAAATCCGACGAGGTCAGCAACGGGTTCCCCGCGAGTTCCTGCGCGGTTGGCTCGGGGGGATGCGCGTGCAGTTCACTGAACTGCAACACGCGCACTGCGGACTCGGGAAGCGTCGCCAACCGCACCTCGACCAGGCCGGACCAGGGACTTGAGATCGGCGGGTTGTCGGCGCCCGTGAGATTGCGATGCGCGGCGTTGTGGGACCGGGCCCGGATCGCGCCCGTCAACCCGATTGGAATCGGCCCGGCATAGCTGCGGGCGGTGGAGGCTACCGCGCCGCCGGGTGCCCGGGGATCCGAACCGTCGGTGGTGTAGTAGAGCGTGGCACCGGACGGTCCGAAAAACACCGCATCACTGCCCCCATCGCGGGCCACCACTCGGAACGTCGGCGCAGCCAGAAAATTGGTGTCCATGAAGTGAATCCTCCGGCCCAGCCAGGACTTCAGGAGACTGACCTCGTTGGAATAACTGACGCGGGGTGAGGTGAAACCGGCCCAGCGTGCCACCTCGCGGGGCTGCGCCGATCGAACCTGACCCGCCAGTTCATCCACCGAACGGAACAGGGCGTTGGTTTCGAAGGCCCCTCGTCGCAATTCCTGGTAGCGGTCGATCCATTTCTGCCAGAAGTCCGGGTCGCGAAACAGCCGACCCCACCAGGAGTAGTTGAAGAAATCCGTCCCCCCATCACCGCTCTGGGCCCTCCAAACCCGCGGGTTGGAATCCCGGCCATCGGTCGAGTTCAAGGCCCGGTCGAAATCCCAGATCGGCCCAAACACCAGCTTTCCCTCCCTCGGTTTGTAGAGGTAAGCGCTGAGCCGAAGCGCATCGACGTTGAACGCCAGCACATTCAGCAGGTGGTGGTCGATCCAGGGATCTTCATCAACGTACGCCCTCCACCCCAGCACGGGGTCCCGCCAGTTCGCCGCGTTCAACGCCTGTCCAAACCGATCGAAGTAATTGCGGATGAAAGCCAGTTGAGGCGCCCGTTGGGGCAGCGTGATTTCCTCCTCCTTGGGCTCCACAAAGCCCATGACCTGGCCTCCCGCCACCAAACCCGAGTCGCCCGGATCCAATCGATCCACCTTCAGCATGTACCCACCGGTCACCTGGGGCGCCGTCGTGTGCTCCGGTTCCAGTTGCGCAATGTCCACCCGATCGGGCCCCCGCTTGATCTTTTCCATCAGGACATAGATCCCGACGTAGTGCGATGCCGCCACGCTCCCCTGCCCGGTCTGGACGTACACTTCGACAAACCGCGTCCGCGGCGCGTACCGCCCAATCTCCTGGCTCAATCGGTAGATGAACGGGTTGTGGATCAGCACCGGTTCGAAATTGTTGGGTGCGTAAAGAATCCAGTCCGATTCCGCAGGCAACCCGAGCGGAGAGAGGTCGCGGTTCGCCTCGCGTTCGTCCCGGAACTCGATGTTGTAGTTCCGCTTGGGCTGAAACAGCGTGCTGGATCCGCGAATGTTCAATCGCGCACGCGAGCGCAAATCCGGCGCCTGCATCATCGACGCCACCCCATCCCGCGGTTCGTAGATCGAAAGAAACGCGGGATACTCACCATCCGCCGGCACCGATCCACCGCCATAGGAATGGATCAGGACCAGGGGCAGCGAGGATGTGACCCCCGCCGCCGTGGGGTTCAGCTGCACATAGTACTCCGCACTCAGACGGCCCGGCAGCAGGCCGCTCATAAATGCCCGCGCCCGAACCCGCGTGGAACCCGTGATCCGAATCGGCGCCGTCACCGGCGTCGAAGTCTCCGTGGGAATGGAACCATCCAGCGTGTAACGCACCACCGCCCCAGGCATCGCCGTTTCCAGCGTCAGCGAGAACGGGTCCACAAACGTCCCACCCATCCGCGAGAACACCACTTCCGGAGCGAACCCAGGCCCTCCTTCCGCATTGGGCCCACCCGGCGTTGGCTGGACAAAATACCCTGTTTTCAAGGGATCCGTCGGCAGCCGGCCGTAGGAGACATCCTCGGATTGCTCGGGATACCCTGACCCAAAGTCCGACGCGATCGTTCCGTCGGGCCGCGACAACGCGACATAACCCCCGTCCCGGCCCAGCCGAAAATTGGTGTGCAACGGCCGCGTCGGCACCACCCGATCCTTCCCGGATGCAAACACCACCAGCCGACTTCGTCCGCCCATGGACACCGCCGGGAACCGCCACTTCAGCAGATTCGCCGGATTGTCGGTCAATCCCCAGCCCGCCAGGTTCACCACCTGCTCCGAGGCGTTCTCGATCTCAATCCAGTCCGAGGCGTCCCCATCCTCGTCGTTCAAGGTGTCCTCGTTGTCGGCCATGAACTCGCTGATGGTCACCCCGGGCGGCGGCAAGTCCGGGTCCACCGTGTACCGCCAGCTTCCCCCCGCGAAGGGATTGCGCAGCGGCGACAGGTCCCGGATGGCCGCGCCGGAAGCCCAGGCCATCCGGACTTCTCCTGCCGGTACCGCCGGGAATTCAAAGGTGTATTGGTCCCCCCCGAACCCCGTCACCAACACGGCCCCCACCCCGTTGATGGTCAGGTCGCCCGCATCCACACCGTCCACCATCTCGCTGAACACGACCGTGACCTGATTCAGTTCCCGCAGCCGCGACCCATCGCCCGGGACCAGACGCGCAATCACCGGCGGCACATCATCGATCTCGGTCTCCAACGCGGCTTCAAAGACGAAATCACTGCTTCCACCGATCGAGGCATTGCAGGCCATCACCGCCAGCACATTGGTCCCCGCCACCAGTACCGACGCGAAATCCGCCACCTCATACGTCTCCGTGGGAAGCGGTTCGTTGAAGGTTCCAAGTGCCGTGGCGTTGAAGGGAAGTTCGCCCTCGGCCATGTTGAATCGCGCCACGGGACGCCCGTTGATCCACGCGACAAATCCATCATCCGAAAGCACCCGCAGGCGAACCGCTCCCAAAGCCGCCGGATCCGCGGTCACAAAGGATTTCCTGAGGTAAACGCAGGTGTAAGCCCCCCGCATGTCCGCCAGTTCCGTCCCCGACAAACCTTCCCCATAAAAGAAGGGCCCGGGCCCCACATTCCAGGCGCGATCGTTGAACCCGATCTCCCTCCATGCTGTCCGGTCCGGCGTGGATGCCTCCATGGTCCCCTTGAACCACCGCCATTCCGTCTCAGGCCCAAATACGGTCGTCGCACCACCGGCAGTGCCGCCGTTCATCCACGCAGCCAGCACCAGGGCAATCCATCCGCGAAACGTCATCGTGTGCGAGCCTACCGCCACTCAAACCCGGCGGCAATAGACCGGCCGCAAACCCCACGTCACGCAGGTTGCGCTCGACGCCCAACCGGCCAATGCTGGCTCGTCGGCCGGAAACTTCCGTTCCCGACGGAGACTGCTCATGACCTCAGGCGATCCCGCCAAGCAAGGGTGCCTCGTTCACCTCGTCGCCGACGAGATGAGCGGCGATCCCACGCTCGAAGCTGTCCGGGTCGATCGCGCCGCCGGCGCCCTCTCCGTCGCCACCCTCGGCACCCCCCGCGACGGCTCGGTCGCCGATCGCCTGGCCGCCCGCCTGCGCACCGCCGATGGAGCCAACCCCGGCTCCCATTGCGCCCTGCTCACCGGAGCCGTGGATTGCACTCAGTGCCCCCATTCGGGCGGACTCCCGGACGGACGACGGTTCACCGTGGAGCACCAACCCGGCGTGACCACCATCGCTCGTGTCACCTGCCCCACCGCTCCCCGGTTCTGGCGGTGGCGCGATCATCCCCTGCCCCGATTCGTACCCCGTGAGGTCCGCCTTCCTGAGGACGAACATGAGGAGAACGAGTGGAAGGCCCAAATCGTCGCCGCCCTCATCTGCCTCGTCGCAGGAATCGCCGGATGGATGCTGGGCGTCGGCCCCGCTGCGTCAGCCTGCTTTGTCCTCAGCTATCTGGCAGGGGCATGGTTCCCCGCCGTTGAGGTCTGGGAACGACTTCAGGAACATCGCCTGGACGTCCATTTCCTCATGCTCGCGGTCGCCGCAGGTGCCGCTTCCATCGGCGCCTGGGAGGAGGGCGCCACGTTGCTCTTCCTGTTCTCGTTCTCCGGCGCCCTGGAACACTACGCCCTCGGTCGTACCCACCGGGAAATCCGCTCCCTCATCCGCAGCGCCCCCAAGGACGCAGCCATTCTCGATGACCGCGGAACCGAACACCGCGTGCCCGTCGATTCCCTCATCGCCGGCATGCGGTTGATCGTCAAACCAGGCGAACTTTTCCCCGTCGATGCCGAAATCACTCGCGGCACCACCGCCGCCGACGAATCCAACCTCACCGGCGAAGCGATCCCCGTCGAGAAACAGGTCGGCGACACCGTGCTCGGCGGCACCTTGAATCTCTGGGGATCCGTTCAAGGCCTCGTCATCCGACCCGCCACCCAAAGCGCCCTCCAACGGATCATCCACCTGATCCACGAATCCCAGCAGCTGAAGGCGCCGTCCCAACGCTTCACCGACCGCTTCGGAACGGGCTACACCGTGGCGGCACTCGGGCTCACCGTCGTCATGTTCTTCGTCTGGTGGTCCCTCGGTCGCTCCCCTTTCGCCTCGACCGCCGGACAACGAAGCGCGTTCTACCTCGCCATGACCCTCCTGGTGGTGGCCTCTCCCTGCGCCCTCGTCCTTTCGATCCCTTCCGCCATCCTCGCCGCCATCGCACGAGGCGCCCGACAGGGCATCCTCTTCCGCGGCGGCGCAGCCGTCGAAAAACTCGCGGAAGTCGACGTGGTCGCCATGGACAAAACCGGCACACTCACCACCGGTGAACTCCGGGTCGCCAATGTTCAAAGTTTTCCGCCGGGCCAGGAATCACGCGTCGCCTCCCTCGCCTTCGCGCTCGAACGCCATTCCCTCCACCCGCTCGCACGGGCCGTCGCGCGTTATGGCAAACAGGAAGGCCTGCCCACCCTCGACGTTCTCCAGTTTGAATCCGTCACCGGACTCGGCCTTCGCGGAATCATCGAACAACAACCGGCATGGCTGGGGCGGCGCGAATTTGTGGTCAGTCCCGAGTTCGCAACCCGGGTGGAGCTTGAACCTCACGCCGAACCCGGCATCTCCGAGGTCTGGGTACGGCACAAGGACTGTCTGGGACGCATCCTCCTGCGGGATGACATCCGCACCCAGGCCCGCGAGGTCGTCGCGAAACTCCGCTCGCTGGGACTGAAGACGATCGCCTTGACCGGCGACCGGGAATCCACCGGTCAGCATCTCCAGCGCGAACTCCACCTGGACGAGGTCAAAGCGGAGTTGAAACCGGACCAGAAGGTCGCAGCCCTTACAGCCCTTACCCAGACCGGGCACCGCGTCGCCATGATCGGGGATGGTGTGAATGATGCCCCCGCCCTCGCCGCCGCCCACGTCGGTGTCGCCATGGGAGCCCGTGGTTCCGATGCCGCCCTCGAACAGGCCGATGTCGTGCTGATGCACGATCGACTCGAAAACTTCCTCGCCGCCCATCAGTTGAGCCGACGCGCCCGCCTCATCATCCGCCAGAATCTCGTGCTGTCCCTGGGGACCGTCGTTGTCCTCGCAGGCTTCGCGCTCGCCGGACGCATTCCCCTGACCCTGGGCGTCCTGGGACACGAGGGCAGCACAGTTCTGGTCGTGCTCAACAGCCTTCGGCTCCTGTTCGGCCGCCGACAGCAGCCGGGCATCCCGCCAATTTAGCGTTGCCGTCCACGTCTCCCAGGCAGACCGTGGAGATGAACCCCAAAGCGGAGGACACACCATGAAAGTCAAACCCACTCGATCTGGAAATGTCCTGGTTGAAATCCAACCAACCGACGCGCCGCTGATGGAAAAGGCCGAACAAGCCACCGCCCTCGGACGCATCCAACGCATCCTGGTCCCAGTCGACTTCTCGGCGAATTCCCGCAAAGCCGTCGACTACGCCACCGCGTTCGCCAAGCAGTTCGGCGCCACCCTCACCTTCCTCCACGTGGTGCAGGTGAACTACGCCTATGGTGAATTCGGCGCCATCGACTTCACCGCGCTCGAACGCGAAATGCGTGCCGGGGCCGAAAAGGAACTCGCCGGCATCCTCGCCAGCACCGCCGACGCCGGTCTGAAGGCGGAATCCGTCGTCCGGGAAGGAAGTCCGCCGAAAGTCATCGCCGACGTCGCCCGGGAACTGCAATCCGACCTCCTCGTCATCTCCACCCATGGGTACACCGGCCTCCGGCACGTCCTGATGGGGAGTATCGCCGAACACGTCGTGCGCTACGCCCCATGCCCCGTGCTCGTCGTGCGCCTCCAGGAACAGGACTTCGTCCGCAGCGAAGCCTGACCGCCACCTCACAACCGCACAACCTCACGACGTTCGCCCGAGGTCGTCCGGTTCGATGTGCACCGTGACGTCCGTGATCCGGTAATCCGAGGCCATCAGCCGGTCCTTGACCGCGTGGGCGATGTCGTGGCCCCGTCGGACCGTCGCGCCCCCGTCCACCGTCACGTGAATGTCCATGCTGTGGCCCAATCCGACACGGCGCATCCGGCATTTCTCAATCGACAACACCCCGTCCACCCGCTCCGCCATGGCACGCACATCCGCCAATTGCCCGGGTGACACCGAGCGATCCATGAGATCGTCGATCGCCGACTGCAGAAGCCGTACCCCGTTGAAGCCCATCACACCGCAAGCCACCAGGGCCGCCCAATCGTCCGCCGGCGCGTAGCCTTCCCCTCCCACCAACGCGATCCCTATCCCGATGAACGCAGCCAGGGACGTCAGGGCGTCCGACCGATGGTGCCAGGCATCCCCGCGAACCGCCGTACTCCCCAATTCCACCCCCACCCGGAGCACTTTCCTCGCCAATGCCTCTTTGGCCATGATCACCAGCGCCAGGACCAACAGCGTGTACCAGGCCGGCGCATGGTGCGGATTCCTGATTTCCCGAACACTGCTCCATCCGATCCAGAGCGCCGCCAGCAACAGCAGTCCCGCCACCACCATCCCCGCCATGGGCTCAGCCTTTCCATGCCCAAAGGGATGGTCGTCGTCCGCAGGCCTTGCCGAAAGTTTCAACCCGCTGATCACCACCAGGGAACTCACCACGTCCGCCGTCGACTCAATCCCATCCGCGATCAGCGCATAAGAATTCCCCACCACACCCGTGAAGATCTTCACGATCGCCAGCACCAGGTTCACCGCCATCCCGATCGCGGCGAAGCGAATGCCTTTCAAATAGGGTTCCATCGCGGACTCCCGTCCGCCGCCTACGGCAGGATTCGAATTCCGGCGGTCTTCAGTGCCGGAATCGTCCGCCGCCGCGCCACGGATCCCAGGGGATTGCCACCCAGATGAATCTGAACATACGGCGCAAAACGTTCCGATTCGTCCTGTTCAAGCCAGGCTTGGAGATCCGCCAAGTCCCGAATCCGGTTGCGCTCCAGGAACAGGAATTGCAGCCCGGTCAATCCCTGGAGCGGTTTCAGATCGGAAATCCGGTTCCCGCTCAGCGACAGGCTCGTCAGCGCACGCAACGCCCCGACGCCTTCCATCGACGAGAGCCAGTTGTCGTTCAGGTAAAGCGAGGTCAACCGACGCAACCCCGTCAGTGGCTCAATCTCGGAAACCCGGTTTCCGTTCAGGTAAAGCGTCGAAAGATTCGTCAACCCGGCCAGCACCGAAACCTCCGCCACCGCATTATCTCCCAGATGCAGGTATTGGAGGGCCGTCACCTTCGCGAGCGGGCCAAGTTCCGAAACCCGGTTGCTCTGCATGTCCAGGAATTGAAGCCGCGCCAGCCCCGCCAGCGGGCTCAGGTCGGTCACTTCGTTCACCGCCACATCCAGCATCGCCAGGCTTCGACACTTCTCCAGACCGGCCAGGCTCCGAATTCCCCGGCCCCGGGCCACGATCGTTGAAACATGGGCGACATCCGCCTCCACCAACGGCTCCCGATTGCCCCGCTTCCCGAAAACCTGGCTGCGGACCGCCGCCTCCAATCCGGCGTCCGGGAATAAGTCTCCCTGGGCCGCAGACAGCGCTGTCCCCAGCCCCAGCACCCAACCGAGAACCATCATGGGGGCCGCCCAACCCCAGAGATGCCGACGCGATTGCATGCCCCGTTGTGTCAAACCCCGCCCGCCCCCGTAAAGCCAATGTGCCGGGTTCGGTGAACCTCGCCGAAATCGCCGAAGCCCGTCACCCATCCTTCATCAGCCAACCAGCCAGGCCAGGACAGCCTTCTGCGCGTGCAGACGATTCTCCGCCTGCGAAAAGATGGTGTCGGCATGCGCCTCGAAGGTCTCCTCGTCGATCTCCTTGCCGCGATACGCCGGCAGGCAATGCATCACCAAAGCCCCAGGCTTGGCAGCACGCACCAACGACGCGTTCACCTGATAGCCCCCCAACGCCGCGATCCGATCCGCAGCCTCCGCCTCGCGCCCCATCGAAACCCACACATCCGTGTACAGCATGTCCGCCCCGACCGCTGCCTCACGCGGATCTTCCATGCAGACCACCCGCCCCCCGGCCCGCTCCAGAATCGAACGGTCCGGCTGATACGCCGGCGGCGCGGCAATCCTCAGCTCAAAACCCAGTCGCGCCGCCGCCCAAATCCAGCTGACCGGCACATTGCATGCCCCATCCCCCACAAACGTCACCACTTTCCCGGAAATAGGCCCCCGCCGTTCCTCGAAGGTGAAGATATCCGCCAAGATCTGGCAGGGATGTTCGTCGTCCGTCAGCGCATTCACCGTCGGAACACCCGAATACGCCGCAAAATCAGCCACATCCTGCTGCGCATACGTCCGGATCACCGCTCCATGCACCATCCGCCCCAAAACCCGCGCCGTATCCCGAATCGGTTCGCCCCGGCCCAACTGGATGTCGCCCGCATTCAGGAAAAGTGGCCTGCCTCCCAGTTCATGGATGCCCACCTCGAAGCTCACGCGCGTTCGCGTCGATGACTTCGAAAAAATCATCGCCCACGTCTGCCCCTCCAAGGGACGCACATGCCCCCGACGATTCGCCTTGAACGCCGGGACACGCGACAAGATCGCGATCATCTCGTCCCGCGTCAGTGACTCCAGACTCAACAGGTGCTTCATGACCAGCTTCGAAACAACCGGCACTCTCCGCGCCGGAAAAAACACTCTATAGAATACAAACTCGCCCAAGGTCACGAAAGAACATGACCCGGCTCGGAATCCACCCCTGTTCCATCAACGACAACACAAACCTAATGCTACAAGGACACTTGTATAAGCATTACTTTTAAATTATTGCCAAGCTGTCGTTTTCTCAGGCACCCTGCCGGCGCCATGAACGCTGAACTTCTCAATCTCCTCGGCACAGAAGCCGATTCGCTCCTGCGCCACACCGCCAAAGTCTCGAAAGACCAACTCCACCTGCCCGGACCCGATTTCGTCGATCGCATTTTTACCCAGTCCGACCGCAGTAATCGCGTCCTCGCCAACCTCCAGCGCATTTACGGCCATGGCCGTCTGGGCGGCAGCGGTTATGTCTCCATCCTGCCTGTCGACCAGGGCATCGAGCACTCCGCGGGCGCCAGCTTCGCCAAGAACCCGGTGTATTTCGACCCTGAGAACATCATCCGCCTCGCCGCAGAAGGCGGTTGCAATGCCGTCTGCTCCACCTTCGGCGTGCTCGGACTGCTCTCCCGCAAGTGGGCTCACCGCATCCCCTTCCTGGTCAAGATCAACCATAACGAGCTGCTGACCTTCCCGAACAAGTTCGACCAAGTCATGTTCGGCACGCTCCGCGAAGCGCAGGAAATGGGAGCCGCCGCCGTCGGCGCCACCATTTATTTCGGATCTCCGGAAAGCGGTCGACAGATCGTTGAAGTCAGTCAGGCCTTCGCCATGGCCCATGAATTGGGTTTGGCCACGGTGCTCTGGTGCTACCTCCGCAGCCCGGGGTTCAAGAAGGACAAGGATTACCATGTGTCCGCGGATCTTTCCGGCCAGGCCAACCACCTCGGCGTCACCATCCAGGCCGACATCATCAAACAGAAGCTCTCCGAGAACACAGGCGGCTACACCGCCATGGGCTCCGGCTATGGGAAGACCGACAAACGCGTCTACTCCGACCTCTCCACCGATCACCCGATCGATCTCTGCCGCTACCAGGTCATGAATTGCTACATGGGCCGCATCGGTCTCATCAACAGCGGCGGTGCCTCCGGCGACAATGACTTCGCCGAAGCCGTCAAAACCGCCGTGGTGAACAAGCGCGCGGGCGGCAGCGGCCTCATCTCGGGACGCAAAGCCTTCCAACGCCCCATGAAGGAAGGCGTGAAGCTGCTGAACCTCATCCAGGACGTTTACCTGGACGGCGACATCTCGATCGCCTGATCGCCAGCTCACGTCATCCCGCTCACCGAATCTCCGGCGCCCCTCGGCTACCACCGTGGGGCGCCATTTTCGTTTCCACTCTCGCTCCAGCCCCCATCCCGGCTCATCCGTGGATCGTGGACATCCACCCCTGCACTGCCTCCCGGATCAAAGCCGCCCCATCCGCCCGTCGACGAACGAAACCCGGCGTGAACCACGGAAAGGTTCCAACGAGGTCGGGCGTGACCAGGATTTGTCCGTCACATTGCAGGCCAGACCCAATGCCAATCGTCGGGATCCGAATGGCCGCCGAGATTTCGGCCGCCACCACCGGGGTCACCAGTTCGAGAACAATCGCGAACGCACCCGCAGCCTCCAGGGCTTGAGCGCTCTCCAGCAGTGCCGCTCGTTGAAGCGCATCCCTTCCTTTGATCTTGTATCCCCCCTCCTCCAACACGTGCTGCGGCAGCATGCCCAAATGCCCCACGAACGGAATGCCATCCGCGACAATGGCCTCCACTTGGGAAAGGATTTCCAGACCGCCCTCCGCCTTCACCGCTTCCGCACCCGCCGCTGCCAACCGCCGGGCATTCTCCCGGGCCGATGTCGGATTCTCGTAACTCCGGTAGGGAAGATCCGCTGCAATCAGGGCTCTCGGCCTGGCCCGAACCACCGCCCTCACGTGGTGCTCCATCTCGTCCATCGTCACGTGGGTGGTGTCAGGATATCCCAGAACCACCATCCCCAACGAATCGCCCACCAACAGGAAGGGAACTCCCGCCTCATCCAGCATCCGCGCCATCGGATAATCGTAGGCGGTCAGTGCCGCGACTTTCCTGCCGCCGGATTTGAACGCCCGAATCTGATCAGGGGTGATTTTTACCTCGGTCACTGGGCGGCAACTTGGCGTCGCCCCATTCCTCCGAACAAGCAGATTCCCGCCTTCACTCCGAACGTCCGGACTTCCCACCGCGCGCCTGGATGCGCTCGATCGCCCACCGGGCGTGCTCGGCAACCAAGGGCTCGGGATCCCCGGCAGCGCGTTCCAGGGCCTCCAGCACCCTGCCATCTCCCGTGTTCCCCAACGCCACCGCCACGTTGCGAAGCAACCCACGTCGTTTCGCCCGTTCAAAGGGCGTGCCTCGAAAAGCCACCCGGAAGGTCGCCTCGTCCATGCCTAAAAGCTCCACCAGCGATGGGCGGTCGAAGCCCGGAAGATAGGCCTCACGCATCAACCGACCTTCCCGTGCGAACCGGTTCCACGGACACACCGCAAGACAGTCATCACAACCAAAAATCCGGTCACCGATCGCCGGCCTGAGTTCCACCGGAATCGACCCCCGATGCTCAATCGTGAGGTACGAAATGCATCGCCTCGCATCCAGGCGGAACGGCTCGGTGATGGCCCCCGTCGGACATGCCGCCAAACACCGCGTGCAAGTCCCGCACCGATGGACCGCGGCCGCATCGGGCTCCAGTTGCAGCGTCGTCAGGATCGAACCCAGAAAGAACCAGTTCCCCAGTTCACGACTGATGAGATTGGTGTGCTTACCGATGAAACCAACTCCAGCCCGGTGGGCCAGATCACGCTCCAGAATGGGTCCGGTGTCGATGTACTCCAACGACCGCGTCCCCACTCCTCCCAGTTCGTTCACGAACTCCCTCAGCGCGCTCAGTGGTGGTCCCAACACATGGTGATAATCCCGATGGCGCGCGTAGCGTGCGACTACCCCCCGCGCCTCAGCACCCTCCTCCGAAGCCTCCGCACCACCGGACCCCGACCGGTGATACGAGATGGCGAGCAGCAGGATGGATTGTGCCCCGGGCAACACCAAGTCAGGGTTCAACCGCCGCTCCGCGGTCCTCTCGAGATAGGCCATGCCTCCATGCATGCCTTCCGCAAGCCATCGCCGGAAGGCATCGGCATGTTCCGGGCCGCGCGCGTCGGTCACCCGGCAAAGGTCGAATCCAAGCGCCGCCGCCCGCGCCAGCACCTGCTCCTTCACAGAACGTCCGCCTCGCGTCGCACACTCCGAAAATGGTGGGCAACCTGGTTGGCAACTTCCCGAAGACTGCGAAGACCCGAATTCACCAGAACATCCGACTCCCGGTAAAACGGCTCACGCACCCCCATCAAGCGGGTAACTTCGGCACGGGGCTCAGCCACTTGCAGCAGGGGGCGATGCGTCTGCATCCGAACCCTCTCCCAAATGGTTTCCGGCGACGCCCAAAGGCACACCACCAACGCTCCCGACTTGAGCAACTCCATGTTGCCCGGCTGACAAACCAATCCGCCGCCCGTCGCGATCACCAGCCCATCCCGTTGAACAAGATCGGTCACCGCCTCCCGCTCATACGCCCGAAACGCCGATTCGCCATCCGCAGCAAAAATCTCTGAAATACGGCGTCCCGTCTTGGCTTCCACCGCTTCATCGGTGTCCACAAACGACATCCCCAGTTCGCGGGCCACCATCCGACCCACCGTGCTCTTCCCTGACCCCATGAATCCCACAAGGGCAAGATTTCGAATGGCACGCGGCTGAATCACCACCCACCCATGCCACCCGAACCCCACCCTTGGCAACCCGTTTGGCCGGCAATCCGTGACGGTGCCGGCCAAATGGGATCAATCATTCCTGGATCGCCCCGTCAAAAGCGGCAGCAGGTACATCAGCATGTAAGCCAGCGAGGTGATGAACGCTGCCACATACGTGAGGGCCGCGGCATTCAACACCCGCGCCACGCCCACACCTTCCTCCGCCGTCCGTACCAGTCCCAAACGCGCCAGCATTTCCTTGGCCCGTCGCGAGGCATCGTACTCGACCGGCAGAGTGACAAGGTTGAACGCCATGATCACCCCCCACCCCAACGCCATCAGCATTAGCCAAAAGGTGGAGGTTCCAATCCCGGATGCCATTCCCAGCAGCGGCAGCCACATCACCACCTGACTGGCAAACTGGGTCGCCCCCACCGCCGCCATGCGCAAATGCAGCGGGAAATAGGCGTTCTTATGCTGAATGGCGTGCCCGGCTTCATGCGCCGCTACGCCCAGCGCGGAAAGCGAGCGTCCATGATAAACATCCGACGAAAGCACCAGTCGCTTGTGCCGTGGATCGTAATGGTCACCCAGGAAACCCTGGTGCTCGAAGATCCCCACGTTGTGAATCCCGTTCCTTCTCAAGATCTCGGCGGCAGCCTCGGCACCAGTAGAGCCGCTGGAGCCGGACACCCGACTGTACTTGTGGAACATCGACTTCACATACATCTGAGCGAGGGCCGCCAGAGCCATCGTCCCGAAAAACACGAAAAGGCTGAAAAGGTTCATGGTTCGTTGACTCAATGGATTCACTCCCCAACGACGAGACCACCCATAGCGCAAGCCATGCCAGAGGCAACGCGGCCTCCACCCTGGCAACCACCCTCGAATCACCCGAAGGCTGGGAAAGCTGCTGACGAAGAACGCTCTCCGACTCCCCTGGTGCAAGAGAAGCCCCACGGCCGCAAATCCCTCCGCTGACTTGAATTTCGTATTTTCAAGTGTGGAAACCGCTGTTTCGAGGTTCAGGTGGGAGGCCAGCCATGCGTCATGGCGATCTCCCTTCCCGCTGCGCCTCGACGAGCTGTTCTGTCCCAAGATCTCGGCGCGGTGGGCAATATTGTCACACCCAACAAAAAGACCCATCCCTCGAAAGGGATGGGTCGCTAAATGGCGCGTCGCTCGGACTCAGGAAATCCCACCGGTTACCCGGCAAGGATTACCGGCCGCCACGCCCGTAACGATCCGGGTCAAAACCAGGACGACCAGGTCCAACCGGCGTCGGAGTGGTGGTGATCACATCGCCGCCGATCGAGGAACCAACGGCTCCAGGGATCGGGAGAGGACGAATCACCGTGCCACCACGCACCGTCGCGGCGCTGGCGGTCACGTCAACAGCGGACGCCTCTTGGGAGAGCACTTCCGCCGAGAAAACAGGGTCAATGGTCGAAACCATCTGGGCCAGCGTGACATTGGAGAGGTCCGTCGCAACGGAACACACTGCCAACACTTCAGCCGCCTTTTCGGGAGCCGCACCGCAAGCAGCTGCCGCGATTTCACCGGTCGATTCGCGCTGAGCCTTGGCCGCGAAACCGGCAGCCAGAGGAGCCATGCTCGAATCAGCCTTGGAGATACTCGCCACCACGTGGCGCAGAGCCGAGGGATTCGTACGAGCCACCTTTTGGATGACCGCAGCCAAGCGCTGCGCACGAGCTTCCTTCGGAGCTTCCATCACCAACTTCGCCGCCGTCGCCGGCAGTTCAGCGGTCGCCACAGTCGAGAGCGCCTTCACGGCGACTCGCTCGGACGCAACGTCCTTGGCCTGCGCAGACGCAGTTCCAAGTCCGAGCGCTGCCAATAATGCAATAAGAAACGCTTTCTTCATGGGTTCAGAGGTCGTTGTCTATCGGTCCAATTACGCACCTACCTAGCGCTGGCAGATTTCACCGTGAGCTTCGAGATGTCAACTGCTTTCTCCTGAGCAATTTGGCCCTCCCCGCATTCGCCGCACCCGCGCTCCCGCACGGTACTCACCCGCGTGCCTCCCGCGCATGCCAAATATATCGGAACATCAAGGCCCGGATCACCGCCGTCGTTGGGATCGCCAGCAATCCTCCCAAAATCCCGCCCATCAGTGTTGTGCCCATCAGCAACGCAATGATGATGGTCAACGGATGCAAACCCACTCGATCCCCAATGATCTTTGGTTGAATGATCCAGCCTTCGATCCCCTGCACGATCGCAAAAACCGCCAAGACCCAGAGCGGATGCTGCCAGTCCCCAAACTGAACCATCGCGATGACCAAGGCGGCCCCACAGGTCACGATGGCCCCCAGGAACGGCACAATGGTGAGCACAGCCGCCGCCATCCCTAGCAGCATCGCGTAGGGCAGCCCGATCAGCAGAAAACCGATCGCGTACAACACCCCATCACAAATCGCCACCAACACCTGCCCTCGGAAGAACACGATCAGCGCGTCATTAATGTTCTTGAGCAGCCACACGACTTCGTCCTTCAAGCGCGAGTCCGACACCGGGAGGTAATCCGTCCATCGCGTTTCGATGCCCTGCTTTTCGAGCAGAAAGTAGAACGCATAGATCGGAATCAGGGCCAGCCCAGCCACCACCCCAAACCAGGATGCGACCCGCCCCAACTGCCCCACAAACCAACCGCCCACTTCCGGAACGACGGTAGCGATCCAATCCCCTGCGGTTTTCAATGCCTCGGGGTTCATGGCACGGGTCCACCAGGGAGCCGCGGTCACCGACTCCGCCGCACCCCCTGAAGCACCCGCGGTGTTG
Source organism: Verrucomicrobiota bacterium (assembly GCA_963205105.1). GTDB lineage: Bacteria > Verrucomicrobiota > Verrucomicrobiia > Limisphaerales > CAIMTB01 > CAIMTB01. The sequence continues at coordinate 18,228 of CAUJJW010000114.1, read as the reverse complement.
GTCTCTCCCGGTGAGAGAGCAGCGTTGTTCGTCACCGGAGGCAGTACCGCCGATACTGGACGAGGTGGGGCATCCACCCCGCCTCCAGCCACTGCTGTGTTGGTGTCCTCATGGCTCAACTCGCCCCGCAGCCGACTGGGAAGTCTGTCCTGAATCGACTTGGGCAACAGCGGAATCAACGAAGCCGGAGGTTCATTGATCCATTTCTGCAGCTTGGTTTGAGCCGTGCTCGCATACCCCGGGATACGGCCGGCCAGATCGCGGGCTTCCACCACCACCCGGGGGACAATGCTCCCGATCACCCCGAGCACCAGCACGGCCGCCACACCAAAGACCAACAGAATGGCCCTCAACCGTGGCACCTTGCGTCCCACCAACCATTCCACCACCGGATCGAGAATCATGGCGATGATCGCCGCCACCGCCAGCGGCCAGAGCACCGGCGACAACACAAGCAACACCCGGCCGACCCCCCAGATCACGGCGCCCACAATGCCCAGCGTGAGTGCCACCGCCAGCGCGGTCATTGCGAACCAGATGACCTGCGCCTGGCGTGATGTGGGTGGGGGGAAATTCATGAAGCACTTTGCGCTAGACGCCGTGATTTATCCGCAGCGATTCGAACCGCGTTCATCAAGCCCGCTCGAACGCCCGCCTTCTCAAGCTCATGGAGTCCTTCAATGGTGGTCCCCCCCGGACTGGTCACCTGATCCTTCAAGGCGCCCGGGTGAAGCCCCGTCTCCAGGACCATTCGAGCCGCCCCAAGCAGCGTCTGAGCGGCCAGGCGGGTGGCCGTTTCACGGGGCAATCCTGCCGCCACCCCACCATCGCTCAGCGCCTCAATCATCAGATAACCGTAGGCCGGCCCGCTTCCACTCAGGCCGGTAACCGCATCCAGCAGTGCTTCCCGAACCTGGAAGGCCACCCCCACCGAGGCAAATAGTTGCCCCACCCAGGCTGCATCCTCGGGTCGGCAGCCCGAGCCCAGCGCATACGCGGTCGCCGACGCCCCCACCACTGCCGGCGTGTTCGGCATCACCCGCACGACGCGTGTCCCTTCCGCCAGGTGGCTTTGGAGTTGAGCCAGAGTCACGCCCGCGGCGATGGATATCACCAGGTGCTGAGGGGTCAGCACCTCACGAATCTCACGAAGCACCTCACCCACCTGATGGGGTTTCACCGCGATCACGACGGTGGGCGCCGCGGCCACCGTTCGATTGGAATCGGTCGATGCGCCGCCCGTTGCTTTGGAGAAGGCTTCGCGCGCCACCGATTCCACATCGCTGGCCACCAACTGCGCCGCCCTGACAAGACCGGCTCGCACAAAGCCCAACGCCAGCGCGGTCGCCATCCGTCCAGCACCCAGGAAACCGATCGAATACGCCTGCGACATGGCCGGTGAGCCTAGCCACCCGCCCGCTCTTAAAAAGCCCAAATGGTCCCGCCCCGCGGGGCCTCGAATCTACCCATGCACCGGGCCTCCGTAGCGGCGGGCGTCTCGCCTGCTGTGGAGGGGGGCGTCCCTCCCCCTTAAAGGCGCTTGAGTTTGGGGCCTTTTGCAGTGTCTTCCACCACCCAGCCCAGCGCCTTCAATTCGTCTCGCAGGACATCGGCCTGCCGAAAATCCCGAGCCTTCCGCGCCGCCTGCCTCGCCTCCGCCAGGGCCCGAACCGCATCGGGAGCCTCCGCGGCGCCCGTCGCTTCCAATCCAAAAATGCCGAGAACCTTTTCAAACGCCGCGCTGGCGTTCGCGGCTTCCGCCGGTGTCATGCCACCCTCCGAGATCTTTCGGTTTTGGTCCCGCACCCACTCAAAAATCGTTCCCCAGGCCTGAGAGACGTTGAGGTCGTCGTCGAGCGCCTCGGTGACCCCTTGGAGCAATGTGGCATCCACCACCCCGGCGGAGGCCCCGGCAGCCCGGTCGCGAAGTTTCCCTAAGCACTCATCCAACCGCGCCAGGGCGACCCGGGCGCTCTGCAGTCCTTCCAAGGTAAAGTTGAAGGACTCCCGGTAGCGGGCGGAAAGCAGCAGGTACCGGATCTCCCGTCCGACAAAGCCCTTCTCCAGGAGGTCGCGCAGGGTGAAAAAGTTCCCGAGCGATTTGCTCATCTTCTTGCCTTCCACCAGCAGGAAGGCGGCGTGCACCCAGTGACGGACGAAGGGCATGCCATTCGCCTGCAAACCCGCTCCTTCGCTCTGGGCGATTTCGTCCTCGTGATGGGGGAAGATCAAATCCTCGCCACCCAGATGCAGGTCGAAGCTCGGTCCGAGCAGCTTCATGCTCATAGCGCTGCACTCGATGTGCCAACCAGGCCTCCCCTCACCCCAGGGGCTGGGCCAGAACACATCGCCGTCCTCGGGCACTCGGGCTTTCCAGAGAGCGAAATCGGCGATGGCCTCCTTGCCATACTCGTCATTCGCCACCCTTTCCCCCGGGCGCATCTGGTCGAAATTCAAGTTGAGCAACTGACCATACCGGCAGCCGCAGCCCCGATACTTGTCGATGCTGAAGTACACGGAACCGTCGGCCGCGACGTAGGCCAGTTTCCGTGCCTGCAAACGCTCGATCAACGCCACGATGTCGCCGATGAACTCCGTGGCCCGCGGTGTCGATGTGGGCGCCAGACAGTTCAGTGCACGGTGATCCTCGAAGAACGCCGACTCATATCGGCGCGTGAACTCCTGGAGAGTCGTTCCGGACTCCCGCACGCGCCGGATGATCTTATCCTCCACGTCCGTGACGTTCATGACGTGATTCACCTGGTACCCCTTGAACTCCAGGTAACGCCGCACCAGGTCCGCCAGGACGAAGGTCTTGAAATTCCCGATGTGGGCGAAGTCATGAACCGTCGGACCGCAGCAGTACATCCCCACGCGACGTTCCTGGGCATCCATGGGCGCGAAGGGTTCGATCCGCCGCGTCAGTGTGTTGAACAGATTCAGAGCCATGAGCAACGGCGAGAACCTGAGGTCAACCGGCCCATGGGAGCAAGCGCCGGGCGACCCACCGCAGCCCGGCTTTGCAGCAGGCCCATCCAACCCCGCGGCATGGACTTCCGCCCTTTGACCTGGTTCCCGCTTTCGCGGCTCCGTTTCCCAAGCTCGCCTCCCGTCCAATCAGCGCTACCCTGCGGTCGCCGGAATGACGTCCCTACCTGACACCACCACCGCCTCCATCGCCACTCACGCCCGCCAGCACGCCCGGCTTCCCGAGCTGCTCGCGCCAGCCGGCGACTGGGAGTGCGCCAAAGCCGCTGTCGAAAACGGCGCCGATGCCGTCTACTTCGGCCTCACCCGCTTCAATGCCAGGCTACGCGCCAACAATTTCACGGAAACCGACCTGCCCAAGTTGATGCAGTGGCTGCACTCCCGCGGCGTCAAAGGCTACGTGACCTTCAACACGCTGGTGTTCACCCGGGAACTCACCGAGGCCGCCGAGTACCTCCGGACCCTCATCGCCGCCGGAGTCGACGCCGCCATCGTGCAGGACATCGGCGTCTGCCGCCTGATCCGCCGTCTGTCCCCGGATTTTCCGATCCACGCCTCGACGCAGATGACGGTCACCAGTCCCGCCGGAGTCACCTTCGCCCAGCGACTGGGCTGCAACGTGGTCGTCCTGGCCCGGGAAAACACCATCACCGAAATTGCCCGCATCCGTGCCGCCTTGGCGCCGGAAACTTCGTCGCCGTCCCTGGAAATCTTCGTCCATGGCGCCCTCTGCGTGGCCTACTCCGGCCAGTGCCTGACGAGCGAGGCGCTCGGTGGTCGCTCCGCCAATCGCGGTGAATGTGCCCAGGCCTGCCGGATGCCCTACGAACTCCTGGCGGACGGACACAAGGTGGACCTCGGCGACCGTCGTTACCTGCTCAGTCCCCAGGACCTCGCGGGGCTGGAGGTGCTCCCGGATCTGGTTCGTGCCGGGGTGGATTCGCTCAAAATCGAAGGCCGGCTGAAGTCCGCCGAGTACGTCGCCAGCATCACGCGCCTTTACCGAAACGCCCTGGACCAGCTCGCACCCGCAACGTCCGACACCGACGCCCCTGAACGCCCGTCTCGCCCGCCGATCGACGCGGCCACGGCCCGGTACCAGATGGAAATGGCGTTCAGCCGTGGCATTTCCCCGGGCTGGCTCACCGGCATCGACAACCAGCAACTGGTGCACGGCAGGTTTGGGAAAAAGCGGGGTGTGTTTGTCGGCGCCATCACCCGCATCGACCGGGACCGGGTCTGGCTGCAACCGGTGGCGCCTATCGCCGCGGGTGACGGGGTGGTCTTCGATGCGGGGCGACCTGACCTGGACGAGGAGGGCGGCCGGGTTTTTGAAGTTCATCCGCGCGGACGCGAGACAGCGCTGACCTTCCTGCGGGGGGCGGTGGACTTCCAAAAACTCCAGCCCGGTCATCGCATCTGGAAAACCAGCGATCCCCAGCTGGAGAAGCAACTGCGACAGACCTTCGCCGGCGAGTCACCGGCGCACCAGCGACCGATCCACCTCGAAATCCACGGCCGCGCCGGCGAACCGCTGATCGTCATCGCCCGCGATGAAGCCGGCCCCATCGTCCGCGTCGAATCCACGATGCCGCTGGAAGTGGCACGCCAGCAACCTCTCGACACCGCGCGCCTGACGCAACAGTTCAGCCGGCTCGGAGGAACGCCGTTCCGGCTGGGGAAGGTCGCCAACCACCTGTCCGACGCCGTGCTCCTGCCCGTCAGCGAGCTCAACCGAGTTCGGCGCGAAGTGGTGCGCCAACTGGAGGAACAACGTTCCCATCCGCCCCGCTGGCAGATGCTGCAACCGGCCGATCCCTGCCGGATCAGCCCCGCCACCACGTCGCCCGAAACCGCTCACGCACCGCTGCCCGAACCCGGACTTGCCCTGTTGGTGCGAACCTTCGCCCAACTCGAAGCCGCGTTGGCCACCCGTCCGGCAGTCCTGTACTGCGAGTTCGAAGATCCGAAGCGTTATCGCGAAGCCGTGAAAATCGCGCGGGAAAAAGGCGCGCCGGACATGCTGATCTACGTCGCGCCTCCCCGGATTTTCAAACCCGGCGAGGACTGGATCCTCCAGCAAGTCCGATCCGCGCAGGCCGATGGCGTGCTGGTGCGCAACCACGAACACCTCGCCGCCTTTGCTGATACCCGGCGCGTCGGAGATTTCTCCCTCAACGTGGCCAACCCGCTGACCGCGGAGTATTTCATTCGGGACTTCGGCCTGGAGCGGGTGACGGCCAGCTACGATCTCAACGCCGATCAGCTCGAGGACTTGGTGCGAGGCGCACCGGCACATTGGTTCGAGATCACGCTGCATCAGCACATGCCGATGTTCCACATGGAGCATTGCGTCTTCTGCGCCTTCCTCTCGAAGGGCAAGGACTACCGCGACTGCGGCCGGCCATGCGACAAGCATGAGGTTCGCCTCCGCGACCGGGTCGGGGCGGATCATCCGTTGAAAGCCGACGCCGGCTGTCGGAACACGGTGTTCAATGCCCGGGCCCAGACCGGAGCCGAACATGCGGGACGCCTGATCGCCGCCGGAGTCCGAAGGTTCCGAATCGAGTTCCTGGATGAATCCCCCGAGGACCTGACCCGGCTCGTCCAGGGCTATCAGCGGCTGCTCCGTGGGGAAATCTCCGGAGAATCCCTGTGGCGCGAATTCAAGTTGATCAACCAACTCGGCGTCACCCGTGGTCAGCTTGGGCGTGCGAGCGGCGCTGATCTCGGTGTGGACCGCTGGACCGACAGCCGAGCCTACGCCGCGGCCTGGTGAAGCAGCTTCAATCCAGTCCCCTCTCCTCCAAATCCACCTCGTCCAGGCCCAGATAATGTCCCAGTTCGTGCAGGTAGGTGGTTTGAACCTCCTCCGCATAGGCCTCGGGGTCACCTTCCACAAACTCCCAGAGGTTCTCCAGAAACAGGAGAATCTGCGCCGGCACGGAGCCACCCAGCCCTTCCTCCGCCAAAGGGTCTCCGACAAACAGTCCGAGCAGATCGTCGTCGAGACCGTCCTCGACCAACCCATGGCCCGGACGCCGTTCGTAAATCACCGGCACCTTCGAGGCCGCACCCCGAACCGTCTCCGGAAGTTCCAGCAGCGTCTGTTCCACTTCCGCCTGGGCCGCTCTCAAGAGCTCTCCCCATGACGGGATTGCCGGCGGATCAGGGGGTTTTGCTGGCACGTTTCCTTTCCAGCGAAACCGCGGTCGGCGTCTCGTCCTCAGGAATCGCCGATTCCTCGGCTTTGGTGCCCTTCAGCCGCGCCTCGAGCGTCTTTTCGATGCGCTCCTTCACCACCTGAAAGTGGGCGTTGGTGATCAGGGTCAGGTTGGTCCGCGCCTCGGCGAACCGCCCCGCCTGGATCTGGATGCGGGCGAAGTGAACCCGAACTCCCTCGCGTTCGAGGTCGTCGGAGGCGAGTTCGTAGGCCTTGCGCCATGCCGCCAGGGCTTCGTCATGCCGGGACGGCTTGATCCCGTAGTAGGTTTGAGCGGTGTCGGCCGCCAAAACGAAGTTGCCGGGATCCAACTCCATCGCCTTCCGATACAAGGCCAGCGACTTGTCGAACACCTTCTGTTCGTCGGTGATCGCGTAATGCTCCATCACGTCCTTGCGGAACAGAAACACCGTGGTGGCCAGGTTCTGGTAATAGACCGGTTCCTTGGGATCCAACGCGATGGCTTTCTCGAAGTAGGTGAACGCATTGGTGATCGGTCCGTGGTGTCCGAAATACCCGGCCAGATTGTTGTAGACCGCCGGGTTCTTCGGATCCAGTTCCAGCGCCTTCTCCCACTGCGCCTTCGCCCCCGATTCCTGGCCGGTGTCATTCAAAAAACTGCCAAACGCGATCCGGGACCGCGCATGGCTCGGATGCTTTTCCAGAAACGCCGCATACGCCCGGGTGACCGCCGCGATCCGATCGTCGATCTTCCGCTGCAACACGCTGCTGTCTGCGTCCGGCCCCAGGGCGTCCGCCTCGCGAATCCAGCGGTCCATCTCCTCCTGGGCCTCGTCGTCGAATGCCAACAGGCGCTCGTACTCCGCCTCCACGGGATCACCCACCCCGGGAGTCCCGACCGCGAAACCCGTCGCCCCATCCAGCACGTTGGTCGGCTTCGGCGACGCCGTCCCCGGATCGCTCCCGGACGGGGCCTGCGTCAACGTCATCACCGCCATCAAGAAAGCAAACGTCACTGGATCAGCCACGGCCCGATCATACCGTCGCCTTGCCGGCGGGCAACCGCTCGTCCTCGCCGCCAAAAACTCCGCGCCGGGCAAAGAACACGTCCGACTGCAGCAACCGGCCCGTGGACGCCTCGACGAACCCAGGTTCCAGGCCCACCAATTCCAGGCCGCGTTCCGCGAGCCAGTGGGAGACTTCCAGAAAACCGGGTTCGCCCTCGTAAAGCGGGCGCAGGGAAAGTTCGAGCTGAAGGATCTGAACCTGGGCCAGCGCCTGGGTCGCCCCCCGCAACACCTCCATCTCGAAGCCCTGGGTGTCGAGTTTCAGCCAGATCCGCCGCCGTCCCCAGTCTGGCTCAAACACCGTGTCCAGACGTGCCACCCGCACTTCCTCGCTGCGCACCGATCGCGCGTGCGCCGCACGTTCGACCAGGTATGCCGAAGGCTTCAGCAGGGAACTGGTCGCGGATTCCGCCCCCACCTGGATGGTCGAGGTTCCGTCCATGGAACCCAGGGCCATGCCCCGATACTCCCACCGGGGATCCGATCCCAGATGGGCGCGCAATCGGGCGCCGACTTCCTGAATGGGTTCAAACGAGACGATGTGACCTGCGAAGCCCAGTTTCCGCAGTTCCATGGCGTACTGGCCCTCGTTCGCACCGACATCAAGCACCAGGTCGATGCGTGCCGCGGCGAGCATGCGCCGTCGGCGCTCCGCCGGATCCAGTTCCAGGGCATACCGGTGCAGGTCGTAACCCCGACGCCGCAGCCAATCCCGCACACGAAGTCGTAAACTCATGTCAGGCTCCCCGACGGCCGGGTTCAGCCGCTTCATAAAGATGGTTCCAAACCTCGAACCCAACCGGTTGGGTCCGTCGATAGCCCCGCGGCAGCAGCCACTGATCCAGGACCGCCAGGCGAGCCTCGTCGTTGGCCTCCAGCAAAATGGCCGGCCGGCAGGCGCGAATCATTTCCTCGGCTCCATTCAGGCCCTCCAGTTCGGCACCTTCGGTGTCGAGTTTCATCACCTTCACCGGCGGCGACCCTGCCGACCGCCACAGATCATCGATACGGGCCAGCGGCACCTTCAACCGGCGTCCCACCGGTCCGCCCCCAACGGCGCCATGGCCGGAAACAAAGGCCGGATCGCGGGTCAGTTCGAGCTCGATCTCACCCGTCGATGCCCCGGAGGCGACTTGGAAGATCTGAACATTGGTGAGGTTGTTCCGATCAAGATTGGCCCGAAGCCGTGCGGCATTGTCCGGAACCGGTTCGACCGCGAAAACCTTCCCCGAAGGTCCGACCGCCGTGGCCAGTGCGGTGGTGTGGAAGCCGATGTTGGCTCCGACATCCAACACGGTGTCACCGGGCTTCAACCGCGCCATCAACGCCGACAACTCCGCCGGCTCAAACCCTCCGAAGATGAAGGCGAGGAACCCCAGCGAATCGCCATACTCCAACTCCAGGGTGGCGCCGTTGCGATGGCGGAATTCAAACCGCCCCTCCTTGGGCAGCAGACGCGGCACCACGGAAATGCCCAAGAAGCGCCGGCCGAGCGGCGCGCCTTCCCACCGCGTGTACCAGAGAAACGGCCACGCCGGCAGGCTGCGCCACCATGGAAGTCGCGATGCCATCATGCCTGTTGGAAACGGTTCATAGGATTTGCCCCTGCCTCTCGCGGAAACCACCACCCCATGGCAAGCCGGAACTCAAGCCGTCCTCCCCGTTCCGGCCCGTGATCCAGGCCCAGCCACCGCCTCCCGCGCCAGGCGAAAAGCCATCGGCGCGTAGATCAGCCCAAAGGCGATCACCGAGGCCCAAACCACCCCCGACAACCCCCAGACGCGCACCAGCCACAGTTTCAGCGCAAACGCCATCACCGCGGCCACCGTGTACAACCCAGCCTGGCGACGCAGGTAGCTGCCGTGCACCAACACCCCGGAAAGCGTCCAAGCCACGATCAGCAGAAGGTTCAGGCACGCCATGCCCGCCAACAATCCCAGCGTCGGAACAAACGCGGTGGGCAACCAATGGCGGGTGATCCACGGTCCCAAAATCACCAGGACCAACCCCAGCACCGCGGTCAACACCACCGTGCCCACCAACGCGCGATGCATCGTCACCCGTGCCCAGTCGTAGTCCCGCCGCGCCAACGCCTCCCCGAACGCCGGCCACAACGGCATCACCAGATATTGGGCGACCAAACCCACGGCGAACAATCGCTGCATCGCCCCATACCCCGCCACCGCATCCGCCCCCAGGGCCCGGGTGATCACGATCGGGTCCACCAGCCACCAGTTGAATGCCAAAACGTTCAACCAGAGAAACACCATGCCCAACCGGATCATGTCCCAGGCCGTCTCCCGGCTGCACTCAGACCACCTCGGACACAGGGCCCGTCGTTGCCCGAGAAAATACACCGCCCAATTCGCCACCAGCATCAGCGTCCGGATGCCCAATCCCGCCCACAACACGCCGGGCAACCCCCAACCCGACCTCAACGCCAGCCAAACCCCCGCCAGCGACAGCAGCGTTGCGCCCCCCTGCCAGAGATGGCTCGAAAAACCTTCCTGCTGCCCCGACTGCACGCGTTCCACCAACGAAAACGGCAGTCCCGCCAGCGTCACCAGCACGAAGGCCAACATGGCCGCCGACATCTCTTCCCGCCCTAAATCGGTCGTCGTCTTGAGAATCCGATCCCAATGCAGCGCGGGATTCAGCAGGACGAACACCACCCCCAACACCATCGACACCCCCAGCAGCACAAAGAAACAGCTGCTGATCGCCCGCCTGGCCAGATCCTCCCGCTGCGCCCCCATGGCCTGCGCCACTTTGGTCATCAGACCCGTCCCCATGCCCAGGTCCGCGAACCCCACCAACACGGTCAGTGAGTTCATCGTCATCCAGACCCCCGCCCGCTCGTCTCCCAGATACTTCATCACCAGCGGCACCAGGATCAGCATCGACAACAGCCCGCCCGTCTTCGAAAGCCCGCTGGCCAGGATGGTCCAGATCGCCCGCCGGTAACGGTCCGCCGATCGCCCGCCGGCAACCTTTCCCGTCAACAGGCCGATCCAACGCCGCCACGGATTCGATGCCGACGGTTCCATGCCCGGGGCTAGCCCGACACCCGTTCCATGTAGAAGGACCCCGGCTCCCGGTCGGACGTCAGGAACGGACACCGCTCCTTCAACGCGTTGAAATGCCGGTGCTTCAGCCAGTTCACCGCGCCGATCACCCGCCAGTCCTTGTTCCCCGTCAGAAAGGCCTCCAGCAGGTACTGCTCATTCCAGAATCGCACCTGCTCCAGCACCCACGAGGGCAGATAGTCCCGGGGCGAAAAAATGTCATGCACATGAACCACCACGCCCGGACGCAACGTGGGCAACAGTTCGAGAAACTCGAACAGCACATCGCCCTGCGGCCGGATCATGTGCGAGGAATCGATGAAGAGCAGATCGCCCCGGTCCAATTCTCCAAACACCCCCAACCCAACGTCCTCCACCCGGCGCCGGATCACTTCCACCCCGACACGCTCCAGCCAGGGCATCTCGTATGGCTCGATGCAAATCTGCCGGCACTGATATCCGGGATCCTCCGACTGGTTCTTCCGCACCGCGCGCGCCGCCATCAGGGTCGAGTAACCGCTGCCAATCTCAATGATCCGACGCGGTTTCCTCAGCCGGACCCATTGGTACAGAAACTCCGCATCCCCGCTCTCGAAGGTCCCATTGTTGAAGTGAAACTCCGGCGGTTCCCGTCGCTCGGACGCCACATCCGCCAATTCGGAGGTGAACTGAAAAGAGTTCAACAGGGCCAACTGCCCCGCCTCATTCCAGTCGATGCCCGGCAGCGGGCGTTCTTCCGTGAGGGGGCGGCGGAGCGACCGGTGATCAAACTGAGGCTCGTAGTAATGCCGATGGATGGGAAACACCCCGACCTGCATGAGGGCCTTGCGGCACCAGGGCATGCGCGCAACGCCGGCACAACGCACCACCTTCAGCAGGAACGCGGCCGGATACACCAGCGGCCAAGCCAGCAGGTCGACCAACGGCACCAGTTTCGAAGGAAGAAAACGCATGACAACCCAAAGCGAGGCAATCAGTCACCGCACATCATTCAACGCACCCCACCACGCGCGCCATCGCGAGGGTTGCAACCGGCTCCCTCACCCCAACCCTCTCCCGGCGGGAGAGGGAGTCGCTTCTGCCGTGCAGCAACACGCCCGAACCGCATCCGTGCGAGCCGTCTCGACTCGTTCCAGCGAACGCCCGGCTCAACCTTCCAAAACCCGTGGCGCCTATTCTCCGTCTCCCTCCGGGAGAAGGTCGGGATGAGGGCCGCCCGCTCCACGGCTCGCGTCCCGGTTCATGGTTCCAATACGTGTTCAATTCTTGAAAACCCTCCCACCTAGGCACCGTGCGTCCTTAGCAGCGCGCGTCCCGCCCCCTGGAATCCGCGTTTCATGGCCTATGAGCACTTCGTTCCTGAACAGACGGCTTCCCAGCCCCGCTCAGGCAGGCAGCGCTTGCGGGGTGATTCCCCGCACCGGCCCGGTTCCCGGTTGAGAATCTGGAGTTGGACGGCTCTCCGTCTGCTGCCGCCAGGGACAGCGCCGGATCGAGATGCCCATGCCGACCAGCAGCCACACCATGTGATTGTTCAACCCGTGACCGACATAGCTCTCCAGGAGCATCGTCAGCAGATTGGCCAGGGTGAACATGTGCAGTTGGGCTCGCACCGTATCCGCGCCCTCCCAGCGCCGGATCTCCCGGAACTCACGAAATCCCTGGACGATGACGATCAGCACGAAGAGCAGCGCCGCCGGAATGCCCAGCGCACGCGCCGACGCCAGGTAGCCGTTGTGAATCGAGCCGGCCGCCACATCGATTTCGATCGCCGCCGCCTCGTACTCCGACCGGTTGGAATAGACAAACGCACGCTGGAGACCGCCATAACCCAGCCCGACCCACGGCTCCCGTTGGATGTCGTACCAGGCGCGTTCCCAGCGCGCCCGACGCCATTGCACGTTTTGCGCTGCGTCCGTCATTTCCGCCGCGCGCCCGCTGACCAGCGTCACGAACCGGTACAAACCGACACCGCCGGAAAACCGGAAGTGCTCACCGACATACCAGGATCCGGACAGGAAAATCACCACCCCGGCGATGCAGGCGGTGAGCAGCTTCCGTTGCCGACGCAAGTAGGCGATCGACACCACCAGCATCGCCACCATGACCACCGAGGTCCGGTTGCCGGACAGCAGCACGCCCACCATGCCCAAACCGAACATCCCCAGCCGCACCCATTTCCGCTCGATCGGCACCAGCGCCGGCAGCATCGATCCCGCCACCAGCAATTGTCCGAACAACCCCAGCACGACGAAGCGCAACCAACCGTTGTCGTACATCGCCACGTACATGCCGAACGCCGTCAGCACATCCGCCACCATCATGCTCTTGGTGAGGGTCATCGGCACCAGAAACAGCACAAACACCAGCGACACTTTCACCAGCGACCGCACCAGTTCCGCCGCCTGCCCTTCCGAACCCAGATAGAGACTCACCGTCATCAGCAGGAACAGGCAGGTCGCAAAGTTGAGGTACGCCCGAAACCCGGTCACGTCGTTGCCACGACCGACCGCCACGCCCGGCAGCACCGGGTCCATCAAATACCGGATGATCACCCAGGCAAAAAAGATCGCCACCAACCACGTCATCGCCGGTCGAAACCGAGGCACCGTATGAGGCGCCACCGCGCGTTGAAGCGCATACTTCACGAAACATAAACCCATCAGCAGCAACACGAAGGGAAAGTTCCAGACGAACGGCAGCGGCAGGTTCAGCGGACTCAGCACCGCCAACGCCAGCATCAGCGAGTACCCCGGCATCACCAGCGCGTAGGCGATGGCCGCCCCCAGGACGCCGGACACCAGCAGGTAGTAGTTCTCCTTGGCGACGGCGTAGCCCAGGAATAGCGCCATCCCCAGGGAAATCGCCCCGACAATCAGGGCTTTGAGCTGTTGCGGAAGCATCGGTTCGTGGCCGTCAGTGAACGATACAACCCGCTCAACTGGCAAACGCATTGTTCGATCGACACTCGACCCCCAACCCCCTGGCGCCGACGCCACCGCTCCTCCGCATTCCCGCCTTCCGCCATCGCCTGACGCATCCCCGCCGCCAAACCCGCGGGCTCGGTCGACACCACCGACACCCACCCCCCCGCCTGCCGTTCGTCCCCCACGATTTCGTCCAGAATGCTCTCCGGCGGCACCACCACCCGGCATCCACGCGCAAACGCCTCCAACACCACGATCCCGTAGGCTTCCAGATCCGCCGGATGCACAAACACATCCTCGCCCCGCATCGCCGAGGCCCAATCCCCCGTGTACCCCCGTAAATGCACCCCGCTCGTTCCCGCCGCCAACCGCTCCAGTTCGGCGTCGTGCACCGGGTCCACCGCCGGTTGGCTGCGACCATACAGTTCCAGCGGCCAATCCAAGCCTTCCCGTCGCAACAATGCCACCGCCCGTATCAAGCGATCGAACTGCTTCACCCGCACATACGCCCCCGCGGCAAACCATCGCCCCTCCCCCGCACCCGCCGGCGATCCCGGCCAGCGCACCGGCGGATACACCACGGTCGCCTCGCCTTCGGGAATGCCATGGTGCCGTCGCGTCCGTTGGGAGTTGAACACCCAGCCCGCCCGCCCCCAACGCACCAGGGCCCGGTAAATCCAGGGTTGCCCCGATAGTTTGTGCAAATGCACCAGCGTCGGACAACCCGCCCCACGGCCCGCCACCACCGCGGCCAAGGCCCCGACCCGGCTATGCGCATGCAGTATCCAACGCTCCCCCGCCGCCATCCGGGCCTTCAACCATCGCTTCAGCACCAACCCCTCCCGCCAACCCGCCACCAAGTCGTGGCGCATGCCCAGATCCGTCGCCGTCGCCACCCCTTCCCGAATCCACGTCACCCCACCGTCCCCTTGGAAATCACGATGTTTCCAAACCGCCTGCTCCACGCCCTCGATCGCCAAACCCGCGGCGGTGCGGGCAAACGCCATCACCCCGCCCTGGGACGCCAGGCCGCTCACCACGTGCAGTACCGAAACAGGTCGGGCATTCATCCGGAAATCGGATGCAGCGGTTCCCGTCCCGCCCACGCCTTCACCCGCCGCACTCCCCGTCGCAACCACCCCAACCGACGCAGCGGTTCCGTCCAGAGATACCAGCGCAACCGCAGTTCATGCCGGTCCCAGGGCGAACACCCGTACCGCCGGCGCACCTTCAGAAACTCCCGATGCTGCGCGGCAATCCCCTTGTCCATGATCGATCCCGGCCGCCGATGGTAATGGGCGATCACGAAATCCAGCGGCTGGCAGGAAAACTCCCGCGACGCCCGCACGGTCCATTCGTAGTCCATCGCATACCGGTACTGTTCATCCATCAATCCCACCCGGTCGGAGACACTGCGATGCACCACCGTCGAAGCCTGGTTCACCGCCGTCTGCGGCCCGATCAGTTCCTCGAACCGATAGGTTCGCGCCGCCTCCACCGTCTCCAGGGTCCCGTCGTACCGGAAGATCTTTTCCTGGCCGCAAAACATCCGGGCGTCCGGGTACTTGGGTTGTTCGTCCAGAAACCGACGCAACGCCCCCGGCGCCAGGGCGTCATCGGCGTTCAGCCAGATCAGCCATTCACCGGTCGCCCGCTTCAAGCCCTTGTTCACCGCGTCGCTCAACCCGCCGTCCTTCTCGGACACGAAGTGCAGATGCGGCGTCCGCTCCAGGATCGCCACCGTCCCATCCTTCGATCCGCCGTCGATCACCCATTGTTCCCAGGCGTCGTCGGACAGCCCCTGCTCCCGCACCGACGCCAGATTGCGTTCGATGCAAGCGGCGCAGTTCAAGGCCGGTGTCACCAGGCTGATGTGCGGACGAGCCACGCCCCGAATCAGCCGAGCCCACCCCCGACTGCGCAAGCCCAAATCCGGATTCGTGTCCCCTTTTTCCGATCCCGGCGATAAGCAGGTGAATCCATAACCCATGAACGACTGGGATCTCCTTCAACGATGGCTTGC
Source organism: Verrucomicrobiota bacterium (assembly GCA_963205105.1). GTDB lineage: Bacteria > Verrucomicrobiota > Verrucomicrobiia > Limisphaerales > CAIMTB01 > CAIMTB01. The sequence goes on along the minus strand of CAUJJW010000114.1, from coordinate 2,974 downwards.
CGAACAGGACGATCATGCCTTCGCCAGCCTCGTTCGTCGGCACTTGCCTTTCGTCTACGCCTGCGCCCGTCGTCAGGTCGGTTCATTCCATGCCGCCGACGTCGCCCAGTCGGTGTTCCTCATCCTGGCCCGCAAGGCGCCGTCCTTCCGCCCCGACATCATCCTATCGTCCTGGTTGTTCCGAACCACCGGCTACGTGGTCGCCCAGGTGCGCCGTCGTGACGCCCGCCGCGCCCTCCTGGAATCCGAGGTCGCCCGCATGAACCCCACCACCACCGAGCCCGAGATCCACGAGGCCTGGCGCGCCCGTCTGGAACCTCACCTCGACGCCGCCCTCGCTGCATTGTCCGAGACGGATCGGCGCTTTGTCCTGACCCGGTTCTTCGAACGCCAACGCTTCGCCGAGGTCGCCGAGCGTTTTGGGGTCAGCGAGGACGCCGCCAAAAAGCGCGTCGGCCGCGCGCTGGAACGGATGCGCCACGTTCTGGTCGGACGCGGTGTCGCCATTCCGTCCGCCTCCCTCGCCGCCCTCATTCTTCAGCCCAGCGCCGAGGCGGTTCCACCCGGCCTGGCATTGACCATTGCCCGTGGCGTTCAAACCACCGCCGGCACCGGACTCGGGGCTGCCGGAAAAGTCGGCGAACTCGCGGAAGCAGCTCTGCGCAGCCGAATCGCCGAAACCTGGCGCCGTTGGCTGCTCCACGGGGCCGTCGGGGTGACCGGCTTGGCTGCGGTGTTCACGATTGCCTCGTCACTGCTTCAAGGCTTCCAACCCCCACCGACGCCGGAACCACCCGCCGTCGCCACCTCCCCGTCGGCAGCTGCCCTCACGGATCCAGCGCCACCAGCCACCAGCGTCCCCACCAGTCGTGCTCTGGTCTTGGAAGTCCAGGACGCCGCGACGGAGGCACTCATCCCCCAGGCCGAGGTTCAATGGTCCCAGTTGGTCGGGGAGAACGACGTCCGCAGGTGGTCCACCTTCACCGACAGCGCCGGTCGCACGTCGGTGGATCTGAGCACCCGCTCCTCGGACCGCGTGTACGCGCTCATTTCCCAACCAGGATTCACCATGACCGGTCTGCATTGGCGTGGGTACGAGCTCAATCAACAGCCCGAGGTGCACATCTGCCGCCTGGTGCGAGGTGCCGTCTTGATGGGCGAGGTCCGCGATCCCCAAGGACTCCCGGTCGCGGGTGCTCGGGTCACCTTTCGCAGCACTGCTGGACACCCCGATCAAGGCTACGCCGTCGCCGAACGCGAAAGCCGGTTCAACGATATCGCCCTCACTTCGGATGCTCTCGGACGATTCTTCACCGACCAGTTGCACTTCGGCTCCGTCGGCATTCGATCCGGCAACGCCGAACCCTCCGTCGCACTGGAGGTGCAACACCCCGACTTCGCCGCGCATCACCAGGCGTTGACCTCCATCGGCTACAGCACGCCGAACGTCGTCGTGACCCTCCAACGGGGGAACACTCTGACCGGGCGGGTGCTGGATCCCTCCGGCGCACCCATCGTGGGCGCGGTCATTCGGGGAGCCGGCCCCGGGGAACACTCCCGCGAAACCACCAGCGGACTGCTGGGCGACTTCGAACTGGCGCACGTCGGTCGCGTGAGCGCCCACCTGAATGCCAATCCCCAGGTTCGAACCATGACGACCGAACCGACTTCCCCAGAACTTCCCCACCCGATGCGACCCAGTCTCGTATTCGAAGTCGTCGCAAAGGGATACGAACAGGCCAGGGCCGAGTTCCATCCCACTTCCCATGGCCAAAGCCTGCTCCTCATCGAGTCCGCTTCCGAGTACCCGCCAGTCCCCAAAGGATCGGCCCGCTTTGAGTGGGTCGCCCAAGGACCTTCGCCCCAGCCGCAAATGCTTTGCCACGTGACGGTCGAAGTCATTCTCACTCCGGAAACCGACCCCGCCAGGGACCCGTACCAAGGCATCTACGATTTCAAACCACCCACCGGCCCCGTCCACGTCGCCGGGACGGTGGTCGACGACGCCACGGGCGAACCCATTCCCCGATTCCGAATTGCCTCACTGGTTCTGGGCGGCCGGATCGGACGATTCCTCGGCGAAGGTCGGGAGGGAGCCTTTGACTGGAACTTGCCGGACGCCACCGGCCTGTCGTTTCTTCCGACGCAGGACTCGACGTCACTCCAGGGCGACTCGCAAACGACCTCCCAGCCCAACGGTGTCCAACTGGCCCTGGAAGCCGCCGCCGAGGGCTATCTACCGGCCAGCCAGCTTGCCGTGCTACAGGACGGAGCCACCCCGCCTTTTCGTTTACGACTGCGGAAGACCGAGGAAGTCGACGCCTGGGTGGAACTCCCCAACACACGCGCGGCGGTCGGCGCCCAGGTCGGCGTCGGAGGCGAAGGCACCACCTTCCATCGCGACAGCCAAGGGAACTTTCGTTGGCAAAGTTCTCAACCGCACACCACCACCGGACCCGGAGGGCGCTTTCGGCTCATCCGTTCGAGCACCGCCGACCGATTGCAAATCGTGCATCCGGAGGGCTGCGCCCTTCACCCGTTGCCCTCCGAACCCAACACCGTCATCCGCCTCGAACCCTGGGCCACGGTGGAGGGCGACTGCGTCAGCGCGGACGGTGCACCGCTCGCCGAGACCGAGGTCCACTTGTTCCCAGAACCCCCGCCCGCACTGGGTCGGCCAGCCGGTTATCAGTTCCGCTACCAAACGCGCACGGACAACCAGGGTCGTTTCACCTTCACCCACGTCCCGCCCGGCCGGCTTGTGGTCTCCCTCCCAGGGGAACCGGGCCAGGGAGCCACGGCACTCCCCTGCCGCACCGACCGCGGCGGAACCCACCACGTCCGCCTCGAGATCTCGGCGAATTCCCGCTGAACCGTGCCTCCGTAGCGGCGGGCGTCCCGCCTGCCGATCGGGTCGGGTGCCGGGGATTGCGCCCCGGCACCCTCCCACACCACCGTACGTGCGGTTTTCCGC
>CAUJJW010000113.1 GCA_963205105.1 Verrucomicrobiota bacterium | reverse complement strand
GAGGTGAGGCGTCGTGCGCGTTGCACGACTGGACGCGATCATGATTGCGGCAAGTCAAGATGTCATCGTCGCCAGTGCGCGACCCCCCGCGAGTGCGGGGGAGGATATGTACGGACGGCACTCACCGCATCGACGGCTGCGGGCCGTCTCGGCGTCGGGCGCGGCGTCCGTCCGACCTAGGCACGGCCTCCTGTATAAACGCGGTCAGGCAGGGCGCCCATCGCGGCCCACTCCGGCGCCGGTCATCGACGCGCGGACAATGCGCGAGTCCCTGCGGCCCGCGCCGCTCAGACTGCCGCAGGCGCGAACTCCGCCCTGCGCCACGACTGGATGGGCGCCACCCTCAAAACCCTGGCCGGTCCTGAGGAAGCCTCGGCCGTGGGCGTCAGTGTGGAGGTGGGTGGCATCCTGGTGGTGGATGTGAAACCAGGAAGTCGCGCCGCGGAGGTTGGACTGAGACCGTTGGACCTGATCCAAACGTTCCAATGGAAGCCCGTGCGCACTCTCGACGACCTTCAAACTTTGGTGAAGGAAGCCGCCGGCTCGGTGGAAGTCGGTCTGCGCCGCAATCAACAGGGGGCGTCAGTGCGCATGGAGGGACCTGTGGGAAAGATCCTGCCCCTGCCCGCTCCGGCGACAGCAAACCAGCGGTGACCGGAGTCAGGCCGTCGCCATTGCGCGCCCCACGCCGGGTCGCTCACCCAATCGCTCCGACCCGGGGGCATGTCGCTGGGATCGCAAGTCGGAAGCCAGGCTGCTCCGAACCACCCGGGTGAGCACCTTCATCTCATAAGGCTTGGGCAGATAGACGAAGCCCGCCTTTCCAATGGTGCCCGACTTGCCGATTTCGGTGCTGTACCCGCTGGTCATGATGATTCTCAGACTCGGCTTCAGCTGGATCAGCCTTTCGGCAAGCTGCAACCCGCTCATGCCACCCGGCAAGACCGTGTCCGAGAGCAACAAGTCCACTTCATGACCGTGCGATTCCCAACACGCCATGGCCTCCCGGCCGTGCTCAGCCTCGAACACCTTGTAACCCAGCACCCGCAGCGCCTGGGCAATCAACTGACGCAACATCGGCTCATCTTCGACCACCAGAATGCATTCCGTGCCTCTCTGAAACGGAAGCATCGGCGCGACAGGGTTCCCCACCGCGAAGCCGGAGTCCGCCGCCGGAAGAAACACCCGGAACGTGGTTCCCACCCCCTCGGCGCTCTCCACTTCCACCCAGCCTTTGTGCTGGGCCACGATCCCATGAACCGTCGCCAAGCCAAGACCGGTCCCCTTGCCCACCTCCTTGGTGGTGAAAAACGGCTCGAAGATACGCTTCACCGTCTCTGCGCTCATCCCGCAGCCCGTGTCGCAGACCGTCAGGCAGACAAACGAACCCGGCCGGCGCTGAGGGAACTGCGCGAGATGAGCCAGGCCCAAGATCACCGGCGTGGTGCGCAGCGTGATCCGCCCGCCACCTGGCATCGCATCACGGGCGTTCACCACCAGATTCATCACCACCTGCTCGATCAAACCCGCATCCGCTTCCACCGGCGGAAGGTCCTGTTCCGGATGCAGCTGGAGATCCACTTCCTCGCCAATCACCCGGCTCAGCATGCGAATCATCTCGTGCGCCACCCGGTTGAGATCAATCCGCTTCAGTGACAGCACCGAACGACGGCTGAACATCAGGAGTTGCCGGGTCAGATCCGATGCCCGGTGCGCCTGCGTCGTGAGGTCCGACAACGCCTGGCGCGTCTCCCCCGTGAAGGTGTCGTTCATCCCCAGCAAATCGATCTGGAGCAGCATCGCCGACAGGATGTTGTTGAAATCATGGGCCACCCCTCCCGCAAGTTGCCCAATCCCCTCCAACTTTTGCGACTGGCGGAGCTCCGCTTCCAACTCCCGGCGGCGAGTCACATCCATGCCCACTCCCACCAGCTTCATCGGCCGTCCACGCGCATCCCGCATCGTCCGTCCCAAAGTGGCATGCCAATGAATCGTCCGGTCCGGCCAAAGTATCCGGAATTCACACTGGAAAGCCGCGTCACTCGCCATCGCACCCCCGAAACTGCGCTGAACCAGGTCCCGATCCTCCGGATGAATGCACGCCAGAAACTGATCCTCCGTCACCGGCAGGTTGGCCCGATCCCGGCCGAACATCGCCACGTAAGGCTCCGCGAGCAGGAAGGTGTGCTCCGGTGAGTTCAGATCGATCTCCCAGGCGCCGAGATTCGCCGCCGCCACCGCGATTTGCAGCCGCTGTTCGCTCTGCCGGAGTTCTTCCTCCCTCCGCTTTGCCTCCGTCAGGTCCGTCGCCACTACCGCCACAAACACCTCCGCCCCCATCTGCAGACGCCGGAGCCCGAGCCGCAGCGGCACAATCGCACCATTGGGCGCCAAGGCGTTCACTTCTCCATGACTGCTACCCACCCACGCTGCTTCCAGCAACTCGGCCAGCACCCCTTGATCCTGTTTGCCCAAAAACCCCGCAAAATCCTCACCCAGAATCCGCTCCATCGGCGCTTGCAGCATCCGCGCAAAGGCCTTGTTCGAGTAAAGAACGAAGCCATCCCGCGACAGCACCAGCGCCCCTTCGCTCAGGTGCTCAATCAGCTGACCAAAGGGCTCCCTCGCACCCCGGCGCGTGAACACCTCGCCACCCGCCGGACCCGACACCACCACGGCATCCACCGCGCCACTGCGTATGGCCTCCAAAGTCGACTCCGCCTCCGCCAAACGCGCCCGCGTCTCCTCGAGTTCGCGAATGAGCTGCCTCTCGCTGTCAGAGCATCGGGCGGCCGGCAGAACCGCGGTATCGGCGGAATGTCGCATCATGTCGGGGGACGGGGTTTGATATCTAACCCCACCAAAACGCGGTCCTCATTGGAGAGATCCCCAATGATTCGGCGCAGCGGTGGAGGCAGATTCCGGACCAGGGTGGGAACGGCAATGATCTGATCTCCGGCGGCCAGCTGGGGGCGGTCCAACAAATCCACCACCTCAATACGGTACTCGCCTTCCAAATGCTCCTGGCAGATGCGCTTCAAGTTGGCCAAAGCCACCAGGCTCTTCGGCGTCTGCCCCGCCACATACAGCCTCAGGTGCCATACCTTCGCCTCCCGTCGCTTCGGCGGTGATGACGGCCGGGTCTTCTTCGTGCCCGAGGTTTTTGTGGTTCTCACGTTCCGGTCCTCCGGCTTCGCGCCATCTCCACCCGATCGTTCAGCCGGGTCCTGGCACGATGCTCCAACAGGCGGATCTCACGGATGTCCTCGGCCTCCTCGGCCATGAAGGATGCCTGCAATGCTGCAATCTGCGCCGCCAAGGCACGGCGCTTCCGCACCAATCCACGGTGGCGCACATCCAAATCTTGTTCGTCGCCCGCCTGCGCCGCTTTCTCTCGAGCTTCCTGGGCCACCCGAGCCGAACCGGTCAGAACCCCTCCCGGCCCCAGGTAAACGTCCTTCAGCTCAATGCCCCGCGGGGTCAGCACAAACTCACGCACCTGGTTCGAATGCGCGGTCCCTCGGGCTTTCAACACGTGAATGCCCCGGTTGCGCTCCCCATCCACCTCGATGTCACGCAGCAACACCCAGGTGTCGACCAAGGATGAAATCTCCGTCTGGGTGGCTTCGCTCGCCAGACTGCCCTGCATCAGACAGGTGAAAAATGCAGTGATCTGCTTCGCTTTCAGCAGATCCACCAATCGGGTCAGCATCACCCGAATCTCCGAAGGCTGGCCCAACAGCGTGAAGGAGGTGATGGGGTCCAACACCACCACCTCAGGACTAAACTCCTCCACCATGTCCTGCATCATCGCCAGGTGCGTCTCCAGCCCATACAGCGTCGGCCGCGCCGCACAGAGCCGCAGACGTCCGTTGTCCACCGAGGGCTTCAGATTCACCCCGATCGAACGCAAATTGCGAATGATCTGCCGCGGAGGCTCTTCAAAGGCGAAATACAGCGACCTCTTGCCCTTCGCACAGGCCGAGCTCACAAACGTTGCCGCCATGCTCGTCTTGCCCGTGCCCGCCGTGCCGGAAACCAAAATGCTGCTGCCACGAAAGAAACCCTTCCCCCCGAGCATCGCATCCAACTGGGCTACCCCGGTCGAAATCCGCTCGGTGGAAACATGATGGTCCAGCGATAGCGCCGTAATCGGCTGCACCGACACCCCGCTCCGGGTGATCAGAAAAGGATACTCGTTGGTCCCATGAAGCGAACCGCGATACTTCACCACCCGTAGACGACGCGTCGAAACCTGGCCAGTGACCCGATGATCCAACAGCAACACACAGTCCGAGACGTACTCCTCCAAACCCCGGCGCGTCAGCGCCCCCTCCCCACGCTCCGCCGTCACCACCACCGTCACCCCCTTGCCCTTGAGCCAGTGGAACAGCCGGCGCAGTTCACACCGCAAAATCCCCATGTTGGTTAGACCCGAGAAAAGCGACTCCACCGTGTCCAACACCACCCGCTTCGCCTGAATCCGGTCGATGGCGTGGCTCATCCGGATGAACAGACCATCCAGATCAAACTCCCCCGTCTCCTCCAGCGACCGCCGATCCACCAACACAAAATCGATCAGCAGCTTCTTCTCCGCCACCAACCGCGGCACTTCAAAACCCAACGACGCCACATTGGTCGCCAATTCCCGGTCCGTCTCCTCAAACGACACAAACAAACCAGGCTCGTTGTAACGGGTCGCTCCCCGCACCAGAAACTCCATCGCAAGAAGGGTCTTTCCACTCCCTTCAATGCCGCAAACCAGGGTCGGCCGACCGCGCGGAAAACCTCCTTCAGTGATCTCATCCAACCCCGGAATACCGGTCGGGGCCTTCGGAAGCATACTCGCTGGGGCTGATGAACGCGTCCTCATCTCTAGTTCGTCTGGTTCCAAAGACAAGAACGCTTCATAGTACTGCGGTCACTCCAGTCGCGTAAGAATGGTCTGTCAATCCGTTTTCCGTAAAGGCTCCCACGAAACAACAGAACCGCTAATGCCCTGCTACAGCAAAATTTTAAAAACTAGAGTTTCGTAGAGAAATTCCCGATCCAAGATCCAATCTAATCGATTACCTTATCCGAAGAACCTGCTAACCCAACCCGACGCATCCGCAGGTCGCCATTCCCGATTAAGAAGCGCCCGGAAACCCCGGACCTCGGCAAGACCTACCCCGGGTATTTCGTACACCTTCGTCGCGAGAGGCAGCGAGGGCCCGACTGGCTGGGCGGTCGAAGCTCTTTCGACCCGTGCTGTGTGCAAACCTACTGCCCGGTGAAAAAAACGAGGCCAACAACGCCAGTCGGGCTCGCACCAGGTCGCAGCGGAAGGGGCATGAAATCCCGGGGCTAGGGCTTGGCACCGGACTCTGCCGCCCGAATCGTCAGCCAAAACCGGTCAATACTCTCACGCAACAATCGCGAGTAGCCCTGAGGCACGCCATTGTTCTCGCCCCGGCTAATCAGTTCACACACCACCGGCCCAAGCTGCATCAGATCCGTTGTGCTCACCTTCAGCTCCATCGGCGCAGAGCATGCCGGGGCATTCGTCGCCGCCACCAACCGCAGCACGGTCTCCCGCTTTCCTGTCGGACCGTTGGTCGCCGGCTCCGCCGTCACGCCTTCCGGTAGATTGGCGAAGGCAATCCGAAGTTCGTTGGTGAACCCGTGCAGTCGCTCCACCGACACCGTCACCTCATTCGTCGCACCCGCCGCAAGCACCCAGGCACTGGAAGGCGTCGTCGCCCGAAAGCCAGCCACAGCTTCCACGATGGTCAGCTCGTACCGACAGGACGAACCTCCCTTCCGAAGTCGGGAAGACACCACCACCGCATACTCCCCTTCCGCCGGCGCGCGCCAATCCAGCCTCGGATCCGTCGTGCCATCGGCATCGTCGTTCTGAGCCAATTCCTTGCCGTCCGCGTCCACCACCCGCAAACGCGCATCCCACGGGGCACCGATGGCCTGCGCAGCCACGCGTATCGTGTATGTCTGGTCTTTCACCGCACGAAACCGGTGCCGCTGCTCCAGATGCCCTTCCATCACCGCACTCCGGTGGATCACGGGAACCTCCGCCACCCCGGAAAATTCCGAGTCCAAGGTTTGGGGGTCGGGTGAGTCGGTCGACGTCCGGAGATGGAGCCGGTAAACCGCACCTTCCCCACCGGTCAGTTGAATGGAGGCATCCGCCGGATATTTGAAACCAAAAATCTGGACAACAACCGTTTGTGCAGAGGGCGACCGCCAGATCACCCGCGGATCCAACGTGCCTGAATCATGATTCCAGGCCAAAGCCTGGCCGTGGATCGAAACCACCCGCAGCACCGCGTCCACCGCACTCATCAGCGTGTAGGCATCCAACCGCGCCTCCAACCATTCCCCTGCCCTCAGCGACACCGCGAACGAGTCCACATCCCCATTCTTGTCGAGCCGCCCGTTGATGGTGGCAGGAAGCGACTCCACCTGCTGCGGCTTGTTGAAAGCATTGTTGGGCTCCGTGTCCAAGTGCTCCGCGGACTCGCCCACCACAAACAGACGAGGATCGCTTGCACCCTCCTCATTGAACAACCGAACCCAGCGGGCGCCAGGGATCGCGTCCGGCGAGACCTCCACACTCACACGCCCCGCATTCGTCGTCGAAGTCACCAAAACACCCTCGCCTTCGACCCAGATTTTCGGGGGCCAAGGATCCCATTTGCCAGCGAGCGCCACCGTGTTGGAGGAGCCAACCCCAGCTCCGGCCGGGAACAGATGCGTCAATACCGGCGCTGCACCCTGTCCGGATCCGATCGTGCCCCACACCAGGAGCAATCCGGCCACCACCTTCAGCCCACCGCCGCAACGGAACTGCCACCGCCTGTCAACATCCAGCCCGACCCGCCCCCATGGAGTGAGGTTCAAACGAACAACTCCCGGATAAGACGCCCCTCGTTGACCAGCGACACGGGACGCCCCGTGTTGGTGTGCAGCGTCTGCCTCGGATCAATGCCCAATTTTGTGTAGAGCGAAGCCGCGAAATCCTCCGGCCGGTAAACGTTGTCGGAGGCGTAGTAACCCTTGGGATCCGTGGCCCCCACCACCTGTCCCCGAGGCACCCCGGCACCAGCCATCAGGATCGACATCGCCCCCGGCCAGTGGTCGCGCCCGGCATCTTTGTTCACTTTGGGTGTTCGTCCGAACTCACCCAGCGCGATAACCAGCGTGTTGTCGAGCAACCCGCGCTCGTCCAGATCGGAAACCAACGCCGCCACCCCTTGGTCGAAGCGTTTGAGGTGATCCCCCTTGTACGCATCGAAGATCTTGGTGTGATGATCCCAACCACCGTAGTAGACGGTGACAAAGCTGACACCGACCTCCACCAACCGGCGAGCCATCAGAAGCCGCTGGGCAAAGTCGTTCCGACCATAGGCTTCCCGCACCTTGTCGGTCTCACGCTGAATGTCGAACGCCTGTTGGGCCGGCTGGGAGGCCACCAACTCCAATCCCTGGGCATGGTACTGGTCAAAGGTCACCGCAGGATCTTCAGCCAGTTTGTCGCTGTAGCGCACCATGGTGTCGAGACTGCGGCGAAGCGCTTCCCGATGCGTTGCCCGACCTTCCGCAATGTCCTTCGGCAACACCACGTCGCGCACCCGAAAGCTCGAGGAGTTCGGCGACCCGTCGATCACGAAGGGAGCATGCTTGCCTCCCAGAAAATTCGGGCCGCCCGACCTGGAAACCTCCGGCATGGCCACATACGCCGGCAGCCCGTTACGAATCCCGCGATCATAGGACACCATCGACCCAAACGAGGGATGAAAGGTGACAAACGCCCCGCATGCCACCGGCACCGGCGTCGGCATGCCGGTCATCAGGTAGTGATTGCCCCCACCATGGTTGGGGTCCTTGTGATGCACGGACCGCACGATCGTCAGCTTGTCCGCCACCGCCGCGAGCTTCGGAACAGCTTCGCTGAACCGAATCCCCGGAACCGCCGTGGGGATGTCCTTGAATTCGCCTCGTATCTCCAAAGGCGCATCCGGTTTGGGATCAAAAGTCTCGTAGTGCGAAGGCCCACCGTCCATCCAGACCAAAATGCAGTTGGTCCGGCTCCCCGGCCGGGTACTGCCAGCCTCGGCCCGCGCTCGCAAACGGAGCAGGTCACAAAAGCCAAGCCCCATCGCGCCGCCAATTCCCAGTCCCAGTTGAAGAAAATCCCGACGGCTGACCTCCGGGGGGTGATGGGGCGTGCGGGCCATGGTGTTCAATGATTGAAGACGAACTCAGCGGAATTCAACAGCGCCCACAGCACGTCCTCGGTCGCGGTTTGCCGAACCGAAGGTGAGGCGCCCTCCGGGAATACCGCCGTCGCAGCCTCCAACTCGGTCGCCGTCGGAAGTCGGCTGAACGCTGACAGGTACAATTCCACGACAATTTCAGCCGCCGACCGGGGGCTGCTCGCAAGTTGCCAAACGCGACCTTCCCGGCTCGCCAGCTTCTCGTGCAGTCGCCTCGAATTCATCAAATGCAGCGCCTGAACCACGCTGGTCTTCAAATCCCGCTCGCACGGGCAGTCGGAGCTCGAATTGGGCCGGCCAAAGGCATCCATGAACTGTGAGCTCACCTTGTAGCTCCACGTCTGGATCGCCCGGGTTCCCGGCGGACATCCGTTGAAGTCATCACCTATGCCCGTCAGATCGTTCACCGCGTCCAGCAGCACCTCCGCGGGCAATCGACGCCGATAGGACCGCGAAAAATTCCGGGTGTCAGCGAGGTTGTATTCGTTCGGCGTTGAACTGAGTTGATACGTTCTCGATTCCAGAATCGTTCGCATCAGACGCTTGAGGTCGTACCCATGGCTCGCGAATTCACGGGCCAACGCTTCCAACAACGGTTCGTTGCTCGCCGGATTCGATACCCGAAAGTCATCCACCGGCTCCACAAAACCACGCCCAAAGAACGAGGCCCACACCCGATTCACCGCCGCTCTGGCAAAGAAGGGATTCGAAGGCTGGGTCAGCCATTCCGAAAACGCCGCACGAGGATCCTCATTGGATTCGACGTTCAACTCCGGTCCGTCCGGAGCTTTGGGCTTCATGACCGCTCCCGTCACCGGATGGTGAACCGCCCCGCCGGGCGCAAAGAAAAACGTCTCGGTCCCCGCTGAAATCGGCGGCGACAAACCCGCCCCCTTCTGCTTCATCGGACCAAACACAGCAGCAAACTGGTAGAAATCGTCCTGGCTCCATTTCTCATTCGGATGGTGGTGACACTTGGCGCATTCCAGCCTCACCCCCAGAAACAGTTGGCTGAAGAGTGTCGTCAGCTCAGGTGGCTCCCGCCTATCGCGATAAACCACCACCGGACCGTCCCGGTGGTTGGTCCCCTCCGCCAGCAGGATTTCACGCGCGAACTCATCGTACGGTCGACCCGACCTGAACCAGTCCCGCAACCACTGGTCCATGGTGAAAATGCTCTTCACCCCAACCCGGTCCGGGTTGGGACGCAATAGGTCCGCCCACTTGTTCGCCCAAAAATCCACCAACTCCGGCCGATCCAACAAGCGCTCGATCAGCGCCGATCGACGCAATCGCCTCTCCTCCATCGATACCGCCTCGGCTCCAGATCCTCGAACCGCGACCCCAGGCGATAGCTTAAGAAACTCCCGAACTTCCGCCTCAGTGGGCAGCACACCCAATGTGTCCAGATAGGCACGACGTATGAATTCGTCGTCTGAACATAGGTCGGATGGAAACAAACCGAGCTTCCGAAAATGCGCATTTGCCAACTCATCGATGAAGTTGTGAACCGGAAGCGCCGCGTACCGCTCCGGCGGCAGCGTCTCATCCGCCGGTACGGTGACGCGGCTGGCATCAACGAATCCCATGTACCGGGCAACCACTACGGCCTCACCGCTCAGCGACCCGACCTGCACCGCGCCGTGATCATCGACCTGGGCAATTTCCTTCTCGTTGGCCACGTACTCGGAGAGTCGCGTGACGTCGCGTGTCGAGCCATCGGCATATCGAGCCACCACCGAGAGTTTTTGCGCTGCCTGTTTGCGATACGATCCCTCCCGCGGACTCACCGAAATTCCCACCAAGGCGGACTCCCGAGGCGCTTCGTACGGCATCCCCGCCCGCACCCATCGGACCAGGAGTTGGTGCGCGTCCGATCCGACATCGATCCGTTGCCCTCCGCCGTGCTCCACGCTTCCTGTCGATTTAAGCAGCAGGAGACTCTCGTTCGGTGAAGCCGGGAAGATGCGTCGGCCACGCGCCTCCTTCACAATCTCCGCATAATCGGCACTCGGATCGTAGCTGAAGACCGAAAGCTTGAACCCATTCTGTCCGTCAGCCTTCGCGTGGCAGGCGCCCGCGCTGCATCCGGACTTCGCCAACACCGGCAACACATCACGAACAAATGACGGCACAAGTTCATCATTCCCTGATCCAGCCACGGCATGGGACAGCGAATTTGATCCGACACCAGTTCCCCTACCAGCAGTCGTCAAAGTAACTTGCGGCACTCCCGTGGAAGACGCTGTCGGCTCCGACTCATCAAGTGAAGGAGCCGTCAAGGTTGCTAGCAGTTTGCCATCGGCGCTAACCACCCGTGCCACGCCGTCCTCACCTCCCGCCACCAACGTCTTGCCATCACGGCTGATGGCTACCGACTGAAAGGCGTCATTCCATTTCCCCAAGGATCGTTCCTGGGCTGTGGCCGAGCTCTGCTCGCCAGTATGGCGCTTGAAATCAGTGAAGCTGTACAGCCGACCATCCTCATCAGCCGCGGCCAGCCTTGACCCATCCGCCGACCACGCCACGGCGTTGATGGCGTGTTTCCTGCCGCCGACGGTCACCACGGCCTCCCGAGTCCGTGTGTCCCAAAGCTTCAATTGCTTGTCCGCACCTACGCTCACCACCTCAGACCCGGTCGGGCTCAACGCAACGCCCAATACCGCTCCCACATGGCCCTCAAAGCGTGCAATTTCCTTCTGAGTCAGGATTTCCCATGTCTTGAGCAGCTTGTCGCCCCCAGCCGTGACCAGAAGCCCACCGTCAGCACTGATTGCAAGGTCAAAGACCGTATCCGTATGGGCCTTCCAGGCAGAAAGCTGCCGTCCCGTTTCGGATTCAAAAATGCGCACCCACCCCGTCTCCGATGGCACACCATCCGAAGCCACCAACGCCCCGCCATGGGGGCTGAATCGAAGTGCCGTAATCCGTCCCACAAGGTTCGATCGGATGGACCAAACCACCGCAAGGTTGGTCGATTGATGCACCCTGACCTCACGGAATCCCCCCGTGGCAAGCCAACGACCATCAGGACTCCAAGCCAGCGATCGAATCACATCCCCATCCACCGAGGATCGCAGGACAAGCGGGTAATTGGTCGCACTCATGTCATGCACCAGCACCTCCGCCCCCCGTGCCCAGGCCAAGCGACGACCCTCAGAATCCAAGGCAAGCGCCTGCACCGGTCGATAGGTTTCCGGAAGCGGCTCCAACACCACGCCTCGCGGAGCTTGCACACGGGCAAGAGTCTGGTCGTCCCACGGAAGTCCAACGGCAATCCAACGTCTCAGAGATTCAATCTGTACGGATGGTAACTGCTTCTTCGGCGGCATGTGAGGTTCGCCCTCTGCGTTCAGCACCTCCAAAAGGCGACTTCGCTCCGGCTTCCGCGAAACCACCGCCTTCCCACTGTCCCCACCCGCCAAAACTCCTTCACGCGTGGTCAGGACCAATCCGCCCTTGTCCTGTTCCGGATTGTGACATCCGAAACAGTTTCGTTGAAGCACTCGCACCGCTTCCGTTGCGGCCGCCTCTGCTTCCGCTCGGACCAGTGAACGTCGCTTGCCAAAGAGACCCGCATGCACACCCCCCGTCCAATCGGACAGCCCCAGCACAATCCACAACCCAGCAATCAACAGGCGACCCGCACTCCAAGCGCGAAGGTACTGGGGCTTCGTGTGGGACATCTCGATGACCTTACCCCTGACGGGATCATTGAGACAAGCCGGCGAACCTTCGTCACTCCACTCTCGCTCGATAGATCTTTGAGCTCTGCCGACCGGCCGGATCAACAACAGTCAACCGTCCTCCGGTTCCCACTGCGCGTGCCACCGTGGACCAGCCAGGCGCGCCGCCCGCCCAACCCTCCACCACGTATCCAATCCCAACCACCGTGTTCAGAGACACTGCCGGAATCCCGTCAATGAGGGACAAAGCGAGCCGTGGGGCCTTAGGAGCCAGGATTTCGGTTTCCAGGCGATTGCTACCTCCTGCCAAAACCGTGACTCCTCCCACAACAGTTCCCTTCCCCTCCAACACCGCATTGGAGGAAATCACCAAGCCCCCAGGAAAGACATGCTCACCCCCAGCCAGAAACAACGCCGCAGGGAATCGTCCATTTCCGACAACAACCGCACGCCGATCCGCCACAGTAGACGATGTCTCAATTCGGCCTCCTTCCCAGCGAAAGGTGGCGTTAGCTGAGGCAATGTTGAGATGACTGGTCCGCAACAAACCGGAATACATCTCTAAAACTCCACTTGCCCCTTGCCCCACCGCGACCACCACGTTCGAGACATGCGCCGTGCCTCCCTCCAACCGAAGGACACCATGCCCATCCCGCCCCACGTACAGATCATCCGCGGGAAGCAGTACCTCGCCCCCGCGAAACGATGCCGTCCCGTGTGAACCAACCAACCTTCCTAACGAGATATCTCCGGCCTCCACTCTTCCACCCATGACGCTGAGTTCGCCAACCCCAGTAAGATCTCGCCCAACGGACACATCGCCCAAGCGCACCGTTCCTCCGCTAATCTCAAGTGAACCCCGCCCGTCATCACCGATTCTGACCGTCATATTTGTAGCCACAAGTTGGCCACCATGAACACGAACAATGCCCTCGGAACCGACGTCGTCCGCAACCTGGAATATCCCATTCGCCAGCACCAAACCTGACTGGATCTCCATCACCCCAGAAGATCCACCAAGACCCCCAACAATTAGATCTCCTTCCGCAAAAACCTCGCCACTCCGCACTCTCATCAAACCGATTCCGGTTCTTCCAACGCGAAGGGTGGCGCCCCGGGTGGCCCGGATCCGACCTTCCACGAGGGAAACCTCTCCTGACAGGAAGTTGAAATGCCCGCCCTGCTCGCCATCAACGAGGACCGTTGATCCTTCGACACTCAGGGTCGCAGTTCCGGCCAACGTCATGGTGTCCGATGCCAAAAAGGGCCGCTGACCTAAGTTGCTGATCTCAAGGACCGGGCTACCCACTCCATCTGGGAGCAGATCCAGTTTCTGAACCGTCAACATGCCGGCTGGTGTTTCTGAACCTACCAAAACCCTAGCCAATCCGGTGATGGCGATGTCCGAGTCCGGCCCGGGGAACCCCCCAGCCCAGTTGGCGGAATCGCCCCATGCACCAGCATTCTCCGCTACCCAGGTCGATGCCGATAAACGAAAACCCCCCACTAGCAGGGCCGCCAGAAGAAGCGTAATTCGACGGAAATGTTTCAGGATCCGTTCTTCAGAAATTTCGGCTGCTTCTCTCTTCAATGCAGCCACAAGTGGATACTTCAAAGTATGCATCACGGATTTCATAATCGGGTTCCATGGCGGAATTCCTGCGGACGACTCCAGCGCGGCCTCAGGGATTCTGCCTTCCGAAACGTGATAGCATCTTTCAAACCACCTCCATTCGCCACGGCCAGCATCGAAATAGGCGCTAGAATGAATTCGAGCCGGCGAACCACAGCCCTGGACATGATCTTAGCGGACCAGATTGGCAACCTGTGGTCCGAATTCACACCAAACCTTCGGGGCAGGTAGTCCCCTGGTGCTACTGCACCCTTATTGTTCGATCCCACGCGATCACGACCTGTCCCAAAAAAGCAAAAAGAGGCCGAGCTTGCGCTCGGCCTCTCGTGAAGAGTTTAAGTGATCAGAGACTACCGCTTGATGCGGAACAGTCTTGCACTCGCCGTCGCCGGCTCGCTGTAGGTGCCAGACGTGTTACCGGTCGCCGTCCAGGGACCGGCAGCCGATTCAGCCCATTCCAGTTCGCCGCCATTCTGCCAGGTGACAGTGATGGTCTTCGAACCATCCGGATTCGTGGTCAGCGTTGGAGTGGCGAACTGAGGAGCAGCGGCGGTGTTCACGGCGACCGCGAACACTTGAGAGACGGTCGTGACGCTGTCCTTGACCGAGATCGTCACGGTAGCGACGCCGGTGGCATCGGTGACGAGGTTGATCGTCGCCTTCACCACACCGCTCGACGTGTCGAATGTGACACCAGCGATGAGCGAAGGATTGGAGGACGTTGCGCTGTAGACCAGCTCTGTGATCGGGGTATCCAGGTCTTGAACAGACAGGACGATTTCAACGGGTTCGTTGGCAACCGTTGTTTGGTCAGCGATAGGACCGAGCACCGGCGGGTTCTCGATCACCGTGATCGGGAAGGCTTGGCTCACACGATTCACGCCATCCGACACGTTGATCGTGATCGTCGTGCTCCCCACAGCATCCCGCACAGGATTCACCGTGGCGACAAACCCACCGGTCGAATTCAGACCGAACACCACATTTCGAATGATGGTCGTGTCCGAGATGGCCGAGGTGAACACCCATTGGGTCGAGGGAGTATCCTCATCGGTTACCACCAGCGGCACGATCACAGGCACGTTCGGCCGAGTGGTCTGAGGAACGATCGGAGCGAGCACCGGAGGACGGTTTCCACGCGTCACGGTCAACTTGAACATGCTCGTACCAACCCCACCCAGATCATCCGTCGCTGTGATGGTGATCATGCTTTCGCCCGATTGCCCGGCGTTCAGGGTGATCGTCGCATTCAGGTTCGTACCCGTGCCACTGATTCCAACCCGGTTCACCAGGACGGTGTTGTCCGCCACCCCGGTCACCGAGATGTTTCCAGATGTCGAACCAGCCACTGTGAACGCCACGGTACGGGCAGGCTCATTCTCGACCATGCTTTGGTCAGCGATAGCCGAGACGGTCAGCTCGTAAGGAGGCCCAACAGTGACCGAGATTACCTGGGTCGTGTTAGTCGTGCCATCGTCCGCTCTAACCGTGATGAACGCTTGTCCTTGGTCGCCGCTCGAGCGGAACACCAGGGTGCGATTCATGTCCGTTCCAGTGATGCCAACCGTTCCAAACTCAGCTCGCGATATGGTGGCCGAGACCACCAGATTGCTTGCAGCAGTCTCTTGATCAAACACGGTGAACGGAGCCTGAAGCGTGACGTTCGAAGGCACCTGCTTGTCGGTGAGCCCGGTGATCACCGGAACTTGGTTCACCGCATTCACCGTCACGGTGAAGCTTGTTTCCGTCAGAGTTTGTCCGTCGGTGACTCCGACCGTGACGATGCCAGTACCCGAGGCGAAGGCAGTCGGAGTGATGACCAAGGTGCGGTCATTGCCGGTGCCGCTGACAGCCAAGCCGAGGAGGCTCGGATTGTCGGAGCTTGCAGCGACCACCAGATTCGAGCTGGCGGTATCAGCGTCTTCCACCCGGAAGGCCACCGTGAGCGGAACGTTCTCATTTGTTACCTGATCTTCAATCGCACTGATGGTCGGGTCGGTGGAGAAGATATTGAGGATCCAGCCGCCAGAGATGTTGCCACCATCGGGCGAAGCATCATCCACCACGTACAGCGACCACGTCCCGTTAGGACTGGTGCCATTGAAGGCATCCAGGTTGGCACTGATTGTTCCGGCCGGAGCATCCGGGAAGTCATCGACTCCCTGGTGATTGGTCGGCTTGTAAGTACCCGTCGGCACGGGCTCGGACGGATTGATCGGGATTCCGGCAGCCGCTCGGTCATCGAACGTGTATCGGACGTTGACCAGGCGTTCGCTACCACCGGCGTCGCTCATCAGAACAACCTTCTGCCCTTGCGGCCCAACAAGGAGCACATCCACGTCGGAGGGGTAAGGATGGTTCAATTGTGCAAGCGTGACTGTCACTCGGGAAACCGTTCCCCGAATTCGGCTCACTTCGATGGTCGAGGGATAAGGGGAACCCTTGCCCTGCGTCGGGATAGTAATAGCGGCCGAGTTGGCGAACTGGGCGTTCACCGAGGGAGTCACCGTGACCGTGAAGGTCGTTGAATCGGTGAGACCCGAGGGATCCGTGACGGTCAGCGAGATTTCGGACCGGCCACTGAGACTGCCCACCGGAGCGATCGTCAGGAAGCCGCCGAGCACAAAGACATTGTTCGTTGGAACAAGCTCCTGATTGCTGCTCGACACTGTGAAGGTGAGATCCTTCTGAGGCGTTTCAGCATCACCGTACGAGAAGGCAACCGGTGAGCTCGCCGTACCAGAGCTGATCGTGAGGTTCCCCACAGGTGTGATGAACGGCCGATCGTTTTCGCTGCTCACGGTGACCGTGAAGGCGCTGCTCGCGGTTTGGGCGTAGTTGTTTCGGGCGTTCACCGTGATTCGGGAAACACCACCCACGTTTTCCACCGGCTTGCCGGTGATCGTCCAGTTGGTGCCGCTGCCGCGGAACACCAGATCGTTGGTGCGGATCACAGCGGCATTCGTTGTTGCCGTGGTGAACGTGAAGGTCGGCTCTGCAAAGCTCTCTTCCACAATCGTGAACGGGAGTGAAAACTCCTGGTCCTCTTTGATCGTAATGTCGGCCAGACCAACGATGCGGGGCTGAGAAGTGATGAAGAGTTCCCAGCCACCATTGATCACACCGGCGTCAGAGCTTGTGTCATCCACAACATACAGTTTCCACTCACCAGCGGCGCTCGTTCCAATCAAGCTTCCGAGCGTGGTACCAAACGGAGCCGCAGGCGCCGGAGCCGGCATCACATCATTCACCGGATCGTAGTTTCGAGGACGATACTCGCGACTGGACAGCGGAGGAGCAGCAGGCACTTCCTCCGAGGCAGAATCGCTGAAGGTGAGCGTGAGGTTGGTGATGGAGTTACCACCACCTGCGTCGCTCATCAGCATGACGCTCTTACCGCTCGGACTCACCAGCAGGACGTCAACGTCCGAGGGGAATCCATGGGCAACTCCGTTGAGCCGCACCTTCACCTGGCTGACATCCCCGACTAGGTCGGCTTCAGTCACCGTGATGATGGAGGGGTACGGATCGGCGGAGGCGTTGTCTCGGATCACGATCGGGCGATTGTTGACGAACCCGCGTTCGCGACTCTCCACCACACTGACGGTGAAAGTCCGAGTACTTGTCTTGGCACCGTCGGTCGCAGTCACGGTGATCGTGGCATTGCCGCGCTTGCCCACTTCTGAGGTCACTCTGATCCAGCGATTGCCGGGTGCGAAGAAGTCTTCAGCCGGCTGAGTACCAGCCTGATCGCGGAAGATTCGGATGTTGCTATTACGAACGAGCGTTTCGTCTGAAGACGTGGCCGTCACCTTAACAGTTGCGCTGTCGCTATCATCCACCCCGAAGGCAACATTCGTGGACGTCGAACCAGACGGTATCGAGATGTCCGTGATCGCCCGGATCGTTGGGGCGTCGTTGAATGGAACCACGCTCAGATCAAACGACGCGGTGGCTGTCCGAGCAGGCGGGTTGGTGGAATTGTCCGTGACCAGCAACGTGATCGTCGCTGTGCCTGTCTGATTGGTGTTCGGAGACATCGTCAGGCTCATTTCGCTCGAGCTCAAGGCGCTCAGGAAGTTCGTCTGACCGAAGAAAAGAACCCGTGAATCTGAAATTAGACCATCGTTGCCCGAGTCAGCTCGGATTGAGAGGTCCTTCGGGTCAGTGTCCACGTCGGTCACCAGGAAGGTGATGGTCAGAGGAACGTTCTCGTCGGTGGTCTTCGCCGTGATGCGCGAGATTAGCGGAGCATCGTTCACCAGGCGGACGGTGTTGGCCAAGATCACCGAGTCAGTGGCTCGGTCGCTCTTGCGCCGGACACCGATGGTCAGAAGGTTTGTTCCCCAAGCATTGGTGGAGGGGTTGAGAATCGCTTGATAGCCCCAGGGCCCACCAAGCGAGTTCGGATCACCAGACACCCTGTTGAACGTGACATTGGCATTGGGGAGCAACGACGCGTTTTGTGACACAGCGAAGAATTCGAGCTGATCCAGTTTGCTGCCGGAATCCAGATCGTTCACTTCGAGGTTGACGACCGCCGTTGTGTCCTCGTCCCAAACCACGGGGCTGCTCGTCGTTGCAACGATGCGAGGAGTGGTCACAATCTTCAGTGCCCACCCGCCAGCGATGGTGCCCGAGTCGTTCGGCGTGTCGTCCACCACGAACAGGGACCATGTTCCTTCGGGATCGATTCCGTTGAATTCTGCTAGCGAAGCACCATACGGAGCCGCAGGCGCAGGAGAGGCGAACGAATCACCCTCACCGTAGTTGGATGGCTTGTAAGAGCCGGGAAGCATTGGACCATTGTCGGGAATCGTGCTGCTTGCGTTTTCGTCGATCACGATTCGACCGTTGCTGATCGGGATATTTCCACCGGCGTCCGAGAGGATGAGAACCTTCTTGCCACCAGGACTCACCAGGAGGACATCCACGTCGTCGGGCGATGAGTGGGTCAGCCCGTCGAGGGTCACGACCACTTGAGAAACCAATCCTTCCAGCGCAGGTACCGTAATGGAGGAACCGTAAGGCGTCGCCGTGTTGTTGTCCCGCACGTTGATGACACCGGTGTTGGCGTATGTCCTGCCAGGTGCAGCATTGACCGTGATTGTGACGTTGGTCGTCGCTTCGGCATTTGCTTCGTCACGAACCCTCAGGGTGATGACCGCGGTACCGGTGGCTGCACCGATCGGGGTCACCGAGAGAAGACGATTTTCGTTAGCACCACCCAGACTGATATTATTGGTGGGGAGGAGGCTGGGATTGTCGGACGTAACGCTCAGAACCAGGTTACGGGCTGGCGTCTCAACATCGCCCACGGTAACCGGAATGTCGGCCAACGTGGCACCGGCGTTCACCGTGTAGGCATTGTTGGTGACCGAGATGGTCGGAGCATCGTTTACCGCAGTCACCGCGAGGGTGACGTCTCGGGTCACCGTCGTTGTCCCGTCGCGCAGGCTTAGCGAGAGCAGCGTTTCACCAAATTTGTTGGCCGCGGGCTTAACCATGGCGGTCAGGGTTCCGGCGGTATTCACCGCTAGACTCACAGGGCCGTCGAGGGTGAGATTGTTGGTGCTGTTGGGCACCAGCTCGGTGTTCGAGGAAAGGATCGCAGCGTTCGTCACGCTCAGAACCGAATCCACGTCGCGGATGCTGAACAGGATGTTGGTCTGACTGTCTTCATTGATCCGAACCAGATTGGTGGTGACCGAGACGGTGGGAGCGTCATCCACGGCCAAAACGGTCAGGAAAAACGAACTGCTGTTCGTTACCCGATTGTCGGCCACGTACACGGTGATCGTGTTCGTCCCATTCTGGTTCAAGCTCGGAGTCAGCGTGAGTGTTCGCGCAAAGGCGTTTGTCGGCCCAGTCACCAGGTTGGTGTTATTCACCAGGGTCTCGTTAGACGAGAGCGCCCATGTTTTGAGCGCCGTGGCATCTGTGTCGGCGTCTTCAACCGTGAAGTTAACCGAGAGGACGGTATCTTCACGCGTGGTTTGGCTGGCGATCGGCGTGATGCTCGGAGCAGTTTCGATCACCAAAATCCATCCGCGTTCGATAGATCCGGAGTCGGAGAAGGTGTCGTCCTGGATGTAGAGCTTCCAGTCACCATTGGGGGAGATCCCGTTAAAGGTCGACAGGGTGGAAGTGTATCCGGAGCTGGGCGCCGGCGAGGCAAAGGCTCCAGCACCGAAGTTACCAGGCTTATAGGTCTTGTACCCGAGCTTCTCCTCGGAAGTTAGCTCGGCGCCATCGTCGTCGATGGTGAAGGTAAGATTGGAAACCGAGTTGGTAGGAGCCCCACCGCCGGCATCCGAGAGCAACACAACACTCTTCGTCCCGTCGGGTGACACCAGCAGGATGTCGGCGTCGTCCGGGAACGTGTGCGAGAAGCCCAGCAACGTGACGCTGAGTTTGCTAACCACACCCTGAACATTCGACACCCGAGTAATCGACGGATACGGGTTGGCAGTCGCGTTGTCACGAATTTCAATCCGGCCTTCCTCACTCACGAACGAGCGGTTACGGGTCACCGTGTATTTGAATGCCTTTGTTCCGGCCTTTTCCGATCCAACTTTGGCCGACAGTGTGATTGTGGTTTCCCCGGTCAGAACACCGTTCGGAACAATCGTAATATCCCAGTTGCCGTTACTATCATTCAGATCGGTCAGGATGATATTGCTGTCCGGGATCAAGTCCTTGTTCGAGGAGGAGGCGGTCAGCTCAATGTCATTCGCATTGGATTCTTGGTCGCTGACCGTTACTCGGCGAGGTCCATCGATCAGACCGGCTGCCTTGGTTCGGTCGTTGGAACCCGCCCCCGCGATCACAGGATCGTCGTTCACGGGCAGTATCTTCAGGAGGAACGTCCTGGAGGAGGGCACACCCGAACCCACGGTAGCCGTCACGGTAATGTTCACATCACCGAACTTGTTGTTGCCCGGCGTGATGACCAGAACTTGGTTGGCCGTGGCAACGTTACCCGGCTCGAAGCGAAGGTTCGCCGTCGAGTTGGTAACGATGTCCGGGCGATCCGAGGTGGCGGTCAGTGTCACCGCGATACCGGGCTGATTGTCACCAATCACGAGACCGACGCGCTTGGTCGTGTCTTCCAGGGTTTCCTGATTCGGAATGGCGGCCAAATTGGCCTCCGTGACGAAGCTAATCATCCAGCCTCCGGCGATTTGCTGTCCGTCACCTTTGGTATTGCCGGTGAAATCACGCACGTACAGCGACCAAGTGCCGTTCGGAACAAGTCCGTTGAAAACCGACAAGCTGGGGGACAGTGGACGGGTGGAGCCCGTTCCAGGGAAATCTCCCGCAAGCCGTCCATTCAGGTTGGATGCGCGGTAGGATCCTGACGCAATGGGGCCAACGCTAGGCAGCGCTCCGGAAGCGCTGTCTGAGAAGATGAGTTGAACGTCCCGAATCGGGGTGTTTCCGCCAGCGCCCGAAGCGAGGACCACTTGTTCGTTATTCGGACCGACGAGCAGAATTCCCAGATCCTGAGGGGAGGGATGTTGAAGGCCCACCAGGGTCACCTGGACCTGTCGGATGATACCGATCTGACCAGAGATGCTGATTGGGGACGGATAGGGAGAAGCATTGGTCGCACCATTTCCAGTGCCGCTGTCGGCGATGACAATTGGCGCCAAGTTGGGTACCAAATGACTTGCGG
The DNA here is from genome assembly GCA_963205105.1 of Verrucomicrobiota bacterium. Taxonomy (GTDB): domain Bacteria; phylum Verrucomicrobiota; class Verrucomicrobiia; order Limisphaerales; family CAIMTB01; genus CAIMTB01. Next base: position 22,633 of record CAUJJW010000113.1, on the reverse strand, counting down.
GTGCCAGGACTTGGAACAGGAACTCGATTTCCGTGCTCTTCGCTGGGGTTGGAGATCCCGTGTCCGTGGCCGTGATCGTGATGGTGACCGTGCCTTCTTGGTTACCAACAGGATAGATCGTGAAGTTGCGCGTTCCACCAGTCCCGCCCAGGATAATGTTGCCGTCCGGCACGAGCTTCTGGTTGTTCGAGCGAGCCCTCACCACGATGCTGCCGGCTGGCGTTTCGTCCACAGCACTACCGGAGGTGCCTGTGTCGTCCACGGTGAAGTCAATCGGACCCAGCGGTTGCCCGGCGTAGGTGAGTTGCTTGGCGATCGGGCTGATGTTGGGGGCCGTGTTCACCGGATTCACGGTGACTGTGATGCTGGAGGCGCCCGTGTAGTTGCTGTTGTCGCGCGCCGTCACAGTGATGGTCGCTGTCCCATTCTGATCGGATTTCCCTGTCAGGGTGAGCGTCGCGTTCGTTCCCGACTGACTCACTGTTGCCGTGAGCAGAGATTCATTGCTCGAGGAGACGACCAGGTTGGTGACTTGCCCATCATAGTCCGCGACCGTGAAGTTGATTTGCTTGCTGGTGCTTTCTGCGAGGTTCGTGTTTACGAGTCCGCGAACTTGGGGCTTGGTGAAGAAGCGGAGGGTAACACCACCACGGAGGGAAGCCGCGGACACCGGGCCTGCCGCGGCATCTTGAACTTCAAGCGTCCAAGCACCGTTGGCGGCGATGTCGTTGAACACAGAAAGCGCCTCGTTGGGGCGGTAAGTCCCGGGATTGAGTACCGATGGGGTAGCGTTGGTCGAGGCGTCGTCCAGGGTGATCCAGGTTCCGACAACATCGGTATCTCCACCATTTCCACTCAGCAGCAATGCTTGTTGGGCACTGCCTGGGCTTTTCAGCCGAATCTGCAAGTCAGCTGGATTTGCGTGGGTGATGCCGTTCAAAGTTGCCGTGACCTTGCCAATGTTTCCAAAAACATTGGACACGTTGATGGTCTGGGAGACGACCGTGTTGTCATCCGGGATCACCAAGTTGGAAGGATAGGAGAAAAGCGCTTGGGTCACCGGGTTGACGGTGAACGCGAGAGGAGCGGAGGCCGAAATATTGTTGGAGGTACCGGCGTCCCGGGCGAAGATATTGAGATCCACCGTCCCAGTTGCTGTGCCCAGCGGCGCGACCACCAACGTGCGGGTTGCACCGACTCGGGTGACGTCCGCGACGAAGTTTGTCGGAACCAGCGATCCGTTCGATGTCGTCGCATAGACACTGATATCGTCCAAGGAAGCAGCATCCACATCAGCAACGGTCGCGATCGCGGTTGCCGAAAAGGAACCTGCGGCAGCTTCCACTCGGTTGGTGCTCAGCGCGATCGTGGGCGGCTGATTCACCTCACCAATCGTTAGACTGATGTTGGAGGAAATCGTCGTGCGCCCGTCATTGACCGTGATGGTCAAGGTCGTCGAACCGTTACGGTTCAGGTTGGGGGTCACCGTGACGTTGCGAGTCTTGCCCGTCGCACTCACAAGAATATTGGTGTCGGACACCAAGTTCTTGTCGGTTGCCACGGCACGGACGATGACGTTGTCAGCGAGTGTGTCGGTGTCATCGAACGTCACAGGGAAAGTGACGTTGATGTTTTCCAGGGTCCTGACGGAGTTGGTGACAGCGCCGAACACAGGCGTTGTCCACAACTTCAGCTGCCAACCGTTGATGGTGCCCTCGTGCTCGAACTTGTCGTCGATCACGTAGAGCTGCCAGGTACCGGTTGGGGCGATACCGGCTAGGTTCGTCAGGCTCCCATCGAGCGGCAAGCTCACGGAGTCCGGGAAGACATCCTCCGGGGCGAAGTTGACGGGCTTGTAGGAACCACCGGCTACGGCCGTTCCAGGTGCCAGCGACGCCGGGAAGGAATTCGCCGCCTCGGCATCGATCGTGATGTCGGCGCCCGAGAAGATCCCATTGAGCGCCACATCGCTCATCAGGACAATTTTCTGCCCGTTGGGCGTGACCAGCAGGACGTCAACGTCGTTGGCGTACGCGTGGCTCAACCCAGGAAGGACCACCGCAGCCTTCTGGATTACACCCACGAACTGGTTGGAGATGGTAAGACTGGACGGGTACGGCGTCGCCTTGGCCGGGATGGTATTCCCGGCAACGAATTGCGCATCGTTGATCTTAATGCTGCCGGTTTGGGATACAGCAGAGCCTTGGCCAAAGGCAGGCAGGGCGGCCACCAGCAGGGACGATAAGAGCGCCCATAGTCCGGTTAGCCCGGACAATGGACGTGGGTATTGCTTCACAGCGCTATTCATAGGTGTTCCTTAACGGGACAGCTTCGACGTTGGCGAGTTAACTTTGTTGGGCAAGTCTTTGGCAAGACGAATTGTGGCGGTCTTCCGGCTTACAAAAGCGCTCTCCGCAGGCGGTTGCACGCCTCGGTGGTCTTGGTGCGTTCAGTGTTTTGATTTGCCCCCAAGCTTCGGCTCGGGACGGCATTTCGTGAATTAGGAATGCTCAACCCGGGTTACTGCTTCGCAGTCTCAAGGCCCCAAGGGACCCCACCAGCTGGCCTCGCGTGCCCCAGTAGGAGAACTAGCACAACATCCCTTGAACCTCTTGGTTATCTTTTGGCGCTGCCACAACTACTTCCATACCAATAGATAAACCTCGGTTCGCTCGGAGATTTACCAGATGCTCACTTGAGGATCAAGCGGGAACTTAAAGTTGGTGTGATGGGTTTTGAGGGCACCCCTCCATTCTTTGCTAACAACCTTGGGTCGCGGTACATTGTCCATCCTGGTCCAGTGGTTTTTGGTCCGTGGATCGTGTTTTGCCCCTCAACCTCCCTGTCTTCGAACGGGGTTTTCTGTCTAATGACCACCGAAGATTGTCGGGTTTACCTCCAAGGGCGATTCGTTTGCGGCCCCCACCATTGAGGACTTCTTGGATTTGCTGGGTGTTTTTGTCGCGCAGGTCATTGCCCGTGATTCGTGACGTTGACCCGGGTTGGTTGTTTTGGTTCGTTGAGAAGGATCAAATGACTGCGGTGGAGGCCGACCCACTTCACCCCAAGACCACCTTCGCTGCATGCAAAAGCGCTCTTAGAGGCGCAGACATCGGCAAAGGTCTTGCCTCGGCGCACATATCCCGATTCCTTTCGCAGGACACGGGGCAACTCCCGCCGTAATAAGGATCTCCTATGAGCGCGGACATGACGAAGGATCTGTTGGTGGTGGGAGCGGGGCCGGTAGGATTGATGACCGCCGTGTTGGGGGCCCGCGCCGGACTCGACGTCGAGATCATTGATCAGGAATGGCGTATTGCCTCCCGAAGCTATGCCTGCACGCTGCACCCGCACTCCCTGGAACTTTTGGACCGGATCGGGATTCTGTCGCGCGCGATGGAAATGGGTGTCCGGGTGGACACGGTCGGTTTTTACGAGGGCGCTGATCGCTGCGCCGAGGTTCACCTGGGTGCGCTTCCTGCCCGCTTTCCGTTCGCGCTAGTGCTCTATCAGGACGATCTGGAAGGTTTGATCGAGGATGTGCTTCGCGAACGGCATTCTCGAAGGGTGAGTTGGGGCAAGCGACTGGATGGACTTATTTGGAATGAGGATTCCGTCACCGCCATTTTGGAGTGCCTACGACATCGGGCGACCGAAGGCGGGAACGAGCGCTGGACCGAAGTGGTGGACCGCCGGTCGTTGGTGAAGGCCCGCTACATGGCCGGGGCGGATGGTCCTCGATCACGTCTCGTGCATCTGCTCGGAACGGGCAGCGATGCGGCGGGTGAGCCCCTACAGTACGGGATCTTTGAATTCGATCCGGAGTCGGAATCCGGGGTCGCGGAAGAGCTCCGCGTCGCCATTGATGGAGCCATGGCCCACGTGCTTTGGCCTCTGCCGGGCGGGGCTTGCAGGTGGAGTTTGCAGGCGGCGGCCAATGACGGGACGACGGGAGAATCCGTGCTTCCCGTGGGATCACATCCCACCTTACCCGCCAAGCTTCGAAGAGTGGCGCCCTGGTTTCATCGAGGGATACGGACGATGGATTGGGCGACTCGCATCGAATTTCCGCAACGGATCGTGCACCAGTTTGGCAGGGGTCGGTGCTGGGTGCTGGGAGATGCCGCCCACCAGACCGCTCCGGGCGGCGCGCAGAGCATGAATTTGGCGCTGCGTGAGGCGGAGGAATTTATCCACGCTCTGCGGGCCGTGGTGCGCGACGGAGCGCCTTCAGAAACGCTCCGGGCAGCCAGCGAGCGCTGGCATGATGAATGGCGTCGCCTTCTTGGCCTCGACCCATCGATCGAAGCGACACCCGACGCCAGCGCATGGGTGAAGGACCATGCCGGACAATTGGCCTCCAGTCTTCCTGCCAGCGGCGAGGAGTTTCATGCCTTGCTGGGGCAATTAGGCCTCCGATGGCGAGGCTCGCCTGCCTGAGGCTGGTGGATCGATCTCGATCGGCGCCCGCGCTGCTGCACGGACCATTTGGTCCCAGGAACCTTGCCAGAACGCCGTCACGAGGACGACGGTTGCGCCATGGCAACGCTGTCCAAAAAGGTGGATGCGCTCGTCGTCGGCGCCGGTCCCGTAGGGCTTCTTGCCGCACTCGGGCTGGCGCGGTCGGGCTTGTCGGTGGAAATCGTCGATCGCGCCTGGCGATCCACAGCTCAGAGCTATGCCTGCGGCCTACATGCCGGGAGCGTGGATTTGTTGGCTTCAGTGGGCCTTGAGGCAGCTCTCCTGGAGGCTGGGGTCCGCATCGATACCTTGGGTTTCTACGAAGGGCGAGAACGGAAGGCCGAAGTTGATCTGGGGAGCGCGGGAGGCCGGCATCCTTTCCTGTTGGTGGTTCCCCAGGATCGCCTGGAGGAATTGCTGGAGGATGCGCTGCGGGAGATGGGTGTGCGGGTTCGTTGGGGACACCGTCTCGACAGGTTGCACATGGATGCCGACTCGGTGACCGCCACCATTGAGAAGCTGGCGCTCACCTCGGTGGGATATCCGTTTGCGCGTTCGGAAGAGATGGTTCAGTCCTCCCTCGAAGTGAACGCGTCGTACCTGGTCGGCGCCGATGGGAGCGACTCGCACGTGAGGCAGTTGCTGGATATACGGGTCGAGCGGCTGGGGGCGCCTTGGAACTATGAGGTGGTGGAATTCGATTCCCTAAAGCCGATCCTTCGGGAGGTTCGGATCAACCTGAACCCAGGCTCGGCGGACGTTTACTGGCCTCAGCAGGGATCGGTTTGCCGATGGAGTCTCCAGATCCCGAGCGAAACGAACGCCGAGGAAGATCACCCTCTCAAGGAGCGAAGGTCCATCGTGCTTCTGGACGACGAGCCCGACGCCACAGCGCGCGAGCAACTGGCGACCCTCCTAAAGACCCGGGCTCCCTGGTTCGACTCCGGGATCCGCGAGATTGATTGGCGAAGCTCGGCACTTTTCGTGCCCTTGATGGCTGCGCAATTTGGCCGGGGTAGATGCTGGTTGGCCGGGGATGCAGGCCATCAGGCGAACCCGGTGGGGATGCAAAGCATGAACGTCGGGCTGCGCGAGGCACTTGATCTCACGACCCGCATTTCCGGGATCGTGCGGCACGGAACAAGTCCGAAATCCCTGGAGGAGTACGGTGCCTCCCGTCGCAGTGAATGGCGCAAGCTTCTGGGAGGGGGCTCCTCGGTGGTGGCGCTACCGGCCGCGGGCACCTGGGCCAAGGAGCAGCGCCAGCGGTTGCTGGCATGGATTCCCGGGTCGGGCGTGGAACTGGGCCATTATCTGGGGCAGTTGGGAATGGCATTATCGGACGTTTAAGACCCGACGCGATCGAGGCTTGGCTTGATTTCGAGGGGTTCCTAGACTGATGGCAGTGATCACGTTCCTGCGTCTGGCGGGCTTGGTCGTGGCATCGATCTGGCTCGGCGGAACTGTGCTCTTCGTTGTCGCACTTGACCCGCTTTTCGGCCGGGACGAAGTCGTGCGCCTATTGGGTCCGCTGTACTCGGGCGAAATGGGGCTTCTGGCGCTCCAGCGGTTTCACATCTTCCAACTCTTCTGCGCCGGGGTGGCCATTGTTCACACGTTTGCGGAATGGCTGTATTCCGGCCGGCCATTGGAGCGCCGGTTGATTGTGCTCCTGGCGATGCTCCTTTTTGCCGCAGGGGCTGGTCAATTCTGGCTGGCCCCCAAGTGTCGGGACTTGAACATCCAAGCCTATCTGGATCCCAGCCAGAAGGTCCTGAGGGAACCCTCGACACCTTCCCAGCGCCAATCGGCCCATTCGCTTGCTGTGTGGCAGGGAATCGGGGTGATCTTGAACGTGATCTCGATGGCTGGGGTCACGCTTTATTTTCTTCACGCGTCCCATCCGGGAAACGGTGCCCCACGACTTTTCCCCCGTTCACGATTGCGGATTTGACAATCTCGCGCGCCGCCTAACTCTTGGGTTGTTCAAGTCAGGGTTGTGACAGGGAAATTGAAATGGAGGGCATGAGGTATGATCTCTCACGAGCGGCGCTATCCGACGAGCAGCAGCAACGGTTACCGCAATAGCGGCGTGCCGCATCCCCCGCCACCGGAGGAAACGCTGCGGTCCGAGAAGTTTCAGGTTGAACGCAAGGTTTTCATTTTGAGCCTCAAGGAAAATCCCCGTGGAAGATTCCTGCGAATCACCGAAGACGTCGGTGGCCGGCGGGACCACGTCATTATTCCAGCCACAGGACTCGAAGATCTCCGCCGGCTTCTGGATTCGATGATCCAGACCGACCAGGAAACGCCCGTCAAATTGGCGGAAATCTGACGGAGGGCTGTTTCCGAAACGCCCAACCGTTAGTCCGTGAATCGGCGGGCCGCGATGCTTGCGTTGTGGCCGCCGAAACCAAACGAGTTGTTCAGGACGGCGTCGACGCGCCAAGGGCGGGCGACGTTGGGCACGTAGTCCAGATCACACGCTGGATCGGGGTTTTCGTAATTGATGGTTGGTGGAACGACGCCTGTTTCAATGGCTTTCGCGCAGATCACCATCTCGACGGCACCGGCGGCGCCCAGCATGTGGCCTGTGGCACCCTTGGTTGAACTGACGGCCAGCCGGTTGGCGTGCTCCCCGAAAACCGTTCTTACAGCCTGGGTTTCGCAGATGTCACCCTGGGGGGTCGATGTGCCGTGCGCGTTGATGTAGGAGATGTCTTCCGGGTTCATCCGAGCAGCACGAAGCGCCATTCGCATGCATCGACTGGCACCTTCGCCTCCGGGCGATGGTGCGGTCAGATGATGGGCATCGGCGGTGTTGCCGTACCCGACGATTTCGCAATAGATCCGGGCGCCGCGTCGCCGGGCATGCTCAAGTTCCTCCAGGAGGAGCACACCGGCTCCTTCCCCCATGACGAAGCCATCACGACCGGCATCGAAGGGTCGCGAAGCATGCTTCGGATCGTCATTCCGAGTACTGAGGGCTTTCATGGCCGCAAAGCCTGAGATTCCCAAGGGAACGATCGTGGCCTCCGACCCGCCGGCGAAGATGGCATCCGCATCACCCATCCGAATCGTGCGCCACGCCTCGCCCAAAGCGTGAGTCGAGGTTGCACAAGCAGAGCAGGTGGCAACGTTGGGGCCTCTGAGATTGTGATAAATCGAGAACATGCCCGACCCCATATTGAGGATGAGCATGGGGATCATAAACGGGGACACCCGGCCTGGACCGCGGTTGAGCAGCACCTGATGCTGTTCGCCGGTGGTTTCCAAACCGCCAATGCCGGACCCGATGTAAGCACCAATACGATCACGGTCGCATCGATCGAGGTCGATGCCCGAGTCCCGCAAGGCCTGCCAACCGGCATGCACCGCGAAGTGGACAAACCGATCGGTACGGCGCAGTTCCTTGGGTGTCGGGAATGCCGGTGTTGGATCGAAATCCCGCACCTCGGCTGCGATTCGGCAGTCGTATGCCGAGGCGTCGAACCGGGTGATGGCATCGATCCCGCAATGGCCTGCCAGGATATGGTTCCAGAAGGAGCTAACGTCATGGCCGATGGGACTTACCACGCCCATGCCGGTGACCACGACGCGTCGGTCGGACCCTAAGTTCATCATGAAAAAAACGGGGCAGCGGCCGCAGGTCGCCAGCCAGGCTGCCCCGTGGGGATCGTTGTACGGGTGCCCGTTACTTCTGCCGCTCTTCGACGTATTTGATAACGTCGGCGACACTTTGGAGTTTCTCGGCTTCTTCGTCCGGGATCTCCTGGCCAAATTCTTCCTCCAGGGCCATGACCAGCTCGACAGTGTCGAGCGAGTCGGCGCCGAGGTCTTCGATGAACTTCGCCTCAGGGGTCACCTGATCTTCTTTAACGCCGAGTTGGTCGACGATGATCTTCTTGACCCGTTGTTCGATGGATGTGTTTTGGTCCGCCATGGAGCCGTGTGTTGTTAGCGCGTGTCTGTTAGGTGCCGGGTCGGAGGGCGTCAAGCCCCGAAAAATGCCCTTTCCCTCTCCCGGAGATCGTCACATGACCATTCCGCCGTCCACGACGAGCACTTGCCCGGTCACGTAACGGCCTCCCGGGCCCGCCAAATAGAGCGCAGCCTGGGCGATGTCTTCCGCTTCGCCAAAGCCGTTGAGCGGAATCCGCTTCAGCAGCTCAGCCTTCAGATCCTCTGCCAACACCGAGGTCATGTCGGTGGTGATGAATCCGGGTGCGATGGCGTTGCAGGTAATGCCGCGCGAGGCAAATTCCCGCGCCACCGATTTCGTGAGTCCGATCAATCCTGCCTTGCTCGCGGCGTAGTTGCACTGGCCGGCGTTGCCAATCAGGCCGATCACGGAGGCGACATTGATGATTCGTCCCGCCCGTTGTTTGAGAAGCGGCCGGGTGAAGGCGCGCGTCACCAGAAAGGCACCCTTGAGATTGGTGTCCAGGACTGCGTCCCAATCCGCCTCGCTCATTCGCATCAGCAACCCGTCCCGGGTCACTCCGGCGTTGTTCACCAGAATGTCCACCCGTCCCGTTTCCGCGAGAATCGCGGTGGCAACGGCCTCCACCGCCTGGGCATCGGAGACATCAACGGCGTGGGCCCAAGCCCGACGTCCCAAGGCGCGCACTTCCTCGGCAGCCTTGGCTGAATTCTCCGCCGTCCGCGAGACGCAGACAACGTCGGCGCCTTCCGCCGCGAACCGCAGCGCAATGGCTCGGCCAATCCCCCGACCTGCGCCGGTGACGACCGCTACCTTGCCTTCCAACAGATTCATCGTGGGCCGAGAGTGCCCCGGAACAACCCGCATCTGTCAATCCAGCGTCCACTTGGGTTCACTCCAGATGCTGGGCTGAATGCCGGGATCAGGAGGCCTTCAGTTTCCAGTTGAGCACGATGTTGTTCGTCTGACGGCGCTTATGCGTGCTGACGTGCATATCGAAGAAGAGGATGTTCGCCCCACCTTCCGGATGCCTGGAACCATGGCGGAAGCCGATATCGTGGCTTCCATCGCCACTTCGACCGAGGTTGATGATCGCCGGGTGGTTCAGTTCCAGGGAGACATCAGCCCCGGCCAGAGTCTCCGCCGGCCGCGGAACGCTTGCCATTTTTTCGGTCTTGGGACTCGTCACGGCCGACGGAAAACTGACCAGCGTGAACTGGCTGAGGGCGTAGCTGATTTTCCAAGGATTGCCCGGGACGCCGCTCCGATAATCCTTGTAGGTCCTGTAGTGGTATTCCTTGAGACGCTCGGGACATGGGTAGATCGAGGCCGCGAAGTCGCTGTTGGTGGTCCGCGTCCCCGACTGGAACTTCCGCCCCTGGAAATACGGCTGCAGCAGGTAGTGGAAGTTGTTTACGTCGGCCGAGTCGCCGGATGCGTTGTACCACCACGCGTACGGCATCATGTCGCCGTTGTCGTCAGCATACATCACCATGGCCACCCCGATCTGCTTCAGGTTGCTCCGACACTTGGTGGTGCTGGCCTGGTTTTTGGCCCGGGCCAAGGCCGGCAACAGCATGCTGGCCAGGATCGCGATGATGGCGATCACCACCAGAAGTTCGATCAGGGTGAAGGCGGACGTAAACCCTGGTCCACGCCGGGACTTTGGATCGGTGGCTTCCATGGGGTCTGGACACATGATCCCAAAAGCCAACTCGGCGCAAGCCTGCCCTCCGCGCGTTGAGTCGGGACACCCGGCCGGTTTTCAGGCATCACGAAAGCGCAACCCGATGAAGCTCATCCCTTGCCCCCACCTGGCTGGACTGCCAACGCCGACGTTGTCGTCACTTGCACAACCGATTCGCCAAGCGGCTCCGCCGATCCGCGCCGGTTCATCAACTTCCTGTCTCCCGACCATCCTGCGCCTGGCCTGTTTCCTTCTCGCCTCGGGTGCGCTCGGCGCAGGCCCATCGGCCGCCGCTGCGTCTTCGGTGCGGCCTCTCCCCAGGAGCACGCCGGAAGCCGAAGGAATCTCCTCGTCCACCGTTCTCACCTTCGTAGAAGGCCTCGATCAGTTGGAACATGTCCACAGCGTCATGCTCCTGCGACACGGCCGCGTCATCGCCGAGGGTTGGTGGGCCCCGTATGATGCCGCCAGCCGCCACGAGCTCTATTCCCTGAGCAAAAGTTTCACCTCGACGGCGGTGGGATTCGCCGTAGCGGAAGGGTTGGTTCGCGTGGACGACGAGGTCCTGAAGTTTTTCCCGGAGGACGCCCCGGCCGAACCATCAGCTCCTTTGAAAGCGATGCGGGTCCAGGATCTGCTCACCATGACGGTTGGACACCAGGACGAGGTCTCCTCCGCAGCGGACCAACTCTCTGCGAAGTCCTTTCTGGCTCAACCTGTGCCCCACAAGCCGGGAACCCACTTCAAGTACAACACCCCCGCGACCTTTATGCTTTCCGCGATCGTGCAGAAGCGGACGGGTCAAACGGTGCTCGACTACCTCCGGCCTCGCCTGTTTGACCCACTGGGCATCGAACAGCCGGCTTGGAGCACCAATTTCCAGGGCATCTCTCTTGGCGGATATGGTCTCCGCGTTCGCACCGAAGACATCGCCCGATTTGGCCAATTCTATCTCCAGGAAGGCCGCTGGAACGGCAACCAGCTGCTTCCCGCGTCGTGGATACAAGCAGCCAGCAGCCGACAAGTTTCCAATGGCAGCAATCCCAAGAGCGACTGGGACCAGGGCTACGGATACCAGTTCTGGCGGTGCCGGAACGGGGCTTATCGAGGCGACGGGGCGTTCGGCCAGTATTGTGTGGTTTTCCCCGAACAGGATGCCGTTTTGGCCATCACCAGCGGGCTAAAGGACATGCAGGCCGTGCTCAACGTGGTCTGGGACTCCCTGCTTCCGGGTTTCCAGAGGCGTCGGTTGCCTTCCCACCATGCCCGTCAGAAGGAACTGGCGACGAAGCTGGCCTCACTGAGCCTTCCGACGCCAGCTGGCTCCGCCCAGCCAGGCGGCGCGGGTGTCCTGCTCGGGCAAAGATACCGCTTTCCGACCAACAACGAAGGCCTCGATGCGTTGACGGTCCAGGCGGCTCCGTCCGGCCAAGGCTGGCTGCTGGTGCAAGAAATCCGTGGCATGGAGCACCGACTCCCGTGCGGCTCACGCGAATGGCAACATTCCCGCGGACCTTGGGGCGGGTATCCCGATGAACCGCTTGCTGCCAGCGGAGCCTGGACCGCCGAAGGAACCTTCGTCGCCCAGATTTGCGCCCGCGAAACACCCTATATCGCCACCCTCAAACTCCAGTTCGAAGGCGAACAAGTCACCCGTGAGCTTTCCATGAACGTGGGATTTGGGGGGAACCAACCCACGCGAATGATCGGCCGATCGGACCCCGCCACCGATCCGCGCTGAGAGTCAGATCTCTTGGGCAGGGCTGGCGGGGGCCTCGGATGCGGCCGGAGGTGCCGCGGCCATTTTCAGGCCAAGGACGCCGCCAACAATCATGGCGAGGCAGAGTAACCGAAGTGCGGATCTCGCTTCGCCCAGCCAGAGCATCCCGATCGCCGCGGTGCCGGCCGCTCCTATCCCGGTCCACACAGCGTAGCCCGTGCCGACCGGAATCGTCTTCAGCGCCTGAGCCAACAACACGAAACTCCCGACCATTGCGGCGACCGTGGCCACGCTGGGCCAGAATCGCGAGAAACCGTCGGTGTACTTCAGCCCGACAGCCCAACCAATTTCGAGCAGCCCGGCGACAACAAGGTAAACCCACGCCATGGACAAGGACTCTGGACCACCACCGTCAGGTCGGAAAGCGATTCAATCCTTTTGCAGACGCTTGCGCATGGGAATGAAATCAATGCGCACCCCGCCCGGGAGTTCGTACTGAGCCCGGTCGTCGCCCTCATACCCATGGTGACGATAGAGCCGGTGCCCCGGCAGGGTCGCGACCAATTCCACGGCAAGGAATCCGGCATTTCGGGCGGCCGTTTCACAGTGCTCCAATAAGCGGCGTCCGAACCCTCGCCTGGCCCACTCCGGAGCCACGAAGAATGCCCGAATTCGAGCGGCGTCATGCGCCGGATCCAAGAGTTCGGGATCACGGTCCCTGAAATGGTCACCCCCAAACGGGGTTCCCCTTCGGCTCCAGCCACCGCAAGCCACGGGTTCTCCTCCGACTTCGACGACAAAATAGGTCCCGTCTTGAATCAATTGGGTATCGACACCCCATGCCGTTCCCAAGGCGGCTTCGACCTGTTCCGGCGTGTAGTCGGCGCACGCCAAGCCACGGGCGGAGGCAGCAATCAGCCTCGTCAGCATCGGAGTGTCCGACATGACGGCAACCCGGATGACCATCGTCGGGCCGGTAGGTTCGGCAGACATGCCCAGGCCCGTACACCACCCCGTGATGCGGCTCACGTCGAAACCGCGCCCTAATCCCGGAAGTTCACAAAGCTCAACGCCACAGGAAAGTCATGTCCCCGTACCGCGGTGATGGCGCTTTGCAGATCGTCGCGGCTTTTTCCCGTCACCCGGAGCTCATCGCCTTGAATTTGCACGGTCACCTTGAGTTTCAGATCCCGGATGAAGGCGCTGACCTCCTTGGCCACGTTCGATTCCAACCCTTGCTTGATCTTGATCACCTGTCGGGCATGCCCCAGAGGCGATATCTCGGGGTCCTTCTTCTCCACGCTCTTCAGACTGATGCTCCGCTTCGCCAGTTTACCGATCATGATTTCGTCCAAGGCCCGGATCTTGAACGCATCCTGGGCTGTGAGTCGGATTTCGTTTTTTTCCAAAACGATCTCCGCCGGACTGCCCTTGAAGTCGAACCGGTTGGCCAGTTCCTTCTTGGCCTGATTCACCGCGTTCTCGATTTCCATCGAATCCACCCGCGAAACAATGTCGAAGCTCGGCATGGGTCAGGACACTACCGGGAAGTGCCGCCGACTTGAATCCCCGAGCTGCCCAGGCCCCCTGCAGGGTGTCTGTCCCCCTGTGCAACACGGCCGCCACCCTGCGGTATCGCCCCCGCCTCCCAGACGTCAGCGCCCGCCAACACCACCAGGTGTCTGTCCCCTTGTTGCATGATCCCCACTAGACGTCTGTCCCCCTGTTGCATGCGTCCCCCTGCTACAGGGTGTCTGTCCCCCTGTTGCTACAGGGTGTCTGTCCCCCTGTTGTGGTCATGTCTTTCGAAGAGTTTCACAAAACAAACCTTTTGTTTTGCTTTGTTAATACTAAAAGAGCATTTGTCTTTCGTTTTGTTATGCAAGCCACCCGAGGTCAACGCGCGTTGGACGGTTTGGATGATGAGGACCTGGCGTTCATCAAGCGCTTTATCCTCGCGTCCGGTTCGTTGAAGGAGCTGGCGGCTGCGTATGGAGTCTCCTATCCGACCGTTCGCCTTCGCCTCGACCGGCTGATCCAAAAGTTCCGTATCCTCGACGAGAACCGCAGCGAAGACCCCTACGAACGTCTGCTCCGCGTTCAGTTCGCGGAGGGCAAGTTCGACGCCACCACCTTCCAGCAGCTTCTCACCGCCTACCAACAGCAGAAGGGACCCGCATGAACCTGCTACGCCACCTGACTCTCGCCTTGGCGCTCGGTTGTCTGTGCCAGCTTCCGACGTCCGGTGCGAGACCCTCGACCACACCACGCCGCATCCAGGACTTCACACCCACTCCTCGCTCCGCCGAGCAGTCCACCAACAACTCCAGGGTCATTCACCAAACGCTGGACGGCCGCGCTGTTCAGTCCTGGTTCAAAACCAATGACAACTCCTCAACTGTCCACTTGTTGACAATTTTGATGCCGGCCATTTCGCATCCCCGCTACGCCGTCACGGGTGAAGTGAGTTATGCCGATGTTGAGGGCGAAGGTTTCCTGGAGATGTGGAGCCATTTCCAACCCGCTCAGCCCGGCCTGCCCAGTCAGCGCGCGTTCAGTCGAACGCTCGCCCAATCCGGCCGCCTCGGCCGCATCTCCGGATCGTCGGGCTGGCGTGCCTTTGAACTCCCCATGGACTCCACGGGAGCCACTGGAACCCTGAGACAACTCGAAGTGAACCTCACGCTTCCAGGTACCGGCACCGTTCATGTCGGCCCGCTGACGCTCGTCGAATACCCGAATGCCTGGCCCTGGAGCGACGCCGGACGTTCCAACGCCTGGTGGGGCAACCGCGAAGGCGGCATCATCGGCGGCCTGGGCGGCGCCACTCTCGGAATCCTGGGTGGCACGTTCGGATGGTTGGCAGGACGGGGCCGCGCCCGCGCTCTGGTGATGGCCGGCATGCGGGGCTTGATCGCCACAGGTTCCATCTGCCTGGTCGCTGGTGGAGCGGCCTTTTATCAAAGCCAGCCCTACTCCGTCTGGTACCCTCTGGTTCTCACCGGCATCCTAAGCTTGGCCATCCTCCCATTTGGACTGCGCCAAATGCACCGGCAATACGAAGCCCGCGAACTGCAAAGGATTCGGGCCGTCGACACCCTCGCCGACTGATTCCCAGATTCCCTGAGGGCGTGTCGCACGGTCCATGGAAGGATCGAACCACGCGCCACCCAAACCCAGGGGCGAGTTTTCACCCCCTCCCCATCACCCACCCCACCATGCCTCCTCCGAGGACCAGCCACGCCGAGTTGACCCGGTAACGAAGCAGTAGAACGCCACCTACCGCCGCCAGGGCGAGCGTCGGGACGTCCACCACCGCCACACGTCCCAACTGCCAGGTCACGACGGCCATCAACGCGAGTGACGCCACATTCACGCCGTCCAGAAAAGCCCCCGCCGTGGGGGAGGCTCTGAGCCTTGGCACCAGCGGACCGCTGATCGCCACGAAGAAGAATGCAGGCAGGAAGATTCCGACCGTCGCCACCAACGCCCCGGGGGTTCCGCCCAACAGGTAACCCACAAAGGTTGCCGCAGTGAAGATCGGGCCTGGCGTGAACTGCCCGACGGCGATGGCGTCCATGAGTTGCAGTTCCGTCAGCCAACCGCGGCGCTCCACCAGGTCCGCCCGCAAGAACGCCAACAGCACGTAGCCGCTCCCGAACAGCACCGAACCGATCTTGAGAAACACGAGAAACAGCGGCCAGAGGCCAAAGGCTGCGGTCCCGGCCACAACCGCGGAGGTGCCGGTGGTCATGGCCGCCGCCGAAACCAACGGTGCCAGGCCCTGACGGGTGGTCCCGGTCCCACGAGCGGGCGTTGCTCGAATGCCCCGCCCCAGCGCCGCCAAGGTTCCCACGCCAAACAACACGGCGAGTTCATTTACCCCGGCAAAGGTCAGCAGAAGGGCAGCACACCCGAGGACCGCACAGAACCGGTCCTTCACCGCCTTGCGGCCCAAACTCCACAAGGCCTGGAGCACAATGGCGACGATCACCGGTTTGAGCCCGTACAGCAGGCCCTCGACCTGCGGCAATTTCCCAAACCGCACATAGGCCCAGGCGATACCCATCACCAAAAGCATGGCCGGCAGGATGAACGCCACCCCGCCCACCACCAACCCCACCCGACCGGCGTGACGATACCCGATGTGGATCGCCATTTCGGTGGAGTTCGGACCTGGAATCAGATTCGTCGCCCCCAGCAGATCGAGAAATTCCTCACCCGTGAGCCACGCACGACGGCGCACCACCTCATCCTCGAGCATCGCAATGTGCGCCGCCGGACCGCCGAATGCGGTCAGGCCCAACCGCAGGAAGAGCATGCCGACCTCCACCGCACGTTGCCCGAGCGGCTTGCTGGCGGGAGGCGGATTCATGGTGGAATAGAACCTGAAGCCGGCATGGCAGCCCCGCCTGCGTGACGCCCTTCTTCGGCTTCTGTGTGTTCCGTTGCGTCCGTGGTTGTCCCTCCGATTCCGTGATCACCCCGGATTGGTCATCACTTCGATCGCCGCCGCCAGCCCGCGTTGATACACGTCGACCAGCTTGTCCCATTTCTGGTTGAACGCCGGGTCGATCCTTTGGCGCGACGGGTCCGCTTCAAACCAAGCGACCGACCGCGCCACCCCATCACGGAAACGGGTCGTGGCCAGGAAATCCGGGACGAACCGCTTGATCTTGGAATTGTCCATCACCGCCGAGGTGGTCTTGTCGCCCAGGAGACTGCCGGCGTGCTCGGGCAGACAGGCCGCGATAAAATCCGTGGCGATGTGCAGAAAAACCGGCGATGTCACCCCCGCAGCCTCCGCCACCGCCTGATAACACTGGTTCCAAGTCAGCACCTCGTCCGAGGTGATGTGGAAGGCGTGGCCGATGGCCTGGCGATGTCCAAGCAAACCCAGCAGGCCTTTCGCGAAATCTGTGTTGTGCGTGATGGTCCACAGCGAAGTGCCATCCCCCGGAATCACCACCGGCACGCCGCGGCGCATCCGGTCCACCACCGTCCAAGGGCACTGCCAGTTGTTGGTCGACAAGGGGATCATCGTTTCCCCGTAGGTCAGTGACGGCCGGATGATGGTCACCGGAAACCCATGCTCGCGAAGAGCCCGCATCAAACGATCCTCACAGGCGATCTTCTGGCGCGAGTAATCCCAAAACGGATTCACCAACGGGGTCGATTCCGTGACCAGGTAGTAATTCGAGGGCCTCTGGTAGGCGCTGGCGGAGCTGATAAAGACATACTGCGCGGTGCGTCCCTGGAAAAGCCGCAGGTCCCGTTCGATGTCGTCGGGTGTGAAGGCGATGAAATTCACCACCACGTCCCAGGTTTGATCCCCCAACGCCGAAGTCACCGAGGCTTCGTCCTGGAGATCCGCGGAAATCTGGGCGGCTCCCGGAAACAGGGCGGCGCGTCGGCCTCGATTCAGCAGGTGGACGGAATGTCCCAGATCCAGGGCCAACCGGGTGCAGGCCGCGGAAATGTTGCCGGTGCCGCCAAGAAAAAGAATGCGCATGAGACGTCTACAGGCGCGAAAAGTAGCGGAAGCCAGCCTCGGATTCGATACCTGCTTTGCCATGAACCCTGAAATCGTTTCGTGGATTTCCAATGACTTGCGATGTCGCGGTCTGCATCCCGTCTCCGAGGGCCAGCGGCCTTCGCCAAACCCAGCCGAGGGCAACGCCCTCGGAAGTTCCCACCCCGTCTTTATTTCGCCCTGAAAGAGCATCCCCATCGCGTCGATCCATTGGATCGCCCCTTCGGCGAATGCCATGTGACCCACCTTTCTTCCCAGGGATCGCCACCTTGTCCGGCAACCTTCCAGCTGAAGGGGGAGGATTTCGGTGAATCAATCTTTCCCACCCCTTCCCCCAATCCTTCTCCGCCCTTGAGCAGCAAAGTCCGGGGAGGAGATCCCATTTCCTAACGTCCTCCCATTCGGGAACCTCCGAGAATTCGACCGCCACCCAGGGGTAGAACTTCCGCGATTAAGGCCGAGCGTTCGAGGGCCGATACAAGAGAAGGCGGGGTTCCCGTGAGGAAGCCCGTCCACAACGCCGAATACGTCCCGTGAGTCCGGCCTCAAGAATGAGCTCCCCTATCGCAGCCACGTAGCCTTGTGAACACGGCGCCGAACGACATTCCCCACAATCGCCGAATTCTCATCGTCGACGATAACTCGGCTATTCATAAGGATTTTCAGAAGATTCTGAACCCAGCCGTGCCGGCGCTGGAACAGTCGGTAACCCACCTGGAGGAGATGATCTTTGGCGAAACCGCCAAGGATCCCGCCTATACCCCGACACGGTTTGATCTCGATTCTGCGTACCAAGGCGAGGAAGCGATCGACCGCGTACGCGCAGCCCTGGATGAAGGCCGCCCCTACGCCATGGCCTTCGTCGATGTCCGCATGCCTCCGGGCATCGACGGGATTGAGACCATCGAGAAGGTCTGGAAAGCCGACCGCGGACTGCAGGTCGTTCTCTGCACTGCGTACTCGGACTATTCGTGGGAGGAGATGATCGGCCGCCTCGGGCGATCCGACAATTTTGTCATCCTCAAGAAGCCGTTCGATCCCACCGAAGTCCTTCAACTCGCACACGCGCTCACCGAAAAATGGCGCCTCGCCCGTGCCGCCCGGATGCAGCTCGATCAGCTCGAATCTCTGGTCGATGCCCGGACCGCCGAGTTGCGTGAGGAAATTGCCGTCCGTGAACAGGCCGAAGCGGAGGCCCGCCAGGCCAAGTTCCTGGCGGAACAGGCGTCCCGCGCCAAGAGCGCCTTCCTCGCGAACATGAGCCACGAGATCCGGACGCCGATGAACGGTGTGCTGGGGATGTGCCAGCTCCTCCTGGACTCGAACCTGTCGGCGGAACAGCGCGATCTTGCCGAAACCCTCGCGGCATCCAGCGAGGCTCTCCTCTCCCTGCTCAACGACGTGCTCGACATCTCCAAGATCGAGGCCGACCGCCTTGTGCTGGAGCACACCACCTTCTCCCTGGAGGAACTGGTCGACTCGACGGTTCAGCTCTTCGCCAGCAAGGCGGTCGAAAAGGGCCTCGAACTGGTCGCCGAAGTTCACCCGGATTGCGCCGGCCTGTTCGTGGGCGACTCCGCCCGCCTTCGGCAGGTGCTGCTCAATTTCCTGAGCAACGGCATCAAGTTCACCTCCAAGGGTGAAGTTTCCCTCCTCGTGCGGCACGTGGGCGTCAGCGCCGATCGGCAGCACGTTGAGTTCGCCATCCGCGACACCGGCATCGGCATTGCCCCGGCCGATCTTCCGCACTTGTTCACCGCCTTCATCCAGGCGGACTCCTCCATCACCCGCCGCTTTGGCGGCACCGGCCTGGGCCTCGCCATCTGCAAACGCCTGGTGGAACTGATGGGCGGGACCATCGGTGTCACCAGCACCCCGGGCCAGGGCTCAACGTTCACCTTCCAACTCAGTTTCCCCCGCAGCCAGGAGGTCGTTCCGCCACCCACACCTTCCCATGCCGCACCCGATCTCCAGGGCTGCCGCTCCCTGGTCGTCGATGATTGCGCCACCAACCGCAAACTCGTCCGCCACCTTTTGGAGGCCTGGTCCGGAACCGTCGAAGAAACCAGCAACCCCTGCGACGTGCCGGACATCCTTGCCGCCGCCATCGCGGCCGGCCGGCCCTTCCAGCTCGTCCTGCTCGACTTCCAGATGCCCGACAAGGACGGCGTCACGCTCGCCGCCGAAATCCATCGAAGCGCCGGGAACCACGCTCCCCTCCTGGTCCTGCTCACCTCCCAGGGTGATCGCCCCGACCGCAACAAGCTGCGCGAAGCGGGCATCCGGGCGTGCCTCTTCAAGCCCCTCCGCAAACAGCAATTCGCCGAATGCCTCGTCGCCATCCTCAACGCGCAGCCCTTTGAAGCCCAGCCCGCCGGGGCTCGCTCCAGCCCAACCGCGGTCCCAGTCCCAGCCCCAGCCCCGGCCCAGAACCCTTCCACAGCCCCGGTTTCCAGCCGCGCCATTTCTCCCCTGAAAGTCCTCGTCGCCGAGGACAACCCAGTGAACCAGAAAGTCGCCCTGCTCCATCTCCAACGCCTGGGACTCCATGCCGACCTCGCGAAGGACGGACGCGAAGCCATCCACGCCTTCTCGTCCAAGTCCTATGACATCATCTTCATGGACTGCCAGATGCCCGACATCGATGGGCTGGAAGCCACCCGACAGATCCGTCAATTGGAAACAGGCTCTGGACGCCGCCTCCCCATCGTCGCCATGACCGCCGGCACGGTCCTCGGTGTGCGCGAGGAATGCCTGGCCGCCGGCATGGACGACTACGTCGCCAAACCCGTGCGCTGGGCCGACCTGCTGGCGGTCGTCCAAAGGCATCTCCCCCATTTTCAACCGCACTCCGAGCGTCCGCCGACCGCGGGAAATCCCGAGGTCACACCCAAACCCAGCCTCCCATCCCACCTCGTCCGGGGCGGACCGGGGATGCCCTCCCCAACGACGCGCCCGTGAGCTTCACCACACCAGGTGCTTCGGGAGAACCAGCCATCCAGAATGACAGCCCTGGGTGTGCCAACGTTGAAATGATCCCTGGTCCCCCGATGCGGCGCGTTCGAGGGCTTGAGACACGTGTCACGGTCGCAGCCCAGTACGAAACGCCCTCCGTCGTCGTCGTCCTCCACACCCGTAGGCTCCCCTGGGTGGCCCAACCCATCCTGCGCCTTCCATGAAACCGCGCCGCTGCCCGCTCAACATGACGATCCGGCGCAAGGTGACCTTGTCGCGGTAGGGACGCCGGTTACCCGGCGCCCCCCGCTCAGATCCCGGCGAGCGGTTTTCCCGCACCGGGCTCTTCAGATCAACTCGCTCTCGCATTCGCCAGCGCTCTGCCCTTGGGTCCCACCAGTTGCGTCACCCGTTGGCAGAAGCTCATTTCCTGCGGGCAAGGCATCTTCTGGCCCGTCTTTTCCACGATCCGCGGGCGCGGTATCTCATATCTGGCGATCAGCCGGTTCAGGCTCCCCCAGTCGTAACTCCGGCGTTGGCTGCGCCGGTTGAGCCACTTGTGCAGCGTCCGGACGGTTTCTTCGTAGAAGATTTTCATCCGGCGATAATTCCCGATCAACCCGTAGTAATTCCACGTCCCTCTCAGCTTCGCTTTGAGCGTCTTGAGCATCTGGCTCAGCTTTTGATGACGGTGCTCTCGTATCCAGTCTCGCATCCGTTGCATTCCGGCCTGCCATTTCTTGGTGGCCGTGCGTCGTTTCACCCGAGGTTGTCCTTTCCGGTCCATTTCCCAGTAGAACTCGAACCCCAGAAAGTCGAACCGCCCATTGTGCGGGCCTCCGTTCCGGCCAAAGCGCAGCGTCTTGGTCTTGTCCACCGCCACTTCCAGCCCGAATTTGGCCAACCGTGTTTTGAGTGCCTTTTCAAAGGCCTCGGCTTCATGCCGGTATTCGAAGCACACCACGAAGTCGTCCGCGTATCGGATCATTCGGCTGTGACCTCGTTGCTGCGGTTGGATTTCTCGCTCAAACCACAGGTCCAGCACGTCGTGCAGGTAGATGTTTGCCAGCACGGGGGAGATGATTCCCCCTTGCGGTGTTCCCGTCTGCGGATGGATCACCTCTCCGTCCTCTTCCAGGATGCCGGCCCGCAACCACTTGCCTATCAATCTGAGAAGGGCTCCATCTCCGATTCGTTGGCTGAGCATTCTCTCCAGCCAGTCCCATCGGATGTTTTCGAAGAACCCTTTGATGTCCGCTTCGGTCACGAAGTTGCATCCGCCAAACTGCAACTCCTCGGTTAACGCTCGAATCGCGTCATGCGCTCCTAATCCTGGCCGGTATCCGTAGCTTATCGGCAGAAAATCCTCCTCGTAGATCGCCACCAGGATTTGTGTCACCGCTATCTGCACCAGCTTGTCCTCCAGTGAAGGGATGCCCAGGGGACGCATTTTCCCATTCCCCTTGGGGATGTACTGCCGTCGCACCAGTTTCGCTCGGTACGCCTTGCGTTTGAGCCGGTCGACTAAGTCGAACAGGTTGGCTTCCAGGTTCTTTTCGTAATCCTGGAACGTCACTCCATCCACGCCGCTGGCTGCGTCCTTCCGCAATCGGTGGAAACACAACCGCAGAACGTCCGGGTTGAGCCACCGATACAAGTCGCCGAACCGGTGGTGTTGCTCCGTGTGTGCCTTCTCGGCTATGGCCCGCAGGAAGGTTTGCCAGTCGGTTTCCGTCGTTCTTACGGCGCTGGTTGCCTTTGCGGACTGCGTTGATCTGTTGGCCCCTTCTTCAGCTTCCGGGCTTTCGCCTTGCGGCCGAATACTATGGGCCAATCCGACTCCCGAAGGGTCAGACGGCGCTCCTTGTCGTTGCGCCGCCTTTCCTGCTTGGCCCTCGCAGTTAGTGCGGCAGGCACTCTCCGGGCCTCCTCGGTTCCATGTGCTGCCTTCCTCACGCGCCACGCTCTGAGACCCCGGCAAGCCCTCCCCACCCTCACCTCGGGCGGACGGGTCGGTTTTGGGTTCGGGCAGTAGGACGCCTTCCCCGCTTGCGTATGATCCTTTCGAGGCTGAATCGCTTTGGCAGGATGCGGGTCCCGC
The DNA here is from genome assembly GCA_963205105.1 of Verrucomicrobiota bacterium. GTDB lineage: Bacteria > Verrucomicrobiota > Verrucomicrobiia > Limisphaerales > CAIMTB01 > CAIMTB01. Next base: position 233 of record CAUJJW010000113.1, on the reverse strand, counting down.
CTGCGGCTCGTGTGTACCCCTGGGCACGCTTCTCGACAGTCGTTCGTTCCGGTAGAACAGCAGGTCCACGACCGGCTTCTCTCCCGTTTCTCCTCCTGCCAAGCAACCCTCGGGCTTGGGCGACTGGTTAGGTCTTTCCATCTGTTGCTTTCGCTTCAGATTCCGGCGGACTGTCCACCGGACCTGGGGGGACTTTCACCCCCGGCTGCACATGGCTTCACCGCGCGCACCCT
>CAUJJW010000112.1 GCA_963205105.1 Verrucomicrobiota bacterium | reverse complement strand
GTACTGGGCCATCCGGGTGGTGATCTCAGGGTCTCCGTGCGTTCGGAACTTGAGATCATTCAAGGCGGCGATGTCGTCGAGCATGGCCCGACGCGTGGGGCGGTCGAGGCCGTCAGGGTCCGACAGGTAAAGGACGGGTTCGCTGCTGCCGCGGAACTTCACACCCTGATAGCGCGAGGGAAGGAAGCCGGAGCCCCAGTAGAAATCGTAGAAAATCTGGCCGCAGCTGGTCCCTTTGCTGACCGAGGTCAGGACGACAAAGGCCGGAAGCTCCTGGGTGATGGATCCCAGACCGTACGTCAGCCAGGCACCCAGAGTGGGGCGGCCCGGGATTTGAGCGCCGCTGAGCAGCAGGGAAATCGCGGGCGCATGATTGATGGCGTCGGTGTGAAGGCTTTTGACGAAGCAGAGGTCGTCGGCGATCTGGGCGGTGTACGGGAGAAAATCGCTGACCCAGGCCCCGCTCTGACCGTGCTGTCGGAAGGGTTCGACTGGTGCCAGCAGAAGTTTGCCATCCGCCTTGCCGGTCATGGTGCTGAAACGTTTGCCGGCGATGTAATCGTCGGGGACGGGGCGGCCATGGAGTTGGGCGAGCTTCGGTTTGTAGTCAAACAGATCGACGTGGGTAGGGGCGCCGTTTTGGAACAGGTAGATGATACGTTTGGCACGGGGCGCGACGTGGGGAAGACCCGGCAGCACCGAGGCATCGGTCGGGGAAGGGGATGGCGCGGGCGTCGCGGCGAGGCCTTCCTGACGCAGGAGAGACGCGAGGGCTGCGGCTCCGACACCGGTGGCGGCCTTGCCGAAAAAGGCCCGACGCGTGATGGCGAGGCGCTGGTCGTCGATGGGATTCATGGGATGCGAGCTTTGCGGGTCACTCCCTCGAGAATGACTCGTCGAGGTTCATAAGCGTGCTGCAGAGGGTGGTCCAGGCGGCGTGTTCGCCGGGATCGAGACTTTCGTCCCGGGCGGATGCTCCATGCGCGAGCCATCGGCGGGCGGCGTCGGGATCGGCTTGGAAGTGAGTTCGATGACGGTCCAGTCCGTTCAACAGGATGCGAATCTCGGAATCGGTGAGGGGGCGTCCCAGGACCAGTCGGGATGCGTATTGAAGGCGTGGACGGCTGAGGGCGGTAGCCTCGGTGAGCACGCGTTGGGCGAGTGCCCGGGCGGCTTCCACGTAGGTGTCGTCGTTGAGGGTGAGAAGTGCGTGCAGGGGAACGTTGGTGCGAGGCGTGCGCACCGTGCAGGTTTGGCGATTGGCGACGTCGAAGAAGAGGGTTGGGCCCACGATCCGGCGCCAGAAGACGTACAGGCTGCGTCGGTACAAGGAATCGCCAGTATCGCGGGTGTAGCGTTTGTTGCCGAAGGTGGCCTCCTCCCAGACTCCGGCCGGCTGATAGGGTTTCACCGGGGGTCCGCCGCGAGTTTCGTTCAGCAGTCCAGAGGCCGCGAGGGCCGCATCCCGGATCATCCAGGAGGGCATGCGGAACCGCGGACCGCGGGCAAGCAGGCGGTTATCGGGGTCGCGGTCGCGCTGGGCCGGGTCGACTTGGGAGGACCTGCGATAAGTCCGGCTGGTGAGGATGAGGCGGTGGAGGTGTTTGGTGTTCCAGCCCGAGTCCATGAACTCGGTGGCGAGCCAATCCAGGAGTTCCGGGTGTGAGGGCTTTTCCCCCTGGACCCCGAAGTCTTCGCTCGTTTTCACCAGGCCGGTGCCGAAGAAGGTTTGCCAGTAGCGGTTGACGGTGACGCGAGCGGTCAGTGGGTGCTCACGGGTGAACAACCATTGCGCGAGGGCGAGCCGGTTGTCGGGCGCACCGGGCGGCATGGGAACGTCGGACAGGGCAGGGGGAAGGGCGGCGGTGACTTGGGCGCCGGGTTGGGTGTAGAGGCCACGGCCCAGCACGAAGGTGTCACGGGGTTGGGCGACATCCTCCATGACCATCACCCGCGGGATGGACCGGAGAATGGAGTCCCGTTCGGCGATGGCCTGACGGTGGGTGCCCAGGATTTGGGCATAGGCGGGGTCGGAGGACTTCCAGTGCGCGGCGAGCTTGTCCAGTCGACCGGCGTCGCGGTTTTGTGGGTTGGACTGGAGCAGGTCGAGGATCTCCTTCGGCAGGTCGCGTGCGGCGGAGGAATCGCCGGGGGGCTTGCCGGATTCGCGGGAGAACTTTTGGGCTTCGAACGCAACGGTTGCCGCGATGGCGCGCTCCAGTTGGGCTTCAGCGACGACGCGTCGGGCGGCCTGTTCCGGGCTGGGTGCTTCCAGGTTGGGGCGGGATTGGGGATCCCCGCCGCTGCCGTCGACGGCGGTGCGATTGAAGTAGGCGAGCAGGCCGAAGTAATCGCGTTGGGTGATCGGATCGAACTTATGGTTGTGGCAGCGGGTGCAATTGAGGGTGGCTCCGAGCCAGATGGTTCCGACCGTTTCGGTTTGGTCGAAGAGGTAGTCGATCCGGTTTTCCTCGGGAATCCGGCCGCCCTCGCCGTTGATCATGTGATTGCGAACGAAGCCGGTGGCCAGGCGTTGCTCGAAAGTGGCATTGGGGAGGAGGTCGCCGGCGAGTTGCCAGATGCTGAAGGTGTTGAAGGGCAGGTTGCGGTTCAGGGCGTCCACTACCCAATCGCGCCAGGGCCACATGGTGCGATCGGCATCACCCTGGTAACCGTTGGAGTCGGCGTAGCGAGAAGCCTCGAGCCATTCCCACGCCATGCGCTCGCCGTAGCGGGGTGAGGCCAGCAGTCGGTCGACCAGGCGTTCCCACGCGCCGGGCAGGGTGTCGGCGAGGAAGGCGTCAATTTCGGACGGGGTTGGTGGCAAACCCGTGAGATCGAGTGCGACGCGGCGAACCAACGTGGTGGCTGGAGCTTCCGGGGTTGCTGTGATGCCTTCACGCTGCAATCGGTCGTCGATGAAGGCGTCGATGGGATGAGTCGCGGAGATTTCGGTGGTGGGAACGGCCGGTT
>CAUJJW010000111.1 GCA_963205105.1 Verrucomicrobiota bacterium | reverse complement strand
TTGGAGTCTCCAGCGCCAGCAGGCCGGCGCCCCGCGGGTGGAGCGTCTGCTGGGCGAAGGGGGAATCAGCGCCTTTGGCCCCGATCCCCGGGACGGCGATATCCTGATCGCCGATCTGGATGGCGGGCGGGTGCTGCGGTTGGTTCCAGGGAGCGCTGGAGGGCAGCCCCTGCCGGCGACCCTGGCCGACACGGGGGCATTTTCACGGCTCGACACGCTCACCCCGGTGGCTGGGGTCGTGCCGTACGACGTGAATCTGCCATTTTGGTCGGATGGCGCGGAGAAGCGTCGATGGTTTCATGTTCCAGGCACCAACCGGCTGACGTTTGCTGCGACAGGGCCCTGGCTGTCGCCGACCGGGTCGGTCTGGGTGAAACACTTTGAACTGCCGCTGGGACCATCCGCGTCGGATCAACGGATTCGGCTGGAAACGCGGTTTCTGGTGCGCAATGCCGCGGGTGTCTACGGCATCACCTATCGATGGACCTCAGCGACCAACGCCGTTCTGGTTCGTGACGAGGGCGAATTCGGGACGTACACGGTGAGTGAAGGGGCTGCGGCAAGGACGATCGATTGGCGCTTTCCAAGTCGGGCGGAATGCCTCGCCTGCCACAATGCCGCTTCTGGCGGAACTCTCTCGTTTGATACCGCGCAGCTGGCGCGTTGGGGCACCTCAACGAACGGGGCCTCCCAGGATCTGATTCAACAGCTGACTGCGGCAGGGTATTTCCACAATCCACCGGAGCATCCCCAGGCGTATCGTCGACATCCTGCATTGGACGATGAACGGGCGAGTCTGGAGGCGCGGGCGCGTTCCTATCTTGCCGTGAACTGCGCGCCGTGCCATCGGCCCGGTGGAACCGTGGGTGGCGGATTCTTCGATGCCCGACTGGAAACTCCCACCGATGCGGCGGGGATTCTGTCCGGGCCGCTGAATGATTCGGGTGAAAGCCCGGACGCCCGGGTGGTCGTCCCGGGCGATCCCAGCCGGTCCGTGCTCCTGCATCGACTGCTCTCAACGGGTACGGATCGGATGCCGCCGATATCATCGGGGGTGGTGGACGCCGAGGGAGTGGCGCTGCTGGAGCGATGGGTGATCAGCACGGGTGCGCGCACGAATTTCACGAACTGGCTGGCCGCTCGTTTTGAACCGGCGGTGGCTAACGCGGCCGACCGCCAGCGGGACGCCGATGGCGATGGTGCCTCGGACTACTTCGAATTCCTGACTGGCACGGATCCGGTTCAATCCGGGGACCCATGGCTTCTTCAAGTGCAGCGAGGTTCCACGGGTACGGAGGCGACCTTGCGCTTCCGTCATCCGGCGGGCGTGCAAGTCGCGCTGGAAGCCACCCGGGAACTGGGAGCGGGTGAATGGATTCCATGGAATGGCGACGAGCTGGAGTATCCCTCCGTTCCCGCCGAGTCGCGCGATCGTTCCCTGCGGTTGCCCGAGCATGAACGTCCCTTGTTTCTTCGGGCCAGGGTTCAGGCGCCCTAGCCCGTCGGGCTCTCGCTGCGTCTCGCGACGAAGGCGCATGAAATACACGGGCTAGCCGGCCGATTCCGATCAAGCTCTCGCCAAGTCACAACGACGCCACGCAGGAAGGAGTATCGGACAACTCCCGGCAAGATCCTTCAAAGGCCTTGCCATAGGAGGACGAAGGACCATTGTTCGAACCGTCCCCTATGAGTGTTTCAACGAACATCCATGCAGCCATTGTATTGGCGAGTTTGTCCATGGTCGGAGGCGTGACCCCGGTATTCGGGCTTCCTTTGATCACAAATGCGGTGGTGACCGAAGGCGCGGACGCCGCGGAGTTGCCGCCCAAGTTCACCGGCCAGACCTTCGACCACCCCAACGAAGGCGCGGGGTTCGCGGTCCCGCCGTTCGGTGAGGACGTCCCCTGCTTCAACGACCGGAATCACGAATGGAACGGTGCGGGCGAGGAGTTGCCGATCCCGACCTATCTGGCGGGCGGTGAGTACCTGATGTTCCCCAACGACGACCGCGACAATTCGCCTTACCAGGTCGTGGTGACGGTGTCGGATGAAGCCGACGTGTACCTGCTCATCGACAACCGCCATCCGGACGGTGTGAATTCGACGCCTCCCAACATCGATTCCACGATGCTCTGGGTGACGGAGGACGGCTGGCAGCCGGTGAAGAATGGTTTGAACCGGAATGCTGATCCTGAAGCTCCGGATGAAGTCGGTGTCGACGAAGCGGGCGATGGTGTCGGTCCGGGCCTGGGCTTGAATCAGTGGTCGTCGGTGTACCACCGCCGGGTTCCGGCGGGCACCTTCACGCTGCGCACGCCGGAAAACCCGGGGCGGAACATGTACGGTGTCGTGGTGACGCGGGTTCCAGGTTCGGTGAACAACCCTCCTGAAATCACCAACGTGACACCCGCGGACAACACCCTGTTCCACTCGGCAGGGTCGGGCCTGAGCTTCGCCGCGCGCACGGTCGCCCCCAACAGCCTTCCTGCGGCCAACGTGAAACTCGTTCTCAACGATGTGGAAGTGACCACCGCGTTCACCGTGACCGGGGACAACCTGACGCGGACCGCCACCTTCAGCGGACTGGCGGCCAACACCCTGTATCGGGCGCGGTTGATCGCCGTCGACCAGGCGGGGCGCGGGGCCACCAACGACATCGTGTTCGACACCTTCCCTTCCACCGCGCTGGCGGTGGAGGCCGAAGACTACAACCACAGCGGGGGTAGCTTTGAAACGAGCACGGCTCCGGGCGCCTACGCCGGGTTGAGCGGCGTGAAGGGCACCGACTATCACAACAACAACCGAACAGCGGCGACCGCCAACTATCGGACCGGGGATTTCGTGACGGTGGCGACGGCGAACGACGCGTCCCGTCCGGCCTATGCCGGTGGAGCGGCCACGGATTATCAGGTCAACGCCCTCCAGGCCGGTGACTGGTTGCAGTACACCCGGGCCTACACGGCGGGTGCTTACCAACTCTATTTACGAGCCTCGACCACGGCGTCGCAGGCGGTGCGGTTGGACCGGGTATCCGGAGGCGTGGCCACCCCTGCGGGAACGTTTTTCCTCGCGCCATCGAGAGCATCGTTCGGGTACGGCGCACTGACGGATGCTGCGGGTCGGCCGGTGACCGTGCGGTTGTCCGGCAATGAAACGCTTCGTCTGACCGCGCTCGCGGCCCATGTGAACCTTGGCTTCAACTATCTCCTGGCGATCCCCGCCGGTGCGGAATCCAGCCCGGGCTATGTGAGTTCGGCGGCTCCAGTTCCGGGCGCTGCCGATGTTCAACCCGATGCTGTCGTTCGGGTGCATCTGGCCACTGGTTCGTCGTCGGCGGCGCCGAGCGGTGTGGCGCTGACCTTCGATGGTGCCGACGTCACGGCCGCGGCCACCGTGACCCCCACTCCGGCGGGAGTTCTGGTCACGTACGATCCGCCCGGCGACTTGAGCCTGGGTCGGGACTACGCGGTTGGGGTTGCCTTTGGCAACGGGACTGCCGCACCGGTGTCCGCGGCTTGGAGCTTCTCCACCGTCGGCACTCTGGGGGTGATCCCGGCGAATTTCGGTTCGGCTCCCGGGTCCGGACAGACCCCGGGCTTCCAACTGAAGATGCGCAAGGCGCCGGATTTTAACGCGTCTGGGACGGCGTTCACGCTGGCGAACACGACGGCGCGCGCGGATTCGCAGTTGGCCGATCAACTGATCGATCCCGACACCACCGAGCCCTACATCAACGAAGCCGCCGGACCTTCCGGCGACGGACGGGCCACCTCGGCGGTCATCAATTTCGATCAGCTGGCCGCGTCGGCGGGTTATTTCCCGGACGACGCGGGATTCCCCCATGTGGACCTGGGTGTCAGCCCGGATCCGAACAACATGGCCATGGAGGTCACCGCGTACATTGAGTTCACCGCGGGCATTCATCGCCTCGGGGTTCGGAGTGATGACGGCTTCCAGGTTTCGACCGGACCGACCTTTGGTGAGGCGACCCAGGTTCTGGGTGCCTTTGTGGGCGGGCGAGGGGACGGTTTGCCGGCAGGCGCCACGGAGTTCGACTTCAAGGTGGAGACTGCGGGCGTCTATCCCATCCGTCTGATTTGGTACGAGGGGAATGGCGGTGCGCGTGTGGAGTTCTATTCGGTGAATCGGGAAACCTGGGTTCGAACCCTGGTCAACGACCCGGCCGCTGGCGCGCTCAAGGCGTTTGTGGGCCGTTCCGTCGTCATCAACGTCCCGACGGTCGCGGTCACTCAGCCGACTCAGGGCGCCCGCTATCCCAGCAGTCCGACCAACGTGGTGCTGCGCGCGGACGCGAGCGTGCTGGGCAGCCAGATTGCCAAGGTGGAGTTCTTCGCCGGCACCAACAAGGTGGGTGAATCGACCTCGGCGCCCTACCAATTCACTTGGAATGGCGTTCAGGCGGGTCGCTACAACGTCTCCGCCACGGCCACCGATGTGCGCGGACTGTCCAAGGAATCCAGCAAGGTCAGCTTCCAGGTGGGCACGCCCATCAGCGTGAACTTCCAGGCCTCCAGTGCTGAAGTTCCCGAGGGTTACCTGGCCGATTACGGCGATGTGTTCGACGACCGTGGCAACAACTACAAGTACGGCTGGGACGTCGACAACGTGGCCAATGCCCGCGACCGGAACGACGCACGTTCCCCCGATGAACGCTATGACACCTTCAACCACATGCAAAAGCCGCAGCCGGCGGGCAGCTTGTGGGAGATTGAAGTGGCCAACGGCCGGTACAACGTGTTCGCGGTCGCCGGCGAGGCCGCCAACTTCGACAGCGTCTTCAACGTCCAGGCCGAGGGAGTGACCGTCGTGGCTGGCACGGCCAGCGACGCCGTCCGCTTCTTTGAGGGCCAGACGGTGGTCAATGTGTCCGATGGCCGGCTGTCCGTCGGAAACGGACCGGGAGCGTCCAACAACAAGATCTGCTTCATCGAGATCTACCCGTTGCCGGCGGAAACCGTGCCGCCCCGCCTCGCGGCGCCGACCCTCGCGGGAGGCAACGTAACGTTGACCTGGTCGAATGGCGGGACGCTCGAGTCCGCGCCTTCGCCCAACGGTCCTTGGAGCAGCACCGGGGATTCGGACGGTTCGTACTCCGAACCTGCCTCCGCGGCGGCGAAGTTTTTCCAGGTGCGCCGCTGAAAGGGCCTGGTCAACGATTCGAGCAAGACGGCCGGCCCGAAAGGGTCGGCCGTTCCTTTTTCAGGGCTTCGCCGTGTCCGGCTCGGTGACCTTGAAGGCCGTGGCCGCGGCCTCGGCTTCCCGGATTTGTTCCTCCGTCAGGGAAGCACCGACTTTGGTGAGCAGCGGCCCGGCGGTCTTGGGGTCTGCCTTGGAAGCGATTCGGAGCCACTTGTAAGCCTCGCGATCGTTGCGTGGCACGCCGACACCCTGGTGGTACATGAGTCCCAGACTGGCTTGGCCTTGGGGGTAGCCGTTCTGAGCCGCTTTCAGCATCCATCGGTGCGCCTGGACAAAGTCCTGCGGCACGCCCTGGCCGCGTCCGTACTGCGACGCCAGGTTGTATTGGGCAGCCGGAAGCCCGGCGTCCGCGGCGGTTCGGAAGAGTTGCACGGAGCGCGTGAGATTGGTTGGGCCGCCCACTCCGTCCCGGCACATCACCCCGAGGCCATAACAGGCTTCGGCATCCAGGCGTTCCGCGGCGCGTTCGAAGTAGCCCCGGGCTTTGGTGACGTCCTTTTGCACCCCGCCACCGCTGGAATACAGAACACCGAGATGACGAAGGGCGACCACGTTGGTCTGCTGGGCCGCAGCCGTCAGGAGGCGTACGCCCTCCGCGGGATTCTTGGGAACGCCGTTTCCGTTGAGATGGGCGACGGCAAGATTCACCTGGGCTTCGCCGTTGCCGCGCTCGGCGGCCTGGGTTAGCCAGCGAATGCCTTCGGGAATGTTCTGCGGCACTCCGGTCCCTTCGATCAGCATCACGCCAAGGTTGGCCTGAGCCCGGCCATCCCCGTTTTCTGCCGCATACAGAAACCAGCGTGCAGCCTCCGTCAGATTCTTGGGAACACCGAGTCCCTGGCCATAGAGAATGCCGACGCCGACCTGGGCCAACGGGTCCCCGGAGTCGGCGGCTGCCCGAAACAGCTTCATCGCCTCGGCATAATCGCGCGGCACCCCCCGGCCCTCGGTCAGCATCGTCGCCAGATTCACCTGGGCTTCGACATCCCCGTTTTCCGCCGCCAACCGGAACCACCGCGCCGCCTCAACAAAGTCGCGATCGATGCCGTCGCCGGTGAAGTACCGTTTGCCCAGCTCAGACACCGCCTGGGGGTCCTTGTTGGCTGCCTTTTCCCGGAGTTCGCGCAAGACGTCTTCGGCGGCGACGGCGCCCAGGCTGAGGAGACAGGCGGTAAAAACCCCGAGGACGGGTCGGCGGGCGAGAAACGACGTAGACCGTAACACGGCCGGCAGCGTGGGGATCCGGGTTCCGGAGTCAAGGGGCGGAACGCACAGGGGGTCCTCCATGGAAGGAATTCCCAGCCGCCATGTGTTTGGTCTACCTTCACCGCGATGAAGCCCGCGACCGTGCCACTCCTATCGCTGATGCTGGCGGGGTGGCTTCTGCCGACCGGGTCCGTGCCGGGTGCGGTGGAGTCCGTGAAGGAAGTGCGGTTGGGGAACCGACAGGACCATTGGGCGTTCCAGCCGGTGACCCGGCCTGAGCCTTCCTCAACGACGGACGCGGCCTGGTCGCGCGGGCCGATCGATCGGTTCGTGTTGGAGCAATTGGAGCGGGAAGGTCTTCGGCCGGCGCCGGAAGCGGACCGGCTCACCTGGTTGCGCCGGGTTTCCTTCGACCTCACCGGGTTGCCGCCGTCGATGGAGGCGGTTGCGGAGTTCCTGGCGGACCAGCGGTTGGATGCCTACGAGCGGGTGGTGGAGACGCTGCTGGCATCGCCGCGCTATGGGGAGCGCTGGGGACAACATTGGTTGGATGTGGTGCGGTTTGCGGACACCCATGGTTTCGAGGTGAACACGGAGCGGCCCCATGCTTGGCCGTATCGGGACTACGTGATTCGGGCGTTCAACCGCGACACCCCGTATGATCGTTTCGTTCAGGAGCAGATCGTGGGGGACGCGTTGGGCGAGGATGCGGCGACCGGGTTTCTGATCACGGCGTCGGTGCTTCTTCCGGGGCAGATCGGGGCGGATGAACCCTCCAAGCGCCTGGCACGGCAGGACGCCCTGGATGAAATCGTGGTGAACATCGGGCAGACGTTTCTCGGCTTGAGCGTGGGCTGTGCCCGCTGCCACGACCACAAATTCGATCCCATCTCACAGCGCGAGTATTTCGCGATGCAGTCGTTTGTCGCGGGGGTTGAGTATGAGGACCGGGACCTGCGCACCCCGGAGGCGGAGGCCCTTCGCAAGGAGGAGCAATCGTTGAAGACGCGTTTGGCGGAGATTCAGGGGCGGATCACCCGTTTTGCCCCCCTGGCCGGGGCGGGAGGCGAGCGGGCAAGCGTGCAGGCCAAGCTCAACGTTGACCGCTTTCAGCCGGTGCGCACGAAGCGTGTCCGATTCACCATCCGCCAGACCAACAACCTCGAGCCGTGCCTGGATGAATGCGAGGTCTTCGACATCCGGGGAACCAATGTGGCGCTGGCCAGCGCGGGCACGATGGTGACTTCGTCCGGAGATACGGTGGTGGCCGATCGCCACGAACTGCGCTTCGTTCACGACGGTCGTTACGGCAATTCACGCAGCTGGATGTCGAACGAAGCGGGGAGGGGATGGGTGATCTTGGAGTTTCCCGAGGAACACACGGTGGATCGGGTGGTCTGGGGTCGTGACCGGGAGGGTCAGTTCTCGGACCGACTGGCCACCGATTATCAGATCGAAGTCGCCGCGGCGTCCGGCGAATGGAAGTTGGTCGCAGACGCGTCGGATCGGGCGAAACCTGGTGCTGAGGGAACGAAATCCGAGACCTTGGCGAACCAGGGTTTGAGTGCCGATGAAGTGGCGTCACGGACCCAGCTTCAGGAAGAACGAAAACAGATCGAGGCACGCCTGCGGGTGGTTGGACAGGGTCAGAAGGCGTTCGCGGGACTGTTCCGTAAGCCCGATGTGATTCGCGTGCTGAGTCGCGGAGATCCGGAACAACCCCGCGACGAGGTGGTGCCGGCGGTCCCGAGTTGCCTGGAGCGACTGGAATTGCCGAAGGACACCGCGGAACAGGATCGGCGACGGGCCCTGGCGGATTGGATCGCAAGTCCCAGGAACCCGCTGACGGCTCGGGTGATGGTCAACCGGATCTGGCAGGGGCATTTCGGGGTGGGGCTGGTGGAAACGCCGAGTGATTTTGGGCGGAATGGAGCGAAGCCATCCCACCCCGAGCTTCTGGACTGGCTGGCGTCGGAATTCATGGGGGCCGGCTGGTCAGTGAAACAAATGCATCGATGGATCACGCTGTCGGCGACGTATCGGCAGTCGAACCGGATCGAACCGGTTGCTCAGGCCAGGGATGCGGACGCGCGCTGGCTGTGGCGGTTTCCTTCGCGACGACTCGAGGCGGAGACGATTCGGGACTCGCTATTGGCCGTCAGCGGGAGGCTGAACCTGACGATGTACGGGCGTGGCTTCGACTTGTTCGATCAACGGGGAGGTCTCTCGGGCTTCAAGCCGGTGGAATCGTTCGGGGAAGAAGGCCGCCGGCGCATGGTGTACGCGCATAAGGTTCGGCGGGAGCGTGAGGCCGTTTTTGGAGCCTTCGATTGTCCGGACGCCGGTCAAAGCACGGCGCGGCGTCGGGAGTCGACCACGCCGATCCAGGCGCTGAACCTGTTCAACAGCCGGTTCACTCTGGATGAGGCGGAGGCGTTCGCCGCGCGTGTGCGGGCCGGGAGCGGAGGGGATGTTGGCGAGCAGGTGAAAGTCGCCTATCGGATGGCGTTGGGTCGGGAGCCGGTCGCAGGCGAGCTTGGGGATGCGGAGCCGGTGGTTCGGAATCACGGCCTTCCAGCGCTGTGCCGGGCACTGTTCAACAGCAACGAGTTTCTTTTCCTGCCATGAACCCACGCGCTGAAAGCATCTCCGCCACGGGGCGTCAGTTTCTGGATCGTCGGAGGTTTCTGTCCAAAAGCACGACCGCCTTGGGATCGATCGCCCTGGCGAGCCTGCTGGGGCGCGATCGGTTGCTGGCGGGGGATGCTGTTGGGATCGATCCCTCGCGGCCGTTTGCGCCGCGACTGCCGCATGGCGTGGCGCGGGCGAAGAACGTGGTGATGATCTTTTGCGCCGGAGCGGTGAGCCAGTTGGAGACCTGGGACTATAAGCCGGCCCTGATTCCTTTGGATGGCAAACCGTTGCCGGGTGGGCCGGCGGTCACCTTTCAAGGCCCGGCGGGGGAATTGGCCCGGCCCCAGTACGCATTTCGACAGCACGGGAGGACCGGTAAGTGGGTGTCCGACCTGATCCCGCATCTTGCGGAATTGACTGACGACATCGCCTTCATCCATTCGCTCACCAGCAAGAGCAACACGCATGGGCCGGCGGAAAATTTCATTTCAACCGGGTCCCTGTTGGATGGCTTTCCGAGCATCGGGTCGTGGGTCAGCTACGCGTTGGGCAGTGAAAACCAGGACCTTCCGGCGTTTGTGGCGATCCCGGATCCCCGGGGCGTGCCGCAGGCCGGCTCGAACAACTGGGGGCCGGGCTTTCTGCCAGCGGTTTTTCAGGGCACGCCCATGAGCGCGAAGGAACCGGTGCGCCATCTGGTGCCGCCTCCGGGCGTCACGCCCGCGGGTGACGCGGCGGCGCGGGAACTGTTGCAGCGGATGAACGCGCGGCATCTGGAGCGGCATCCGGGCGATGGCAAGCTCGCGGCACGGATTGCCAGCTACGAACTCGCCGCGCGCATGCAACTCAGCGTGCCGGAAATCAACGACCTGGGCACGGAACCGGCACATATCCTGAGACTGTATGGGGCCGACGACACCGCCAACCCGACGAAGGCGGCGTTTGCGAGGAATTGCATTCTGGCGAGGCGACTGATCGAGCGCGGGGTGCGGTTCGTGCAGTTGTTCAACGGCGCGTACGCCAGCGGGGGCGAACTCAACTGGGACGGTCACAGCAAGCTCCGAGAACAGTACGACAAGCATGGGGCGATCCTGGATCAACCGGCGGCCGCGCTGATCCGCGACTTGCGGCAGCGGGGGATGTTGGAAGACACGCTGGTCGTCTGGTGCACCGAGTTTGGTCGCATGCCGTTCTTCCAAAAGGGTGCGCAAGGACGCGACCACAACCCGGATGGCTTCACCTGCTGGCTGACGGGGGCGGGCGTGAAGCCGGGGGTCAGCCATGGAGCCACCGATGACTTGGGGCAGAAGGCTGTCGAGAACATCCATCCGCTCTACGATTTCAATGCGACGATCCTTCACCTCCTGGGGCTGGACCACGAACGACTGACCTACGAACACAACGGAGTGCAACGCCGGCTGACGAACGTGGAAGGGGATGTGATCCGGGCCGTGCTGGCCTAAGTGAGGCCTTGGATGGGTTCAGCCTCAAAGAGATGCTGGGGCCGGCCGGTGACGTCGTTCCAGGTTATGGAACGGGGAAGCCCCAACGCCTCGTAGATCGTGGCGGCCAGGTTTTCCGGACGCTGGGGTGCGCTGGCCGGATAGGCCCCGATTTCGTCGCTGGAGCCGACCACGTTTCCGCCTTTCACTCCTCCTCCGGCGAGCAGGATGGACTGACAAGCGCCCCAATGATCACGGCCGGGGAGGGAGGAACCTGGCAGGGTCGAGATCTTCGGGGTCCGGCCGAACTCGCTGCCCATGACGACCAGGGTTTCACTCAACTGCCCGCTGGCGTCCATGTCTTCGATCAGTGCGCTCAACGCCCGGTCGAGGGGGGGCAGCAGGTTGTCCCTGAGGTTTGGGAAGGCGCCTTCATGGGTATCCCAGGTTTCGTCGTTGCCGAGATTGACCTGAACCAGACGGACGCCGCTGGCGACCAGCTGACGGGCCATGAGAAGGGACCAGCCGAAACTGTTGCGGCCGTACCGGTCGAGTTGGCGCGGGTTGGCGCGCCCCAGATCAAAGGCATCATGGATTCTGGGGTTGGAGAGCAGCGACACCGCGGCTTCGCGGTAGCGGTCGAACGGCTGGTCCTCGATCGCCAGGGTGAGGGAGGTAGACTGCTTTTCGATCTCCTTGCGCAGCCCCACTCGATCAAGGAGTCGTTCGATCGTCAGTCCTTGGGGCAGTGACAGTTGGGGTGATTGAAAGCGAAGGCTCTCGTCGGTGATCCGACCCCGTGCGTGATGGAAGAGGAATTCCGGAAATGCCCCGTAATGCTGTGGGTGGTAGGGAGACATTTCCAAAAACCACGGGTCGCGTTGTGCTCCCAGAAGTCCTGCGAACTGGCCCGGGATTGTTCTGCCGGAGTTGTGGACGATCTTGTCGGGGAGGACAATGGCCGGCGGGAGATTATTCCGTGATGGGACCAGCGTCCCGGCGAGTGCGGCGATGCTGGGCCAGTCGGAGCCTTTGGGTTTGGTGGCATCGAAGCCCTCCGGCAGATCCGAGCGACCCGTCAGCATGATGTGATGGGCTGCGGAATGGTCGTTGGAGGGGTGCGTGAGCGAACGGACAAGGGCCCATTTCGAGGAACAACGCGCCAGCTGTGGAAGGTGTTCGCAGATGTGAAGGCCCGGGGTTTCTGTAGGGATCGGCCGAAACTCGCCCCGAATGTCTTCGGGCGCTTCGGGTTTCATGTCGAAGCTTTCCTGCTGGGCAAGGCCGCCGGAGAGGAAGATGTAGATGACTGACTTCGCCCGGGCGGCGGTCGCCTGGCCGGTGGACGCGGCCAGTGCTTGTAGGGCGGAGAGGTGACTGGAGCCGAGCCCCAGCAAGCCGATAGCTCCTGCCTGAATGGCTAGGCGACGCGTCAGGCGGATGCCCGGGTGGTCCGTGTCAGCGCGAAGAGGGGACTGGTTCCAGGACATGAGCGGATTGGGCGGGACTAAGCACGAGTCGAGGCGCTCCGTCACGTCCCCTTTTTTGTGAGGTTGGCTGTACACGCCTGAAGACCTTAGTCACGGCCCGCTGCGAAGCATTGGCTCATCTTGCTCAAGTGGAGACCCGATTCGTTCTGCTGGGTTTCAATGGAAAACCTTGATCTGCAGAGCTCGGACTGTGAACAGCCCTGGCTCGGCCATGCCTCGCATCGGGCGTGCGCCTGTTGTGCGACGGGGCCCGAAGCGCTCGCGACACTTTTGGAAGATGCTCTCCACGTACCTTCGACTCCCGAACACGGCGCCGTCGCAGAAGTACCGGACTCGACATCTCAGGTAGTCGCGGGTCGCGAGTTTGCCCCGCTCCGCCAGCACGCGAAGCACCGCCTTGCGGCTTAGGCATCCACGCACGGTTCCACCATCCTCGGAGATGGCCTCGCCTTCCTCGCTGCCTTCCACGAACAGGTGTTGTCGATACACTTCAAGGCTTTGCGTAGCTGTGGCTGGTTCGCCCTGCAGGAGGGCGCGGACAACCCGCTGGAGTCCGGCTTGGGCGGACTCCGATCCGGACGCCGCCTCCCCGTAGCCCGACCAACGATAGTGTTTTGGATCTTGAACGATCCTGGCGCGCACGGGGTTCAGATCGATGTAGGCGGCCATGGTGACCAAAGCGCGGCCTTCCCCTTCGACCAGAACGCTCTTGAAGCGATCCTCCCAGAGCGTTCCCTTGCGTTTGGCTTTGCGATTGTAGTTCGCACTAAAGCGTTGCTTCAGAGCCTGCATGAACTTGGAGAGGTTCCAGCGGCGCGCATGAAACTGGGCAAGCCAGCGGCTCTCGGCATCAGGGTCCTGAGACTGACGAACGATTTCAAGTTGTTGGCGCAAACCACCAATGCCCTGAGGGCTGCTCAGTCGGCCAAGTGCCTCGAAGGTTTCTTCGGCATTCGGGAGCTGCTCGGGCGGCTTGGGAACTTCCACCAGGATGTGAAAGTGATTCGACATGATGCAGTAAGTGAGGATTCGGACCTGGCAGAACTCAGCCAGCTCGAGCATCAGGGATCGAAAGAGGTTTCTTTCGGCCTCCTTCAGGATGAAACGCCGGTCCACGATCCGGGAATGACAGTGATACACGCCGGCGGGTTGATCCGGTGGAGCCAGCCATCGCGAACGCCTCATGACCGGTGAACGCAGAATCGTGCCGATAACATACAGGAAATCTCTGCATAATACCTGTCCCCCAGCGGATCGGGCCTGCGCTAAGTCTCCGTCCCCTGGTGGCAGGACGGGGCCAAACCCGTTGCCCAAACCCGTTGCCTGTCCCCCTGTGAGGTAGTCATCGAATCCCTGTCCCCCAATAGCGGGTTGTAGAACCTCGGTCACCCAGTAGGTCTGATGCCCAACTGGATCTCTGTCACTTAGTGGGTGGTCCGAGCATTCATGTTGCCTGTCCCCGTATCGACGAGGTTGGACATGGGCAGTGTCTCTGTCCCGTGGTGGTGGATCGGGACGACATACCTGTTGTCGCATACCTGTTGTCTGTCCCCCTGTGGGGGGTGACGCGAGGGTCCTCGGGTTGTGCTGCGAAAGGTGAGCCAGGTCGCGGGCGGGGAAGGTGGTCGGATGGACGTGGTTCGAGGGGATCTGAAGATGAGTCTGCGATCAGACGACTGGGGTCACGGAGTCCCGGATGATCTTGAGGTTGTCACGATCATCCAGGGGCCTGGGGGCACGTGGGGCGGTCAGGAACTGGTGATGCCATACCTGCGTGGACAGGATTCCCAGCAGTCCCATTTCGTCGGTTTCACTCGCCAGATCGCTGGCCTGAAGTTTGGCCACGAGTTGTGCCACCGCCGGAGGGAAGAAGATGCCCGCAGCCCCGAGAGCTTCCGGTGAAAGCAGCTCCCGGACGTAGTCGGGCGTCGCCGAGCCGTTCATAAAGCTGCGGTGAATGGGCGCGCGATAGGGGCGTTTGGGGCGTTGCTCGATCTCGGGCGGCAACCAACGCGCGGCGAGTTTGCGAAGGATGTGCTTCTCAGTCAGGCCGCGAAGTTTGTGGCGGGAGGGAAGCGCGTTGCAGAAGGAGACCACACGATGGTCCAGGAACGGGAAGCGGCCTTCCACGGAGTGTGCCATCGCCACCCGGTCGCCCTGCGAGGCAAGCAGATAGGGCGAAAGAAACGTGGTGATTTCAAAGTGCTGCGCCCGTTGTAGCGCGTCCCAGTTCTCGAATCCGGGCGGCAGCATGAACGGCGTGCTCCGCTGGCGCTCGGTCAGTCGTTGCCTGAATTCCGGCGAGAGAAATCGCAGGTTGCGCCGGCAGTTGCGCCATCGGATCGCATGCGAGTAGGCCGGGTCGTCCACATCCTCCAGCCCAGCCCCGAAAAACGCGGTCAGGTAGGAAGTGCCGGTGGCGGAAAGAGCCTGGATGTCGGGGTAGAGCCGACGAAGCAACGAAGGTCGCCACTTGGAGCCGGGTTGCCGCGACCAGAAGCGCCGGATCTTCGCCTCCTTGAAGACATCGTAGCCGGCCAGGAACTCGTCGGCTCCTTCTCCGGTGAGCACCACCTTGTAACCTCGTTCCCGAACCAGCCGCGACAACAGGAACAGCGGCACCGGCGAAGTTCGGACCAGGGGCGTCTCGGTGTGCCAGATGACCTCGGGAAGGGCCTGTCCGATGTCGGAGGGGGTGGCGTAGACCACCTGGTGATCCGTTCCCAGGAACTTCGCCATCAGCCTCTGAAACGGACTTTCATCGAATCGCGGATCGCTGAAGCTGATCGAGAAGGTGTCGAGCCGTGATCCGCCCAACCCACGCACCATGGCGGCAATCAGCGAGGAATCGAGACCTCCGCTGAGGTAGGCACCCACCGGCACGTCCGCCCGCAGGCGAAGTCTCGTGGCGTCCACGAGCAAGTCGTTGAGCGCCTCCATCGATTCGGCGAACGGAACTTCCTGGCTGCGGTCGGGAGGGTTGAACTGCGGCCGCCAATAGGCTTGTGCCGGACCGAGTTCATCGCGGACGCACAAATAGTGGCCGGGCGGCACCTCGCGTACTCCATCGAAACAGGTCCTGCTTCCTTGCGGGCTCCAGTAGGTGAGGATGTCCTCGATGGCGGTGGGATCCAGGGCGGCTCGCACTCCAGGCACCGCCATGAGCGCCTTGATCTCGGAGGCGAAGATCAGTCGGCTGCCGGAACGGGTGTAGAAGAGCGGGCGAACACCGAGTCGGTCCCGGGCCAGAAAAAGGGTCCGCTCGCGCGTGTCCCAAAGGGCAATGGCGAACTGGCCGTTGAGCCGACGCAGGCACTCCGGTCCCTCGTCCTCGTAGAGGTGGAGGATGACCTCCGTGTCGCAATGGGTGGCGAAGCGATGCCCGCGCGCCTCGAGCTCGGCCCGAAGCTCCACGTGGTTGAAGATCTCTCCGTTGAAGACGATCCAGAATCGGCGGTCTTCGTTGCAGATCGGCTGCTGCCCGCCACTCAGGTCAACGATGCTGAGCCGGGCGTTTCCCAGGGCGACGCGGGGTGAGAGGTAGATGCCGAATTCGTCGGGACCGCGATGGCGGATCGCCCCGAGCATACCGCGCAAGAGACGTTCCTCGGGCGGGCTTTCGTTCCCCAGATTCAGGATTCCCGCGATGCCACACATGATGAAGCCGTGGGATGAATCAGGGCGCCGGCTGACGGCGGGTGAGCTTGCCTGAACTGGTCTTCGGGAGTTCGTCTCGGAACTCGACGATCTTCGGAACCATGAGGTCTTCGAGATGGCGGCGACAGTGGGCGAGCACGTCGTTGGCCGTCAGGGTCCGGCCCTGGACAACGATCAACGCCTTGATGGCCTGGCCAAGGACGGGATCCGGTTCCCCAACGACCACCGCTTCAACCACTCCGGGGATGCCGTACAGAACGGCTTCAACCTCCTTGGGAGAGACCTTTTCGCCGCGGCTCTTGATGATCTCGTCCTTGCGGCTGACGAAGTAGAAGTAGCCCTCAGTGTCGGTGCGAAACAGGTCGCCGGTGTGGCAGACGCGCTCGCCTGGCAAGAGGCCGGGCCGATAACGGGCAGCCGTGGCTTCCGGCGCCTCCCAATAACCGCGCATGACATGACGGCCGCGGACCACCAGTTCGCCGGTGCTGCCCGGGGGCAGACGATGGCCATCGTCGTCCACGAGCCAGGCCTCGGTCCCGGGTATGGGGATGCCGACGGAGCCGGGTCGACGATCCAACTCCGCCGGGGGCAGGTAGAGCGTGCGCTTGGTCTCGGTGAGCCCGTACATCGAGAAGAGCGTGGCCTTCGGGAACTTGACTCGGATCTCCTGAATGTGACTGACGGGAAGATTGGCGGCGGTGTTGGTGAGGTACCTCAGGGCGGAGAGATCGAAGCCCGACAGGTCCATCTGGAGGAGGATGGCGAAGAGGGTGGGCACGCCGGGGAAACCGGTGACGCGCTCGCGTTCCATGGTTTTGAGAACCGCGGCGGGGAAGGTGAACGACCGTTCGAGAACGAGCGTGCCGCCGGTCTTCAGGATCATCAGGACCTGGTAGAGCCCGTAGTCGAACGACAACGGGAGGACGTTGAGCACGACGTCGGACTCGACGTTCCCGACGTACTCGGTGATGGAGGTCGCTGCGAAGACCACGTTGCTGTGGTCGCTCATGACGCCCTTGGGCTCACCCGTGGACCCGGAGGTGTAGATCAGACAGGCAAGATCGAGGTCCACGGCGCTGCGGGTCGGACGGCTGGTGGTTTCCGCCTCCAGGGCAGCGGTCCAGGAGGTGGATCGCGGGAGGTTGGCCAGGGCGGGTGGAACGGGGCCGACGAGGAATGATCCCAGCAGGGATGCCACGGAAGGGCCTTCCTGCGCTGCCAGGATGGCGGTCACATCGGATTTGGTGTCCGCGACCAGGGCGGACGCGCGGCAGTTGTCGAGGATGTAGCGGATCTTGGCCTGTTTCGTGGAGGGATGGATCATCACGAAGACGGCACCGGCCTTGAGTGCGCCGAACAGGGCGACGACCGCTTCCTGACTGTTTTGGAGGCAGATGCCGACCCGGTCCCCGCGTTGAACGCCGAGCCGTCGCAAGGCGTTGGCGAAGCGATTGGCGAGGCCGTCGAGTTCGGCGTAGGTCCATCGGCCGGTGCCGCACACGAGCGCCGTTTTTCCGGGCAGCCGCGCGGCGCTTTGCTCGAGGAAGTCCTGGACGAGGCGCGGTTGCATGTCAGGCGGTTTGTCCCTGCTTGAGGCCGATGAAGCGCGAGATGGCCACAACCGAATCCAGGTTGTCGGGAACGAGTTCGTCGTCACCGATCTTGATGCCGTAGCGGCCTTCGAGGTGGGACACCAGTTCCAGGACGCCCGTGGAGTCGATGATGCCGGATTCGAGGAACGAGTCGGTGTCCTGGAGTCCGTTGTCCTGTCCGAAGAGAAAGTTCTTCACGACGAACTCCCGGATTTCTTGTGCGATCTGGGTCATGGGTGGAGATGGAGATGGAGGCGGAGGTGAGCCGAATGTTCGATCAGGGGTGGGAGGGAAGCGGTGGCAGCAAATGCGAGGTGGGTTCAGGACCGCGGCACAACGGGTGTCGATGGTTCCGCCGGGGCTGCGTCCAGTTCGGCGATGGGCTCCACGAGCAGCGGCGGCAAGTGCAGGTAGCGGGTGGTGGCGCGTTTGGTGTCGATGTCCTTCCACACCCGGGTGACCTCTTCTGTCTTCAAACCGGCAGCGATGGCGACTTCCTCGGGTGCCACACCGTGATTCTTGCCCCAGAGACACAGGTCCATCTGGGCAAAGGGAAGGGCGAAGTAGAACTCGTCCTGGCCCTGGGCGAGCGAATAGGTGTCGGTGGTGGGTGGACGTGAACGGATGGAGTCCGGCAGGCCAAGGAACTCGGCGAGTTGATAGACCTGGGTTTTGTAGAGATGGGCGATGGGCTTGAGATCGGCGGATCCGTCGCCGTTCTTCACGAAGAAACCCTGGTCGTATTCCAGTCGGTTCGGGGTGCCTGCGACGGCGAAGTGGAGGCGGTCGGCGTGGTAATACTCCAGCATCTTGCGGGTGCGTTGCTTGAAGTTGGTTGCCGCCAGGATGGCCAGGTAGGTCTTGAGAGGAAGCCGGATTCGGGTGGTGGTGCCCGCGGGATCCTGGGCAACCAGGGAGAAGAAGGTGAACCCGGGTTTCTCCTGGAGGCCGGAGGTCACGAGCTTGGATTTCCAGCCCGGCCCAAAGTCGGGAACCACGGTGCGAACGGCCGCTTCATAGCGGGTGTAGAAGCCGGCGGCCTCCAACAGCCCGGTGATGTCCTCGTCGACGGACTCGATTCCCAGCCAGTCGGCGAAGTCTTTTGAGAGCGTGCGAGTGTCGGGGCTGGATTCGCGTTCGGGCATGAGGATTCCGAAGACGCGTTCCTTGCCAAGGGCGCGGACGGCCAGGGCTGCGGTGACGGAGCTGTCGATGCCACCCGAGAGGCCGACGACGACGCCTCGTCGGCGGAGGGTTTGGGAGAGGGCCTGCCGCATGGAGGCGGCGATGCGTTCGACTTCCGGTTCCGCGTCCAGCCGGAGGTTATGGGCGGAAAAGGGCGGGGTCATGGGGTCGGGGGTGGGGAAGGATCAGGGCGTGGGGCGAGCGTTCCCTGGGAGGGGAGGTTGGCGATCGAAGCGCACGCCGTGGCGGCGGAGGAACTGGACGAGTTCCTCGCCGATGGGGTTCGAGAGGATGGCGCGCTCCTTGGATTCGATGTCGATCCAGAGGGCGCCGCGGGTTTCCCAGACCCGGCGGACCTCGGCGGGGATTCGCTTGAGGCTGACGACAGCATCCAGGCGGGGCCAGGAAGCGGGTGGTGGCGCGGAAGTCTCCACGCCGGCCTGGATGACGTACCGCCAGTGGCCGCCGTCGGGAGGCGACGGGCTGCCTTCGGGGGCCCGGACCTCCACCCAGGAATCGGAGGGATGACATTCGAAGCCGTATCCGCGGAGGAAGGCGAGCAGGTCGTTGGCGATTCCGAGGAGGATTAGGGCGCGGTCGGGATCGGTGACGGGGCGAGGGAACTCGGGTGCTGCGCTGACCACGCGGGCGGGGAAGCCCATAGCGAGGCTGCGGGCGGGGATGGAGCCTCGGACCAGGGAATTGGCGCCGATGATGGAGCCGTCGCCGATGCGGGTGCCTGGCAGGAGGAACACCCGCCAGGAGACGGACACGCTTCTGCCGATTTCGATCGAGTCGAAGTCGACGGGGTACCCTTCGAATTGGTTCAGCCACGTGGTGTGGCCGAACAGGAGGCAATGCCCGCCGATGCCGCTGTCGTCACCGATGACGACGGAGTGGGTCGGATTGATGAAGGTCATCTGCATGATCTGGCAGTTGCGACCCACGATGAACTTCGAGTCGGGGAACTGCAGACCGCCGACGAACACCTGTTCGTTGATCTTGGTGCCTTCGCCAATTTCGACGAGGGGAGCGTCGATGATGGTCATGGACCCGATCTGAACGTACGCCCCGATGCGGATCTTCTTTCCGCGCACCACGGTGAGGAACCCGATCTCGGTTTCGTCGCCGACCTCGACATCCTCGCCCAGGAGAACGGAGCCGAAACCGAACGAGACGCCGCGCCCGATGCGGTATCCTTTGAGGCGGTAGATCAGGCGCTTCAAGGGCGAAGGCCAGAACCCAAACAGGATCATGTCCCGGATGGGTAACCGTGCTTTTCCGGTGAGCGTGGGGGACGGCATGGAGGAATCCGGGACGACGGTCTGTTTATTCCAGGACCTGACAGCCGCCATCGACGACGAGCGTGTGGCCCACGATGCCCGAGGCGGCGTCGGAACAGAGGAAGTGTGCGGCGTTGGCGACGTCATCGACGGTGGTCAGGCGTCCGATGGGGGAGCGCTTCGCGGCTTCGGCCAGGCGATTCTCGCGGTCGGGGAGGGCATTCCAGGCGTCGGTGAGCACGGTTCCCGGGGCGAGGCTGTTCACCCGGATGCCGCGGGGGGCGAGTTCGACGGCGAGATGGCGGACCATGGATTCCAGGGCGCCCTTGGAGGCTCCGACGAGGGTGTACTGGGGAACGGCGCGGGTGGCGCCCGCGGACGAGAGCGCGACGATTGAGCCGCCGGTGCCGAATTGCGGGG
Source organism: Verrucomicrobiota bacterium (assembly GCA_963205105.1). Classification (GTDB taxonomy): domain Bacteria; phylum Verrucomicrobiota; class Verrucomicrobiia; order Limisphaerales; family CAIMTB01; genus CAIMTB01. Next base: position 74,012 of record CAUJJW010000111.1, on the reverse strand, counting down.
CAAGTCGGATCACGAGCTGGAGGAAGGAGCGGACGTTAAGGGAAAAGGTCCAGTCGAAGTGCCGCGCGGTGAGCTGGTCGAACGGACGATGAACGCCGGTGGCGGCGGCGTGGATGAGAAAGGAAAGGGGGCCGGGGGTTTGGGCGAAGGATTCCAGAACCTTGGCCTGTCCGGCGTCGGACGTGAGATCCGCGCGGCAGGTTCGGAGCGGAAGCGATTCGGAGAGAGCCTGTGCTTCGAGGGTTGCCGCGGCTTCGGCGTCGCGCACGTAGACGGAGAGAACGTCGGCGCCGGCCCTGGCGAAGTGCAGGGCGATGGCGCGCCCGATGCCCCGGGTGCCACCGGTGACGACGGCGCGCCGGCCGGCGATGGAGAACGGGTTGAGCAACTCAGTGGGCATGGGGGGTTCCATGGGCCGGTGGCGGATCCGCGGGCGGCGCCTTGGACAGGTAGGAATCGAGGACTTCGTCCCGCAGATCCGCGGCGAAGCGGTTGCGTGGAACGAAGGCAAAGAACAACTCCGCGGTGGCGACGGTGCGGGATTCAACGACGACCTGGCATTTGGCGGTGGCGAATTGGGGCCTGCTGGTGCGGATCTCCGCGGAGATGATGGCGGTGGAGCCGGGCAGCACCCAGTCGCTGAAGCGAGCGGAATCGATGCGGGCCAGCATGGACCGGCCGCGGTCGGGGGATTCGGCGTCGAGACATTTTCCGGCGGTCTGGGCCATCATCTCGGTGAGCAGCACGCCGGGAACCACGGGGAACCCGGGGAAGTGGTCCCGGAAATAGTCCTCATCCGGGGACACGAACTTGGAAGCCCGGATGGTTTTTCCGGGGATCATCGCCAGGATTTCGTCGACGAGGATGAAGCGCAAAGGGGTGTCAGTTGGAGACTTTGCCGTGGGTTCGGAGCAGGGCGACGATTTCCTCGACGGACTGCATGCGGTTCAGTTCCGCGCCGTTGGCGACGATTCCGAATGTTTCATCCAGGCCGGCCATGAGGGATAGGACACCCAGGGAATCCCAGGCCGGGATGTTGGTCCGGGGCGTGGCGAAGGTGATGCGATCGGGGGCTTCCTCAAAGATCTGGACGATCCAAGTTAGGGCTTCTTCCTGAGTCATACGAGAGGGCAACGGGTTGGGGACAAACGACGGCGCATGAATGGAAATGGAATTGGAATTGGTGCTGGATGACGCGGGATCATTCGGGCTGGGCATGGATCCGGGGCAGGACTTAACGAGCTGAGAACCCTCCATCGATCACCACGTCCGTTCCCGTCATCCAGCTGTTTTGGGGTGAGAGGACGAACGTCACCACGCGGGCAACCTCTTCCGGGGAGCCTGGGCCGAGCGGATGCGCCGCTTCAAGAGCTTTCAAGTGTTCGTCCGTGAGACGGGCGAGGGCGGTGTCCGAGAGGGGTGTGTGAACCAGTCCCGGGGACACGGTGTTCACCCGGATGCGGCGGCGGGCCAGTTCGATGGCCATGGCGCGTGCGGCGGCGAGCACGGCTCCCTTGGTGGCGCTGTAGGCGATCTGGCCGGGCATACCGACGCTGGCGTAGACCGAGCTCAGGAAGACCAGGGAGCCTTCGCCCTCGGTGCAGACATCCCGTCGGGTGACCGCCTTGGCGAGTTCGATTCCCGCGGTGAGGTTGACCTCCATGAGTTCTCGCAGGCGCACGGCGTTGAGGGAACTGAGCGGCCGTGTCTCCACCAGGCCGGCGCAATGGCACAGCCCGTAGAAACGTCCGTGCTTCCTGGAAAGCTGGAGCACGCCTTCGCCGACACTGCTGGAGTCGGCGAGATCCAGTTGCCAGACGTCGATGGGTGGCGTTGGCATTTGCGCCGCGGTTTCCGAGAGTCGCTCCTTGTCGCGACCCACCAACACCACCGAGGCACCGCGGCGGGCGAGTTCGATGGCGATGGCGCGGCCGATGCCCGAGGACGCGCCGGTGAGGATCACGCGGCGACCGGCGAAATCGACAAACGGTTGGTCGTTCATGGACGCGGTTCGGGGGAGGAGGCGGCTTCGGCGGGTTTGGGCTCGGGCACTTCGACATGGCCGAGGCAGGCATCGGGTCCCAGGTCGATCAGGGCGGAACCCCAGGACAACCCGACGCCGTAGCCGAGGAGCATGAGGGTCAGCGGGCGGTGGGTGGGGCGCACGAGGCCGCCGCGGGTGATGGTCAGCGGCACCGAAGGTCCGCCGGCGCTGCCGAAGGTTTCGATCGTGGACGGCATGCGGTCGTCGGTGATCGCGGCCTTCTTGGCCAGATGCTTCATGATGAAACGATTGGACTGATGGAAGACGAAGTAATCGATCTTGTCCTGAGGCAGGCCCGAGGCGGCTAGGGTTTCCCGGATGAGTGGAGGGACGCGTTGGATGGTGAAGTTGAAGACGTTGGCTCCCTCCATCGTGACGAAGTGATCGCGCCGTCGGGTGGGGAAACGTGAGCGGAATCCGCCGCCTTCAATGATCAGGTCGCGCCATCCGGTTCCGTCGGTGTGCAGGCTGAACCACCAGGGGTTGGCGGCATCGGCGGGAACGGCTTCCACGGCGGTGGCGGAACCTGCGTCGCCGAACAGGAGGGCCACGGCACGGTCGCCTTCGTCGGAGAAGCGGGTTGGGGTTTCGCCATGAAACAGGAGCACCCGCCGGATGCCGGGATTCTGGACCATCATGGCGGCGAGCCAGAGTCCGTAGGGATACCCGGAGCAGCCGAGGCCGACGTCCAAGGCGGCGCAGGTGTCGGGCAGTTCGAGCCAGCGGTGGAGCAGACAGGAGGTGGACGGCAGGAGGTAATCCGGGGTCTGCGTGACACAGATCACGGCATCGATGGTGGCGGGGGCCCAATCGATCTGGCGGAGCAACTCCCGGCCGGCCGCCAGGCAGAGGTCGCTGCTGCACAGGTTGTCGCCAGCCACGTGTCGGGACTTCACTCCGGCCATGCGGACCACTTTTTCGACTTCGTCGGGGGGAAACGCGGTGGTGTCCGTACGGTTGTCGAATCGACGCGACGGAACACTGGAAACAATGCCTCGAATCCGGGCCCCTCGTGTCTGGGAGACTGCCATAGATCGTGTTGCGGGACGTGGTCCGGGTCAGTGGTGGGAAGGTTGGCCGACCGAAGTTCGGGTGCTGTCGGGAGCCCGGGACACTTCGATGAGGATGTTGGAACGGAGATTGAGCGTGGGCGGATAGCCGAACTGGCCAATGACCCCCAGCGACCGGACGCGGAGACCGAAGGGTGAGGCGAGGGCGTCGAATTTTTCGACGGTATGGGGTTGAACGCTGGCCATCCAATCCAGGTGCCGGCGGGTGCGGAATTCGGGCTCGCAGGTGCCGAGGATATCTCCGAGGAACTTACCACCTGCGGCGAGGCGCCGGGCGACCTGCGCGAACAGGCGTTTCATGGTCTCGGTGTCGAAGTAGTACAGCACCTGGGATGCCCAGATGAAATCGAAGGTCTCGTCGCCCAATTCGTCGGCACCAAAGCTGCGGGAGAACATCAGACGCGGGTTTCGGGGGGCGTTGCCGGTGTCGCCCACTTGGCGGTAGGCCTCACTAAGCTTGCGGGAGTCGAGGTCCAGGCCTGTGTACCCATGGGGATTCAGGTACTGAATGAACGCGATACCTCCCTGAAGAGGACCGCAGCCAATGTCGAGCAGTCGATGTTCGGGAAGCAGTCCATTCCGGGTCAGGGCGTTGAGCTGATAGGCGCGCAGTCCTTCCCAATGACCCAGAGGCCCGACCATCGTTTCCCTTCGATGACGGGCACGCAGCCAGGGCAGGTAAGCCCTGAACTTCAGCAACTGCCTTCTGGCTTCCTGGATCAGCATTGGCGCACGCAAGGCCCGCAGGAGCGTCGAGTCTCCCGTTCCTATCGGATGATTCTCCTAAAGTCTGAGCGGATTCACGCGGTCGGAATGCGATTGTTCCCTCCCCGCTGGGGGTGCATGCCCTCCGTCCTGCGACAGATGGAGGGTCGCTCGCCGGGGTGTTTCCAGCCGTTGGGTAAACCTGCTTCCTTGGACTGAATCGCGGCATTTCACCCTGCCTGGGGTGTGTTGCAGCGCGCGGACGATGGCAAAAAGACACCGCCGGGGGCAAGGCTCCTCGCGCCACCTGCCGGCGATGGGCGGAGACCGGGGTGCCGAGCCTATACGGAACGATTCAGTTGGATTTCACGCGAAGACGCAAAGATGCCAAGAAGGACCGTCTGCGAAAGAGGTTCGCGTCCGGAAGGATTTGCGAACCCAAGGGTGTGGGTGCCTGGAAGGTTCACAATCCCGTCCTGTTTATGACTTTTCTTGGCGTCTTTGAGTCTTGGCGTGAACCCTATCGATTTCAACTGAGTCGGTCCGGCTTAGCCAACGGACCGATTCAGATGGGTCTCACGCAAAGACGCGAAGACGCCAAGAAGGACCGGGCGAAAATGAGCACTGCACCTGTGAGTGTCCGCGAACCAAAAGGTTTGGGTGCCTGGAAGGTCCCAATCCTGCCCTTTTGGGGCTTTTCTTTGCGTCTCAGCGTCTTGGCGTGAACTCCATCGATTTCATCTGAATCGATCCGCTTAGCGCGTCGCGGCGCGCCGGGGTGGGTCGCCGACGAGTGGCTGGGTGCTGCGCAGGTAGGCGAACAGATCGCGGACCTGTTGGGCGTCGAGACTGTCGAGCAAGCCCTCCGGCATCAGGGACAATCCCGAGACGCTGAGTTCCTCCAGATCGGCGCGGGCCAGGGTGGTGTTCTGGTTGTCGAGACCGCGGAGGACGATGATCCGATCGTCCTGTTCCACGAGGAAGCCCGAGAGGGAACGGCCGTCCCGGGTTTCGATCGAGTGATTCTCGAAACCTTCGCGGATCTCCGCACTGGGATGGACGATCGCGAGCAGCATGGACTCAAGGTTGGCGCGGTCGTGAACCGTCAGATCGGGTCCCACTTCGGCGCCTTGTCCGAAGAGCTTGTGGCAGGAGCCGCAGGCGTTCTGGAAGAGAGTTCGACCCGCATACGGATCGCCCGAGTCGGCGCGTAGGATGCCGGCAAACTGCTGGATCTTCTTCTCCATCTCGGCGGTGGTGGGGGAACCGGTGTTGGGCCAGGTCGCTTCAGCAAGTCGCAGGAGTTCGGGGTCGCGGTGCTGTTTCAATTTGCGAACGATGCTGGGTGGGATGGAGTCGCGCCGGATCCCGGGCAGAGCCCACGACGAGCCTTTGGGTTGGAGGGCCTGAACGAATCGCAGCGCCCAAGCAGGTCGGCTGGCCAGCAAGGTCTGGGCGGTGGGCAATGCCTCCTTGCCCAGCGCGGCGTACACCCCCAGCACCACTTCCGCGATGGCGGGGTCGTCCTGGTTCTGGAAGGCGGAGAGGATGGCCTTGCGCAGGCCGTCGTCCTTCACCACGCCGCGGTAGGCCTTGGTCAGGACGGGAACCGCGCCGGGCACCTTGACCTCACTCATGACGCCGAAGAATTCGAGGCGTTCGTTGCGCGGCGCGGTTTCGTCGGCGACCACCTGCAGGGCCCTGCGGATGGCGCGGGGGTCACCTTGGCGGAGGGCAAAGGCCGCGGAGCCAACCTGGTGTCGGGCCATGGCCTGGACGAGTTCCACGGGGAAACCGGTGAGGGCGCGTCCCTTAAAGGCTGTTTCGAAGCCCATCATGAGGCGGCGGCTATGAGTCGGTGTGGGCGAGAGGGCGAAGAGTTGGGAACAGGTCAGGAGATCCCGGCGTGTGCCCGACTGGGCGAAGCGGCGCATGGTCCGATCCAGGAGATGGGATTCCACGAGCGGCCGGCTCCAGAAGGCGGGGTCGGCGAAGAGTGCGAGCACGTTGTCCCGGTGGTCATTGCACTGGGCTTCGATCGCCCACCACAAGAGCAGGGGCATGCGGTTGTCGGCGACGTCTTCGTCCCGCGAAGCGAGGGCCTGGACGATCGCCAGTCCTTCGCGGGCGGGCAGTCGTTTGGCGGTGGCGGCGAGTTGGTTGCGGGCTTCGAGGTTGGGCTCGGTGGCGGCCAGGGCAGCCAGGCGGGTGGCGATACCGGGGGAAACACGCCGTTCGTCACCCAGGAGACGCACCGTCCAGGTGCGCACGAACGGGTCAGAATGATCGAGAGCCTGGAGCGCTATGGAATCGGTCCATCCACCGGACAGGTGCAACGCCCACAAGCTCTCCAGGGCGAATTGAGTGGGAGAGCCAACACGGGACTGGGATCCGGGGGGCGAGACGCTCCCCTCGCCGGCAGGCGGGACGCGCGCCGCTACGGACGTGTGGTTTGAGGAAAGTGAGGCGGACAGGGCGGGAATAGCGGCCGGGTCACGACGATCCCCGAGCAGGCGCAGGGCAGTCTGTCGGGTCCACCGATTGGGATGGTTGAGCTTTGGGAGCAGTTCGGCGGTGGTCAGGCGCGACAGATCTTCCGTTCGGGCGGCTGGTGAGTCTTTGGCCTTGAGCCGGTAGATGCGGCCGTTGGAGGTGTCGATGTTGCCTTCATGATTGCGGTAGTGGTTCACCTGTTGGTCGTACCAGTCGCAGACATAGAGCGCGCCGTCGGGACCCACCTTGATGTCAACCGGCCGGAACCAGCGGTCGTCGCTGGTGACCGGGCGTGTTACATCACGGGTGCGGAACGACGATTGGTCCGCGGTGATTTCGCTCTCCACGAGGCGTCCCTGGATGGGTTCCACACCGAACAACCGGCCGTGGTAGCGCGCGGGCAGTGCGCCGTGGGTGTAGATCACGAAGTTGTGGGTGAAGCGGGGGACCCCGGGGTGGGGCATCGGGGGGAAGTAACCGAACGCGTACGGATTCGAGAGTGGACCGTGTTTCTCGAAGCCTTTCTGAAGGTAGGCGCCTTGCAGGTAATGGAAGCCGCGCGTGTCACCGCCGTTGTGTCCGGAGAAGATGCGTCCCTGGTCGTCGATCTCGACGCCAAACGCATTGCCGCCGCCTTCGGAGAACACTTCGTACAGACGTCGGTCAGGGTGGTAGCGCCAGATGTTCTGGCCTTGCGAATAGAAGGGCTTCGGATTCAGCGGCTGGCCGTCGGTGCCGTGGACCAGGATGTTCCCCGTGACCGTGCTGCCCTGCGCGCCGTACAGCCAACCGTCGGGCCCCCAACGAAGGGAATTGGCCACGCTGTGGGTGTCTTCGAGACCGAACCCGGAAAGCCGAACCTCCGGGTCGCCGTCGGGAACGTCGTCGTGGTTCGCGTCGCGGTAGAAGAGCAGGTACGGCGGGTTCAGCACCCACACGCCGCCGCGACCCCGCTCCACCGCGGTGACGATGCTCAAGCCGTCGAGAAAGGTCTTGTGCCGGTCGAAGGGGCCGTCGCCGTCGGTGTCCTCATGAATGCTGATGCGATCGGCGCCCTTGAAATGGTGGGGCGGCGCGGGTGGCACGCGGTCGTAGACGGCCCGCCAGACGCTGTCGCGACTGACCATCTTGAGACCGGCCGGCCAGGGGTATTGGCGGTACTCCACCACCCACATGCGGCCGCGTTCGTCGAAGTTGAGGAACACCGGTTGGGTGATCTCGGGTTCGGCGAGCACGGATTCCCAGGCGAGATCGTCGGCCACGTGAAACCGGGTGGCGGCTTCGGCGGGACTCAACGCGGGAGCCTTGGCTTCCTGGGGAAGATCCAGGGTCGCAGGTGGTGCGGCGACGCGGGCGGGCGCGGGCGGCGCGGAGGGTGCTGGAGCAGAAGGCGCCGCTGGAGCTGGCGGGGCGGGCATGGACGCCGCGGGTTTTGCCGGGTCGGCGAACACCACCGCGTCGGCGGGGGGCGGAGGCTCGTGCAGGCACCAGAGAATCCCGTTCAGCAGAAGGCGTCGGAAGGCGGGCAACGCGAAGTCCTCGGGATTGCCCAGGGACGTGTAGAACGCGCGGCGGTCGGCGGCGGTGTTGACCCAGGCGACGGGTTCCACGGCGTCGCCGCCTTCGATGCGGCCGGTGAGCAGGGGAACCGTGGATTCCGCGGGCGAAGCATATTTGTAGAGGTGAGAGGTCACGCGCAGGTCGCCGGTGGGCACGCCGGTCAGGACCAGGTGGGAGGCGTTGGACCGGACCATGCTGACGATCGTGTGGGGCCCGCTGGGTGGTTTGTTGCCGTAATGACCGCCGTATTTGGCTCCGAGCACATCGACATCGAAGGTGGGCCACGCGGCGTGTTGGGCATCGGCGGGTTTTGCATCGAAGGCATGGCTGGCGGTGCGAATGCCGACGACGGCTTTACCGGCGGCGACATGGGCTCGGAGCAGGTCGAGCATCGCCTGGGGAGGGGTGCGTCGGCGGACGCTCACCAGCACCAGGTCGGCGTTGCGGAGGGCTTCGATGTTGGCGAACTCAGGATCGCCGTCCTTGGGCGACGACTGGACGTACGAGATTTCGAAGCCGCGCCAGGCGAGTTCATCTTGAATGAACTTCGGCAAGGTTTCGTGGGTGCGGTATTCGTTTTCGCCGATGACGACGGCGATGCGCTTGGGGACGTCGTCGCGGAAGCGGAAAGGTTGGCCGCCGAGGAAATCGGCGCTGGTGATGCTGGGGCACCAGTAACGTTCGATGTGTTCGATGACGAGGCCGGTGCCGCGGAAGTGGGAGACGTAAGGGCGTTTCCGGTGGTTGTACATCGAGTCGGTCATGTCCCGCATCAGGACCACGTTCTGGCCTTGGGCGACCATCTGACGGATGGCGAAGGGGCGACCGAGCACGCACATGTTGATGTGCACGCCCATGACGATGACGTTGGTGATGCCGCGCTCCCGCATGAGGTAGTAGGCCTCGGCGGAGTCGGTGATGGCGTCGCCGTCCTGGATCTCCAATGCGGGATGCTGGCGGGTCCACGCGCCATAACCGGGGCATTCGGGGCAGCCGTCGCAGCCGCCATCGGAGTCGTCGATGGGCAGTGGGGCTTCCTTGGTGGCATCGACGGAGCACCAGCCTTGAAGGGGGACGCGGGGTTCGACCTTGGGTGCGGCCTGGGCGAGTTTTCGGCCGGGATGGTTTTCGTAGAAGCGGAGGGTGTCGCTGGGGCAATGGATGATGAACATGCCTTTGTCGCGCGCGGACTTGAGCACGTCGTTCATGCGGGGGGCCATTTCCCCGACCCGCTCGGTGGCGTCGGGGCAGTGGTGTTTGTCCCACATGTCGCACACGACGACGGCGGTCCGGGCGGGGTCCCAGAGCACGGGTTTCTCGACGATTTGGATTTGGTCGGGCTGGGTGGGGGACGGCACCCGGGAGCGGGTGTTGAGGGGGACTGGGTCAGCGGCCTGAGCGGCGAGCAGCGGACCGAGGGCGAGGCCGAGCAGGAGGAACAGGGCGGGCGCGTAAGGTTTCATGGCGGGGCGGAAGCGGTGGGAACGGGGGCTAGCGAATGGCGAATGGGGAAGAAGGGGTGGTTTTGTAGCGGCGGGCGTCCCGCCCCCCGGGATCCCCAGCTGATGGTCGGTGAGCATGTCGATTCCGAACAGGTGGCTGCACATGAATCCTCCCATGCCAGCCATCGCGAGGGTTGAAATGGGCTCCCTCACCCCGGCCCTCTCCCGGGGGGAGAGGGTGTCGCGTCCTGGCCTCGGTGACATGCCTGAACCCCATCCGTTCGAGCCGTTGCGAATCGCACCAGCCAACGTCCGGCTTGGCCCTTCGAGACCCGCGGAGCATCGTCTCCTTCTCCCTCCGGGAGAAGGCTGGGATGAGGGCCGCCATTTCGGCCCTTCGGGCCTCGGTTCCACGCGTCGCTGTTCGATTCCTCGACCCCATGCGCGAGTTGTCCGCGGGGCGTGGCGGGCGGGCGCCTATTTTTTGGCCTCAGCGGGGGCGTTGGTGGAGACGGCGGTGAAGACGATGCCGGTATTGATGTTCAGGCCGGGCAGGGCTTCCTGGAGCTTTTGGGTGCCTTCCGCCGTCACCTTGGTCTGCCAGAGGTAGACGTTGCGGAGGTGCTTCATGCCGTGGAGATGGACAAGCGCGGCATCCGTGACCGCGGTGTTGTAGAGGTTCAGCGAGGTGAGATTGGAAAGGCCGGCGAGGTTGGCGATGCCGGCGTCGGTGACTCCGGTGAGTTCCAGGCCGAGCACCTGAAGGTGGGGCAGTGATTTGACCAAGGGGAGGCTGGCGTCGGTGATCTTGGTTCCGCCGAGGCGCAATTCGATCAGGCTGGTGACGTCCTTGAGTGGAGCGACGGAGGCATCGGTGATGCTGGCGCCCTGGGGGCGGAGGTTGACTTCGCGCCAGGGGGAGTTCTGGGCCACGGCGCGGACCTCGATGCCGTTCTTGGCGAGGGTGGCGAGAGCGGCGGTTTCGGCGGGCGTCGGTTGAAAATCCTTGGGCAAGACCGGGGCGGGCACCGCGGGTTTAACGGGGCCGGCCGGAGTGACCGCGGGGGTGGCGGGGGCGGAGGAGGCGACCTGGATGGCGATACCATCGGGCCAGTTGGCGCCTTCGGTGATCCAGGCCTTCAGGACGGCGGCTTGTTCCGCGGAGAGACCTTCACCCTCGGGGGGCATGCGGTCGTCGTCGCCTTTGGGGAGAACAACGCGTTTATGGAGTTCGCTGGCGGCAGCGTCGCCGGCTTTGACGATTTCGCCATTCTTGCCGCCCTTCAGCAGGTCGGCCTTGGTGTCGAGGCGGAGCTTGCCCTTCTGTTTGTCGGGGCCATGGCATTCAATGCAATGGGTGCGCAGGATCGGGACGACGTCTTTGGTGAAGTCGACGGCCGCCTGGGCGGGCAGGAAAAGGGAGGAGGCGACGATTCCGGTGAGGATGAGTTTCTGATTCAGCGTTTTCATGGCGTGGACGAGCTCGGCGGGCGCGGGAAAGGCGCGGGGGCGAGCGGTTGAACGGTCGCTGGTATATCGGGGTCCGGAACCGGATTCAAACATTGGCTACGACGGATTCAGCGCAGCCGACCGGCGAGATCCCCGGCATAACCTGTGAGTTCGACGAAGGCCGATCCGACTTCGGTTCCTGCAGGGTCGAGAACCCGGCAGGCGCCTTCCCAATAGGGCACCTCGCCGATGGATCCGGGCAATTCCTGGTCGGCGGCGAGGGGCACGAGTTGAAATGTGACGGGAGCGCCGGTGGCCGGGTCACGGGATCGGAGGGTCAACCCTTGTGGGTATTCGCCACCGGAGCGCGGGCTTTTCCAGCGGGACCGGGGTTCCAGCGTGAACTGGGTGGAGGACAGGTGGGTGATGCGCCCGTCGCGTTCGACCCAGGCCAGGGTGGAGAACGGATCGGTGGAACCGTCCTTGCGCCGCATGCGGTAGGTCATGATCTCGCGTCCGTCATGCAATTGAATGGCGGCCCAATCCCAGCCGGTCTGGTCGGGAGCGAGCTGGCTACTGCTGAATTCGTGATCCATCCAGGCAATGCCGTGAACGGGACGGCTGGCGCCATCGATCTCCAGGAGTCCATCAATGTGGAGGCGCGGGAAGGTGAGGTAATGACTGGCGGCGGTGTCGGTGGCGCCTTTGCGCGAGACGCCGTTGGTCCCGAAGACCACCAAGGGTTTGGTGGGGGTGAGCTTCAAATCCCACGACGCTTCGGCGCGGAGGTGGCTGCGCAAGCGGAGTTGAACGCCTTCCTGGCTGTTGGTGAGTTCCAGCGAACCTCCGCCATTCCAGACGTTCAGGTTGGAGACGGAAGCGCCGGCGGACCATCCCTCGCGGTTCAGGCGTTCCTGGTGGCGGAAACGTCCCGTGCCCACGTCGAGCAGGGCGAAATGGGACAGGAACAGCTGATCGGTTCCAAACGCGCTGCTCCTGGAGAGTTCCCTGTTCGAAACCGACCGGCTCACGGCCCTTGAACCGGGCAATTCGGGGGGCGAGACGCCCCCCTCTACGGCAGGCGGGACGCCCGCCGCTACGGAAGGCAGGTTCATGGGAAGCCCTTGGCTGGTAGAGGCGGGTGGCGGGCCGGCGGTGCGGAAGAAGGTCGACTGGAAACCGAACCGGTTGCTGGCGCCGTTCCACAGATGGCCGGTGATGTACCACCACTCGATGCGGAACTCCGGGTGGCTGCCGTGATCCTCCGGGAACCGGAAAACCCGACCGGGTTGGGGCACGGCGAATCCGTCCGGGGTACGGAGAGCGAGGGGTGACTCCGGGGTGGGTTCGGCGAACGGGGCCGCAGCGAAGGCGGAGGTCCAGGGAATCAGGGCGAGCAGGAACGAGAGCAGGAAGATTTGGGGTATCGGGTTCATGGGGCGCGATGTTTGCCAACATGGGGACACACCAGGGGACCGTGAACCGTGGCGCGAGGAGTGGAGCGGGCGGCCCTCATCCCGGCCTTCTCCCGGAGGGAGAAGGAGAACATGCGCCGCGGTTCCAGGAGGGTTGAGCCTGGGGTTGGCTGGAACGAGTCGGGACGGCTCGGACGCATGGCCATGTGGGCAGCTGTGGCGGGTGAAACGCGACTCCCTCTCCCGCCGGGAGAGGGTTGGGGTGAGGGAGCTGTTTTCAACCCTCGCGATCGCTTGCATGGGAAGGTTGATGATCAGCGCGCTGTTAGAAACCGACCTGCTCACCGATCGTAAATCCTGGGGGAATCCGGGGGGCGAGACGCCCCCCTCTACGGCAGGCGGGACGCCCGCCGCTACGAAGGCCAGGTTGATGGAGAAGGGGTGATCTGCGAGGCCCGGAGGGCCGAAAGAACGGAAGCCCATGTCGTCAGCCATGGGTCGGGCGTGCCGTGGGAAATGGAGCCCCGGAGGGGCGGCCAGAAACGCCACATAGCAACGCGTCACCGGGAGGTTGGATGGGGTGGAGCCCCGATCGGGGGATTCTGATCGCCCCGTCCGGGGCTGAATCCATTCTTCACGTGGCACCCACGGCTCACGCCGTGGGCTAGGGTTCTGGCGCCACTCCGTGGCTGGCGAAAAGATGGTGTTCCTGTGGGGCATCCACGAATGACAACTCGCGCTTAGGAACCATGAACCTGGAATTCCGGGGGGCGAGACGCCCCCCTCTACGGCAGGCGGGACGCCCGCCGCTACGGAGGAGCCCGCTTTTCGCGATTCGCGATTCGCCAATCCCCGTTCGCTGTTCATGGTCGCGTTCATTCCTCGCGGTCCGCGGGCAATTGAGCGCCCCAGCGACCGACGGCATAACTCACCGAGGTGGCGCCCGCCAACACGAGCAACGCCAGAAGCACCAGCGGGCCCATCGGCGCGGCAAACTCCAAGGTCCACCCGAAGGTTTGTTTGTTGATGACCCGGATCAACAGCCATCCCAAGGCGCTGGAAACCGCGAGTCCCACCAGGAGACCCGCCGCGGCGACCACCAGGCCTTCAATCGCCGCCACCCGGGCCAGTTCTTCCGGTCGCAAGCCCAGCGCCCTCAGCGTGGTCCAGTCCGCCCGTCGTTCGATCAGCACACTCGCCAGGGTCATGCCCAGGCCCAACACCGCCACGGTCAGTCCGATGGCTTCGAGGGCGTAGGTGATCGAGAACGTCTGACGGAAGATCCGCAACACCTCCGTGCGCAGATGGCCGTTGGTCAGGATCTGAAGCCCCGGGTGCTTCGCCAGCCACGCCGACCGAACGGCCTCCGCCTGCGCCGGGTCGCGCAATGAGACGATGACACTCGCCGCCAGGTCGGTCTTGAACCACTCCACGAACAGGCCACGGTCAATGACCAGGGAGCCGCGTTCGTTGCCGTAATCGGCGAACACCCCGGCGATGCGAACGCTTTTGCTGCCCGACGGTGTGGGCAGGTTCACCAGGTCGCCACGGTGCTGTTGGAACCGTTCCGAGAAGCTTTCGCTGACCAGGGCGGAGACTGGTTGGCCATCCGCCAGGGGAGCGGCTGCGAAGGCGGCATTCAGGTCGGTGGGTTTCTCGACCCAAGCGAGTTGGACGCGTCGACGCAGGAACCCGAGATCGCCAGCGGCAAGAATGGTGGTGCCGCCCGGGAGCAGCACTTCAATGCCGTGGAGCACATTGGCGTCGGCGACGGCCGGGTCTTCGATGAGTGCCTTCCAGGTGGCCGGGGAAAGGCGGTTGTCGGTGGAAGCGCTTTGGGCGCCGGCGCTCGAGACGTACAGGTCGGCCTGGAACGTTCGTTCGATCCACCCGCGCATGGTGCGGTCGAAGCTTCCGACGAGAATGACCATGCCGGCGGTCATGGCGACGGCGCAGATCAGGCCGGCGGTGGCGAGCACGTGACGGCCGGACGGGGTGATCAAGGGGCTGATGCCCAAGCGCCACACGGCGGCATGACGTCCGAGCGGTCGAAGCACGCGTGCGGCGCCGGACAAAGCGCGGCTGCCGAGGATACCGGCGCCGGCGATCCAGAGCACGGCGGCGGCGTAGCCGCCGGCGGGAAACCGGACACCGCCGTCGAAGCGCAGCGGAGGGAGCATGGCGCAGGCGATTCCGGCCAGGATCAGGCCAAGGCCGAGAAAGGGATGTTGGAGGGCCCAGGCGGCGGGTGCGGATTGGGCGTGTCGGGCGAGCAGCTGGGCGGGGGGCACGTTGGCGGCGACGCGGGCAGGCCACCAACCGGCGAGCAAGGCGGAGGTCACGGACAGGACGAGGGCGCCGGCGAGTTCCCCCGGGGTAAGTGCGGCGGAATCGGCGCTGGTGGCGTAGTAGAGGGCGTTGACGGTTTTTCCGACGAGCCGGACGGAGGCTTGGGCGCCGGCCCAGCCGAGGAGCACGCCGAGCAGACCGCCCAGCACACCGACCACGCCCGCTTCGAGCAGCCAGGCGCGTCGCAGGGTGGCCGCCTCGACGCCTAGCGAGCGGAGTACGCCAATTTCTGCACGCCGACGGACCACGGCGCCATCGAGGGCCTGGACCACCAGGTACATGCCGACGAGCAAGGCCAGGAGGGAGAGAATGGTGAGGTTGAGGCGAAACGCCCGGGTCATGACGGCGCCGGCGTCGCGACGTTCCGAGGGTGATCGGACCAGCCAACGTGCGGCGTCGGTGGAATGGGTGGATCGTCCCCAGGTTTCCAAGTCGTCCCGCAGTTGGCTTCGGCGTCCTTCCGCGTTGGGGCCGGGTTCCACCCGGAATTCAAGGCGGGTGAGGAGTCCGGTTCTTCCGGTCCAATGCTGCAAGGCGGGCAGGTCCATGACCAACAACTCGGGGGGTGCGGCAGGTTGGCCGGGGAGAGCTGGGATGACGCCGGCCACGGTGAGCGGGACGATGGTTTCGTTGAGAATGAGAGGCAGACGACTGCCGGCCGCCAGACCGTCACGGCGCGCGAGCGCGTCGCTGATAAAGACGGAGGTGGGGTCGCGCAGAACAGTCCAGAACCGAGATTCTGAGTCAGGGGTGGCGTTGGTGTGGGAAGATGGGACCGATGGGACGGATGGGACGTCGGTCGTGGAAGGGGCTGCTTTGTTTCCCGGGCCGAACCAGTCCGGGGAACGTTCGGCTTCATCACGGGCGATGTTTTGGATGCCGATGAGATCCACGCCGAGCAGGCGGAAGGTGGGACGGCTGCCGATGGTTTCCGGTTCGCCCTTGGGCGGGGCGGTGGCGGTGGATTCCACGATGGGC
Source organism: Verrucomicrobiota bacterium (assembly GCA_963205105.1). GTDB lineage: Bacteria > Verrucomicrobiota > Verrucomicrobiia > Limisphaerales > CAIMTB01 > CAIMTB01. Next base: position 58,507 of record CAUJJW010000111.1, on the reverse strand, counting down.
ACCAGGTGGACTGGAGCGCCGTCGAGGCGGGATCGCAGTTCGGCGAGCACGGACTCGGGGAGGTCGCCGGCGGGGGCCTGGATCAGCCAGTCGCTCTCGGCGGTCACCAGGTCGGTGAAGTGCAGGAAGCTGGCGGTGGCGGCGCGGTTGGCGAGGCGGATGGAGAAGTAAACCGCGATGCCGAGCGCGAGAATCAGGACCAGCAGGAAGGTCTGTCCGGGTGTGTCCTTCCAATGGCGCAGGGTGAAGCGGCGCCAGAGGAGTCCGAGATGGGCGAAGGGATTCATCCGGACTGGACTCAGTGAGGGGAGTCGACGACGCATCCGTCGCGGAGGGCGACCACCCGGTGGCAGATGGCGGTGGCTTCGGGGCTGTGGGTGACCAGGACGAGAGCAGTGCCGGTTTCGTCGGTGAGTTCGCGCAGGAGGGCGAGCACATTGGCGCCATTGACGGAATCGAGATTGCCGGTGGGTTCGTCGGCGAGCAGCACGGCGGGCCGGTGGACCAGGGCTCGGGCGATGGCGATCCGTTGTTGTTCACCTCCCGACAACTGTGCGGGTCGTGCGTGGGCGCGATGCTCGACCTTGACCCGGGTGAGCAGACGGTTCACGCGCTCCTCGCGTTCGGCGGGGGGAACGCCGATCAGTTGGAGGGGAAGTTCGACATTTTCGAAGGCGTTGAGGGTGGGAAGAAGGTGGAAGAACTGGAACACCGTCCCGACATGGAATCGTCGAAGGCGAGCCAAGCCGGCGCTGTCGAGAGTCTCCAGCGACTCCTGGCGGATGCGGATGGAACCCTGGTCGGGGCGGTCGACACCCCCGAGGCAGTTGAGCAGGGTGGTCTTGCCGCTGCCGGAAGGACCGATCAAGGCCACGCGTTCTCCGGCCCTGACCGAGACGGAAACGCCTCGGAGGACTGGGCGGCCCTCGTAGGCCTTCTCCACGTTGGAGGCGAGGACCACGGGTTCGTCGTGGGGGGTGGTGGTTGAGAAGGGAGGCGGGGGCGCCGGGGACTGGCTGGAGGGAGGTGTGTGTTCCGTTGGGCGGCCCATGGGGCCTCACTTATGGCCTTGGATGGGGGTCGGCGCCACTTTTCGTGGGCGGGGTTTGGGCGAGGGGGCGGTGAGTCCTGGGGACTGCGCCTGCGGGAATCCCAAAGCCCTGGAGGGGCGATCAGGAATGCAGGGAGAGGGCCGAATGTCGTGACTTTCCCTAAAAACCAACCTCAACGCGGTCGGTTCTGTCGCCCCTCCGGGGCTCGAAATCCATTTCGACTTCCGACCCATGGCTCACGCCATGGGCTTCCGTTCTTTCGGCCCTCCGGGCCTCCGTAGCGGCGGGCGTCCCGCCTGCCGTAGAGGGGGGCGTCTCGCCCCCCGGAGTCCCCCATTCATGGTCCTTCACCGCGTGCCGGTTGAGTCAGGGTCCGGATCTCCTCGTCGCTCAACGCCCGGGACCAGACCGCTGTGGTCTCCATCTCGCCGCGAACGTGCCGCACCACCCGATCGCCTTGACGCTCCGCGGCCAGCAGCAGCGGTTGACCGGAACTGTTCCAGGACCCCGACCCTTCGGCTGAAGCCCGGCGTTCACCGTCGATGAACAGCGCCAGCGTTCTGCCGTCGCAACGGGCCACCAAGTCCATCCAAGCGGCCGGGTTCGTCGACATCAGCGGCGCGTGGACGCTGGCTTTTCCAGCGGGTCCGCCGAGCTCAAGGACCAGGTCGGGGCCGGGGGTCTCGGGAAGGTCATCGAAGAACCATCGCAATCCGGCGGTGCCGTCCTGGCCTGGTTTCGCAAGCAGGGCGGCGTTCCAAGGGCCTTTCGGTTGAAACGCGCGGATGAAGACCGTGAAGGGGCCGGAGGTCAGGGGGAACGAGGGTTCAGTTTCGAAGTGGGCTCCGTCGAGGGTGACAATTTTGGTGTTGGCGCGGGCGCCGGGTCCGGACGGGCGAACGTTGAGTTCGAACTGGTCCCACCCGGGAATGTGGCGGAGCGGTGGTTTGGCCCCGTGGCCACCGGTGTCGAGCGACCACCAGGCCACTGCTTCCTGTTGGAGACGTTCCAGGGCGGGCGAGACTGTTGGCGGAGGAGTCGGCGAGGCGGCCGGTTTCAGGATCTTGAGCCGGATGTCCTTGAACTGCACGACGGTGGGCGGACCGCTGTGAAGCTGGAGCGCGAGAATGCCCTGGGCCTCGGCACGGTGCGGGTCGTGGTCGTCGACCTCAGCCGCGAGACGTCCATCGACGTGCAGGGAGATTCGGGAACCGCGGCAGACGAGGTGGTACTCGTGCCATTCCTCCAACTTGAACCATGCGGTTCCGGCCGATTCGGGGAGCGGGGAGGCGGTGCGTTGGTTCAGGGCGTTGAACGCGGCGCGTTCCCCGCGCATGGCGAGGGTGTGGCGTCCGAACTCATCGTAGAGGCGGACCAGCCAGGGGGTTTGGAGGTTGTTGTCGACCTGGTAGCCGCAGACGTCGTGGTCGGGGAGCAGCCGGCTGCGGAACTGAAAGCCGTTGTTGATGCCGCCCTGGCCGTTCAGGCGGGATTTTAGTTTGAGTTCAAAATCGGCCAGTTCGCCGCCGGTCCAGACCAGGTACTGGTTGATGGTGCACGGCTGCTCCGGGGTGATGCGACCGGTGATGGCGCCGTCCTCGATGGTCCAGTAACGGCCCTCCGGGGTTTCCCAGCCGGCCAGGGAGCGGCCGTCGAAGATGGGCCGAAACCCGTCTTCGGCATCCGCGCCGTGTGACTCGGGGGCCAGCGCGAGTTGGGACGTTGCGAGGACAACCAAGAATCCGGCGATGTGTTGCGGCAGGAGGTTCATGGAGTTGACGGAAAGAATCTTGTTTTGCCGGTTCACCGCTGGGCGGACGTGTCGGGTTTCGCCAGGGATCGCACTTCTTCCAGGCTGAGAGTGGTCTGCGGCTGGAAGCGGTCGCTGCCCAGGTAGTTCAGCAGGCTCGTGCGGAACTGGCGTCGGACCGGGTCGAGACCGGCCTCGGTGTTCAGATCGACCGAGCAGACGAACAATTTGCCGGCTCCCACCCGGGCTTCGAAGGCGAGGGCGAGTCGGCGGGCGGTGACCCAGTCGTCGATCACGCGCACGGTGGGTTCGAGGTTGGCCGGAAGTTCATCCAGGATCAGGGCGCCGGCGTGGCGGACCACGTACCACCTCTGCCAGTTGCTGTGGGTTTCGGTCGGGAAGTAACTGAGCGCCGGGTGCCTGGGATCGCAGAGAATGCCGAGGGTGTGGGGGGCCTGGCCGCCGGTCCAGGCCGTGTTCCGGAAGATGCTGGAGAACCCGAGAGCCACCGGGCCGCGTTGTGGATCGGGCCGGACCTGGGCAGGTGGAATGAGCCAGAGCACGCGTTCCCCGTTTTCCAACGCGTTGGCGGCATCGGCGTCGAGTTGGGAAACCACGCGCAGGTTGGCGGGCGGAGTGGTGGGAGGGTTGGGTGTGTAGACCCAGAGGTCCCAGTCGTTCTCGATGGCCGGGCGGCCGGCGACGTTCACGACCAGCCGGTAGCGGGCGGGGGCGGGGACTTGCGTGAGGTCGGCTTCCACGCGGCCCAGTCGGGTGAGCTGCCCGGTGGGAAGGTCAATGGCGTCGAATGCTCCGCGCTTCACCGTGAAGCCGCGGTCATCGAGCAGCGTCCAGGTGGCTTTGCGCTGGGTGATGGGCTGGGGACCGAAGTGGGCGACATCGACGTCGGCTTCGAGTCGTTGGTCCTGGGTGAAGACCCGTTGGGGCAGTCGGGCGAGAGGGACGGTAGGGCCGCAGAAACGGCGGAACTCGGAAGCGGAGACGTACCCTTTGCTTTCCCAGAACGGATCCAGGACTCCGACGAGGGCGGTGCCTTGTCCCGGGAAATCGTGGAGATCCAGCAACTGAAACCCGGCCATGCCTGGGGTGCGCAGGGCGGACTCGATGTCTTCCTTGTAGCACAGGGTTTGCAGTCGGCCCGAGGCCAGGAGGAACGGGCGGGCGAGATGGCTGAGTCCGTGGGCGGCGAGGGTTTGCTGGAAGATCTCGAAATTCCGGGGCTTCAAGTAGCCGGTGTATTTCCGCATCTCCTCGAAGTTGGGGTAGACGCACCACTGTCCGATTTCGTGACTCACCACGGGGACGGGGCGGGCGGCGATGTAGGCGCGGTAGTCGGTCAGGGTTTCGGGAGGCTTCCCGTTGATGCGGGAGTTGAGGCCTTCGCCCCAACCTTGAACGCGTGGATCGGGGGACGAGTGCCATTGGTTCACCGGGAGTTGCGGCCAGCCGGACGCGGAAGACCACAGACGTCGCGTGTCCCGGGTTTTGAAGTGTTCCACCCACTGGCTGAGGAACTCGGCATGGCGCGGGCCACCGGGTTCGTTGCCGGACGTCATCAGGATGAAGGACGGGTGGTTGCCATAGGTCCGGAGGATGCGTTCGGTCTCGGCATAGACCCAGGAGTCGACGGGTTTGCCATCGCCCAGGGTGGTGGATTGGTTGGCCCAGATGGAGGCTTCGACCTGGAGGTACATGCCGAGTTCGTCGGCGGCTTCGAAGGCGGCTTCCGGCGGACAATGGGAGTGGAAGCGCAGATGGTTCAGTCCATGCGCCTGGGCAGCGCGAATGACTTGGCGCCAGGATTCGACGTCGACCGGTGGGTGGCCGGTGCGTGGGAAGATGGAGCACTCCAGGGTGCCACGGAGGAAGAGCGGCCGGCCGTTGAGGGTGAACTGGGTTCCCTCGGCCTTGATGTCGCGCAGACCAACCGGCACCTCACGGCGGTCCACCAGGCCGTCGGTGGTGCGCAGTTCCACGCGGACGACGTACAGCTGGGGATCGAACTCGTCCCAGGGCCGAGCCCAGCGGTCGAGGTAGAGTTCGGTGGAACCACTTCCACCGCCGGGTCCGAACTCGAATTCCAGGTTCTTGCGGATGGCCACTTCGCGTCCCGGAGGGTTCTTGAATCGGACGGCGCAAGTGAGCGTGACCGGGGCGCGCAGTCCGGTGGTGTTGCCCACCCGCCAGCGGACGAGGACGCCTTTCGCGGCGAGGTCCGGGTAGACGTTCACTTCGTCCAGCCAGACCGGTGGCGTGGACTGGAGTTCGATGCGTCCGACGATGCCGTTCCAGTTGCCCTGGGTGTGGTCGGAGATGGAGTGGGAGTTCTCGCCAATATCGACGATCCGGCGGTTGTCCACGCGGACGGTGAGTTGGTGGCGACCGGGATACAGGGGGCCGAGATCGTGTTCGTGAGGTGTGCCGAGGGTGTCGACGGCGCCGGCGAGTTGGTCATCGACCCAGACCTGGGTTTCCCAATGCGGGCGCTCCAGGAATAGCACGACGCGGCGGCCTTCCCAACCGGCCGGGATATCGATGTCGCGCTGGTACCAGGCGGCGCCGGTGTAGACGGTTTCCGGCTGCAACCAGAACGGGACCTTCACGGAACCTGGGATGCGGTAGGGTTCGAATTCGGGGGCGGTGAACCAGGAACGATCCACGATGCCACCGGTCCAGGTGGTGTTGGTGGTCACAGGATCCCCGATGCCCTGCTGGGGCAGGGATCCTGGGAGGCGCACCTGACCATCAAGACGACGGGTGAACCACTGTTCCCGCAGGCCCTCGTCGGAGGGGTCCAGGGAGAAGCGCCACGTGCCGGCCAGGGGGAGGGACTGCCGTGAAATGGCGTTGAACGATGCCGTCCAGAAGACCAGGAGAGCGAGGACCAGGAAGCCCGGAAGGGCGATGCGGTTGCCAGCCCAGATTCGGCGATCGGTGTTCATGGCGGCGCTGCGTTGGGGGTGCGCGGGAGCATCCTGGGTTCGGTTGGCCCGGGATTCGAGGAGATCCTAAGGAGAGCGATTCCGTTGAAATCGATCGAGTTCACGCCAAGACGCAAAGACGCCAAGGAAAGCCACAAAATCGAGGGATCACGAACCTCCCAATCACCCACACCTTCGGGCTCACAAATCCTTCTGGGCGCGAGCCTCTGTCGCGGACGGTCCTTCTTGGCGTCTTTGCGTCTTCGCGTGAGATCCAACTGAATCGGTCCGCGAAGACAGCGGCAGCGGGGCGTATCTCCGTGTTGTGGATGGGAGATCTCCAAGTATCAGAGGGTTTTGGACAGGATGCACACGATGAACAGGATGCTCAGGAACCCAAGCGGAACGGCATTTCATCCTGTTCATCGTGTTCATCCTGTCCAATAGAGGGCTGTGTCCTCCGACGACACGGAGATGGTGCGTCCCGCGGCAGCGTGGCTCCCCACAATTCTTTTGCGCGCAGGCCGTGACTCGCGACTGATCAGGCGAATCACTCCATGAACTTTCCATCCGTAGCGGCGGGCGTCCCGCCTGCCGTAGAGGGGGGCGTCCCGCCCCCCGGAATCCCCCGTTCAAGGTCCGTGAGCAGGTCGATTTCGAACAGGTGGCTTTCCGTGAACCTTCCCATGGAAGCCATCGCGAGGGTTGAACCGGGCTCCCTCACCCCGCCCCTCTCCCGGGGGGAGAGGGTGTCGCGCATGCCGCGTGGCGACCTGCCAGAAGTCCCGCCGAACGAGCCGACTCGACTCGCTGCCGCCAACGCATGGCACGACCTTCCGAAATCCGCGGCGCCTATTCTCCTTCTCCCTCCGGGAGAAGGCCGGGATGAGGGCCGCCCGCTGCACTCCTCGCGTCGCGGTTCATGGTCCCGAGACGTGTCCCATGGTTGGAAATCGTTCCCTTTTATGAACCTTCAATCCTGGCTGGGCTTGGTCTTGGCATCGGGAATCGTGTGGGCCGCTTGCCCTGTCCCCGGTGCCGAATTCTTCGTCGACACGCGCGGCGATGACACGCGTCGAGGCACCCGGGACGAACCGTTGCGCTCCATCCAGCGCGCCGCTGAACTCGCCCAACCCGGGGATGTCATCACCGTGCGTGCAGGGACCTACCGTGAGCGGGTGAATCCGCTACGGGGCGGCGACTCCGATCAGCGCCGCATCACCTACCAGGCCGCGAAAGGCGAGACGGTGGAAATCCTGGGATCGGAGGTGGTCAAACACTGGGTGACGGTGGCGGACGACGTCTGGTCGGTGACCTTGCCCAACACGTTCTTTGGGAGCTTCAACCCTTACAACGACCGGATCCGGGGCGACTGGTTTGAAGGCAAGGGGCGCGAACATCACACCGGGGCGGTGTACTTGGACGGTGAGTGGTTGAGCGAGGCGGCGAAGAAGGAGGATGTGTTCGCGCCGGGTGGCGACGCTGCAGCGCCCAAGGCCAAGCTCTGGTTTGCCGCTGTCGAGGCGACGAACACCACGATCTGGGCGCGCTTTCCCGGGGTGAACCCGACCGAACGGCGGGTGGAGATCAACGTTCGGCAGACCGTCTTCTACCCGGATCAACCGGGACGGAATTTCCTGACGGTGCGCGGCTTCACCCTGCGACATGCCGCCACACCCTGGGCGCCGCCGACCGCGGAGCAGAAGGGCCTGATCGGCACGCATTGGAGCAAGGGCTGGATCATCGAGGACAACGTCATCAGCCACTCGATCTGTTCCGGGATCGCTCTCGGCAAGCATGGGGATCGCTGGGACAACACCTCGGCGAATTCGGCGGAGGGTTACGTGAAGACGATCGAACGCGCGCTGGAACGAGGCTGGAACCGCGACACCATCGGCCACCACGTGGTGCGCAACAACACCATCTCCCACTGCGAACAGGCGGGCATCGTCGGCAGTCTGGGCGCGGCCTTCAGCACGGTGACGGGCAATGTCATCCATGACATCCACGTACGGCGCCTGTTCACGGGAGCTGAGATGGCGGGCATCAAGTTCCACGCGGCCATCGATTCGGTGATTCAAGGCAACCACATCCACCACACCTGCCTCGGGCTCTGGCTCGATTGGATGGCGCAGGGAACGCGGGTGTCGGGAAATCTCTTCCATGACAACAGCGGCCAGGACCTGTTCGTCGAGGTGAACCACGGCCCGTTCATGGTCGACAACAATCTGTTCCTGTCCCCGGTCAGCCTGCTGGACATGTCCGAGGGCGGGGCTTACGCGCACAATCTGTTCGCGGGCAAAATCATCAGCCGACCCGAGCCCAGCCGTGAAACCCCGTTCCATCCAGCACACTCCACGACCGTGGCGGGATTGGCGACGATCCGGGGCGGGGACAATCGCTTTGTGAACAATATCTTTGTGGGGCGCGGCGAGGATGCGGGAGTTCGCGACGGACGGGAGACGAAGGACCCGGAGTGGCAGGGAGGCCACGGACTCTGGGTGTACGACTTTCGGGAACTGCCCACCTTGGCGTCGGGCAATATCTACTTCCGTGCGGCGAGGCCCGGCGCGAAGGAACCCGGGGCCGTGGTGGTGCCACAAGGTCCGGACCCCTTCGTGCTCAATGTGTCCGCGGATGGGGTGAAGCTGCGGGTGGACTGGGGTGACCAGTTACGGGAGGCGAAGACGGTACCCGTGACCACGTCGTTGTTGGGGAAGGCGAAGACTCCGGGGGTGGGTTACGAGAACGCGGATGGTTCGCCGCTGACGATCGACCGGGATTTCTTTGGCAACGAACGACGATCCCGGGTGCCGAACCCAGGACCGTTCGGCGCGGAACAGTCGAAGTTGAAGGAGATCAAGCTCCGGTGATGCCGGGCCGACTCCGTCGCCTGGCTGGAGCTTCTGTGGAGGCGACATTGGGCACCCAGCGGGGATGATCGGCGCCGCGCTCGTCCAATCCCTGGCTGAGCCGTCGTTCCTCGCCGGTCGCGGTGTCGAGCACCCAGAGGCTGGGGGATTCGCCGGTGGCGGCCCGGCAGAAGGCGATCCACCGGGCATCCGGTGACTCCACGCCGCGGAAGTCCCACACCGGCGGGTTCGATCGGGTGAGGCGCCGAACCGAGCCGTCCTTGGGATCAATGCGGCAGACCTCGGTGCCGCCCTGCGCCTGCTCGGGTTTCCAATCGCGGTTGAAGTGGTCGGTGTCCGGTCGTTGGGCCTGGAACTCCCAGGCAACGCGCGAATCGGGCAAGCGTCGGGAGACCAGGATGCCTCCATCGGCGGTCCAGGAGGGTACGTTGGATCCGCCGCCGCGGTGAGTGGGATTTCCGTAAGTGGCCCCGAACCACAGGGCCTGACCTTCCGTGAGTTGCCGCGCCTCGGTTCCATCCGGGCGGGCGATCCAGAGATCGGACCAATCGTGACCTGGATCCTGTCGGTACCGGCAATCCTGATAGGCGAGCCACTGACCGTCGGGCGACCAACTCGGACCGAAGTACAGGCGCTCGGGATGTTCCGCGACGAGGGTTCGCTGGGAGCCGTCGGCGTTCGAAATCCAGATGCCGTACCCGCGCGGGCCGGCGAGGTGGAAGGCGACGCGTTGTCCATCGGGGCTGAGGCTGAAGCCGTAGGGCAGACCTTCGCCGGCCTGGGTGAATTCGCGGGCGTCACTTCCGTCGAGGGCCATGCTGAACACCTGGCCGACCTTGTTCCGCACGACCTGGACCAGCAGCCGGTGGTCGTTGAGCAACAACTGGGGTGTGACAAAGACCGCCAGCCGATCGCGGGTGGCGACTTCCTCGAGAGAACCGGAGTCGAGGTCATGCACCCACAGGTGGGTGGGGGTCTGGGTGTAGAACTCCTCGAAGGGCCGGCCTGGGCCGTCGCGACGTGGTTCCATGCTCAGGAAGAGGACGCGTCGGCCGTCAGAGAAAAAGCCGCCGGGCTGCCAGGTGGCCTGGTTGGGAACGTTGAATTCAAGCGTGCGAAACCCGGAGCCATCCGCGTGGATCACGCAGGTCTTGCCGGCGGACGTGAAGAAGAGACGGGCGACCGGGGAGGCGGATCGGTGTCGGGTTTGGGAGCAGCCTGTGGGGAGGGCGATCGAACCCAGAGCCAAGGCAGAAAGAAAATCGCGACGTTTCATGGAGAGGGGCATCTATTGAGGCATGAGACATGGATGGCGATCATGAACCGAGGCGCGAGGAGTGGAGCGGGCGGCCCTCATCCCGGCCTTCTCCCGGTGGGAGAAGGAGAATCGTCGCCGCGGGTTTTGGAGGGTTGATCCAAGGGTTCGCTGGAACGAGTTGAGACTGCTCGGAAGAACGGGGTACAGGCATGTGCCCGAGGGCAGGACGCGACTCCCTCTCCCCCCGGGAGAGGGTTGGGGTGAGGGAGCCCTGTTCAACCCTCGCGATGGCTTGTCTGGAAAGGTTCATCGAGAGCGGCGTTGGCGCAGGCGCCATGCTCACGGGCCATGAACCTGGGGAGGCGGGGGGATTACGATTAGGAGTAGGAGTACGATGACGAGGGGAGGGTAGGTTCATGGAGAGCCACCTGTTCGAAATCGACCTGCTCACGGCCCTTGAACCGCGAAATTGTAAGTCGTTGGAAATCAACGAAACGATTTCACGGTTCATGGAGAGGGGGCGAAGCCCAGGCGGTCGAGTTCCTCGTTGGACGGGTTGTCGGCGTGGAGGACGACCCGGTATTGCAGACGGATGGTTTCGCCCTTCTCAAAGCGAATCTCACCATCCTCCAACCAGTTCAGGGAGGTGGGGGAGAGAAAGCCGTAATCCCGGGTGAACCAGGGAACGGGATGGTCGGGATTGTTGGGATGCGGGTACAGGGTCAGTCCTTCCACGATGTCGCCCACTCGCTTTCCACGGGCATCCATCCAGGCGGCGGTTTTGCCGAAGGTCGCTTTCTCGCCCGCATCTCCGGCCGAGTTGATCAAACGTCCACCGCCCGTGACGGCAAGGTCCGGAGCCATCCGGGCGGCGAACAGCGAGTGATTCGATTTCTCCACCCGCACGTCGGTGAGGGCCGTCAGGAGAATATCGAAATCGATCACCCGACGGGTCGCGGAAGGTGCGGTGATTCGGATGGTGCGAAGGTCGGTGAACGGAGCGTCCGCGCCGGGACGTTCCCAAAGGCACCCTTGCTCGATGACGACGGTCCCGGAAGTGGTGCCGTCATCGAGGATGCGGACCTTCTCGGACCGGATGCGGCCGCGATCGAGTCCTTCCTGCCAGTAATTGCCGCCATTGACGCGGTCGCAGCCGAACCAGAGCGAGGCATGGTGGGGGTACGGCGTGGCTTCCTTCACCGTGATGCTCTGGCCGGAGCGCGGGCCGACCAGGGGATGGAAGTGGGGAAGTTTGGTGTCTTTGGAATAGAGGTAGTCGGTGAACAGCCGGCCATCGACGAGCACGCGAACGTGATCGCGCTCGAGTTGAGCCTTGAGGCGAGGTTGTCCGGAGTCAGGCTGGGTCCAGTCGGCGGTGAGGCCGTTGGTGTAGGAGGCGTAGGCGGCGGCCAGTTGGGTGGGGGTGACGTTGCCGCGGTGAATCCAGGTGCGGTAACGGCAGCGCACGGGAACGCCAGGTTCGAAAGTGCGGGCTTCGACGCCGGGCCAGCCGAGGCACAGCACGCCGTAATGGCGGGTCAGCCAGGTGGGCGGGAAATCCGGATGATCCGGGGCGATGAACAGCGCGGCGCCGGAAGGCTGGGGGGCGCCTTCGAATGTCGCGGACAGATCGGCCCAGGGCAGCCGGGTGATGTAGAGGTCATTGGTACCGTTGCCCAGCGGGGTGGTGATGACGGTGTTTTGGCGCGGGGCGTAACGCAGGGTGAGGCCGCCGTAACTTTTGCCCTCGGCCCCGGCGAGGCTCACCGGTTCGGTGGTGGGAATCCAATAGGCATCGAGATCGATCGCCCGGTGCGTGTCGGTGGCCGGGTGCACGGTGAACCAGAGGCGTTCCGTCATGATCTTGCGGTCGCCGACGTACCAGCCGTTCTCGACGCCGAGCACCGCCGCTGCGACGGAGGTTTCGGGGCGGTGCAGCCAGCGCTCAAAACGTTGTTCGACCCCGTTCAAGGCCCAGAGATCGTAGTTCTTGCCGCCGACGCCCACGTGCGGCCAGGCCCAGAAGAGCCCGCGATGATGGTGGTGGTCGGCTGGGAAATCGTCGGTCAACACCTCCCCATCGAGCCCGTACAATGGATGCAGGTAGGTGCTGCGGGCGCGGTCGGCGGGCACGCCATCGCGCCGAATGACGCCGTGACGGTAGACGAAGACGGGCTGGTTGCGTTCGTACAGGCCGAGGGATTGCGGATCGATGCTGGCGAATCGAAACGAGCTGACCGCACCCTGGGCATCGGGGCTTTCGAGGCGGAATCGGCGCGTGGATGAGGCGTTGGTTCGCGGCGGAACCGTGACAGCCCATTCGAAACGGTTGGTGATCGGGAGCCCCTCCGCGCCGATGGCGGGAACACGACGGGTCCGCAGGCGGGTGTCATCGACGCCCAACTCCACGAGGTCCATCAATCCCGACGAACGTTCCGTGCCGGTCCCGGATTCGACCGGCAGTCGGAGATGCAACGTCTCGGTCGATGACGGCACGGTGATTTCGGGTCGCTGTTCGGCGCCAGGCGAGGCATGGCTGATAGCAAGAACGAGAGCGATCAGGGCTGGGAAGGGCAGTTTCATGGGGGCTCCTAAACATCCTTGGCGATGAGGCTGGCGATTTTGGATTCATCGACGTCGACGCCCAAACCGGGAGCGTCCGGAACTTCGAGTTCACCGTTCTTCACCACGAACGGTTGGCGGAGAAGCGATCCCTGCAGGAACTGGGGGCCGTTCAGGGCGGCCGGGTACTTCAGGTCATAGGCGCCGTAGAGCGCCAGGGAAGCGGCGAGGGACAAGTCCGGATCGGTGAGCCCGCTGCCGAGGAACATCAGGCCGGCATCAAGCACTTTCTCGATCTGGCGTTTGGCCTCGGTAATGCCACCGCAGCGGGCGGGTTTCATGGCCACACCATCCAGCAATCCCAGTTGGATGAACTCCTCGAGTTCCACCGACGACACGATGCCTTCGTCCATGAGGATGGGCAGTGCGCCGAGTTGTTTGAGACGCCGGTACCCAGTGAGGCGATTGGCAGGGAGGGGTTGTTCCAGCACGGGAACCCCGAGGTCGGCGAGCTTGGGAGCGACGGCGAGGGCGGTGGCTTCGTCGTAACCGCCATTGGCGTCGGCCCAGAGGAATCCGTCGGGGACCAGGCGCTTGACCAATCGACAGAGTTCGATGTCGAACTTGGGATCGGGCGCGACCTTGACGTTGAAATGGCGGTACCCACGTGCGTGCCCCTGGGCGACGAGGCCTTCGACGTCGTCGAGGGTTTTGGGGTTGAGCGTCCAGCTGAGGGTGAGTTGGGTGCGGCCCTTTTTACCCCAGCGTTGGGAGGCGGATTGGTGGAGCAGTCGGCCGGTGAGATCGAACAATGCGAGGTCGAGACCGGCTTTACAGATCGGTTGGCCGGTGGAGAAGGACGGGGCAATGGCGCCATTCATCGCGGCGTGGAGGCCGGCGGTGTCGAAGGGATCGCGCCCGAGCAACTCGGGAATCAGGTAGCGCTGGAGGGTGGAAGTGACAGTTTCGATGGTTTCGTAACTCCACTTGGGGATGGGCACGCTTTGGCCCCAGCCGACGGTGCCATCGCTGGCGGTGATCTTGACCAGGACCGCGGCGCGACCTCCGGGCCGACCATCGGAGCGTTCGAAGAACTTGAAACGTCCGATGACGGGATACAGCAGGGGGAAGGTTTCGATGCGGGCGATGGTGACGGACTTCATGGAGCGGTCCGGGGTGATGGGAGGCGCGGCGGGAGCTGTGGCCGCCAAGGCTGCCGCGGCGGTGGTCGTCGCGGCGCCGGCCAAGAAAGCACGTCGGGAAAGGCTCATGGGCAAGGGAGCGCGGGGTCTGGGAATGACGGAGACAGTGGCCCTGGAGGAGGCATCTGCCAATAGCGCAGGGAGGAGACGTTCACGGGGTTGTCCCCCTCTCCCGGATTGCCTAACGTCCGTCATGCGATCGCAGGATGACGGCGGACGGCGACTCGAACCTCTACCGGCGGGTTCGACGGACAGTTGCTTCCAGGACTGGCGTCGGGCTTGGGGCGGAACGGCGGTCGCGGCCCTTCTCGCGACTTCCACCATCGCCACGGCCGCACCTCGTCCGATGACGTTCGACGATCTGCTGGCCTGCAAGCGCCTGTCGGAGCCCGTGGCGTCGCCGGACGGAAAATGGGTGGCCTACGTGGTGGGTGTTCCTGATCGCGAGGCGAACTCGGTCAACTCCGACGTCTGGGTGGTGTCGTCGGCGGGAGGGGAACCCAGGCAACTGACGCGCTCGCCCAAGCACGACCGGCATCCCACGTGGTCGCCGGACTCGAAGTGGCTGGCGTTCGAATCGAACCGGGACGGGAGTTTTCAGATCTACACGATGCGGGTGGATGGCGGCGAAGCGCGGTCGGTCACGCAACTGTCGACGGAAGCCAACCAGCCGGTGTGGTCGCCGGACGGCCGCCATATCGCGTTTGTTTCCGCGGTGTTTCCGGAGTTCTCGGACAAACCCTTCGCGGAGGCGGAGAAACTGAATCGCGAAAAGCTGGAAGCGCGCGAAAAGAGCAAGGTCAAGGCCCGGGTCATCACGCAACTGCTCTATCGCCATTGGGATTCGTGGGTGGACGGCAAGCGCCAGCATCTGTTCGTGGTGCCGGTGAAGGACGGCGCTGCATCCGGCGAACCGCGCAATCTGACGCCGGGGGATCGGGATGCGGTTCCGACCTCCAGCACGTTCGTGGCGGGCGATGAATTTGCCTTTTCCCCGGATGGCGCGGAGTTGGTGCACACGGCGACACCGACGCCGGCGCGCGAGGAAGCGTGGAAGACGGACCACGACCTTTGGGCGGTGAAACTGGCAGGGGGCGAACGTCGGCAGATCACGCGGAACCCGGCGGCGGACAGTTGCCCGCGTTTTTCTCAGGATGGGAAGTGGCTGGCGTATCGGGCGCAGACCCGGGCGGGGTTCGAGGCGGACCGCTGGCAGGTGATGCTGCTGAACCGTGAAACGGGGGCGACCCGGGCGTTGACCCCTGACTGGGATCGTTCGGTGGACGGTTTGGCGTGGTCGCCGGATGGGCAGACCCTGCTGTTGGAAGCGCAGCATGAAGGAATGCAGGCGCTGTGGCGGTTGCCGAGGGAGGGTGGAACGCCGGCCTTGGTCATGGGCCGTGGGGCGTGCGGGGAGTCGAGCATCCTGGCGGATGGCGTTTCGGTGATCTTTTCCCAATCGACCATGCGACGGCCGGCGGAGCTCTTTCGGGTGCCCCTGGCGGGGGGCGAGACGGTGGCGTTGACGCGGCTCAACGCGGCGTTGCTGGAGACGTTGGAACTGCCAGCACCGGAATCGGTGACTGTTCCGGGGGCGGACGGAACGCCGGTGCAGATGTGGATTCTGAAGCCGCCGGGACACGACGGGTCGAAGCGAGTGCCGTTGGTCTTCTGGGTGCACGGCGGGCCGCAGAGCGCGTCCCTGGATGCCTGGTCGACGCGCTGGAACCCGCAGCTTTGGGCGGCGCAGGGGTACGTTGTGGCGATGCCGAATGCGCGGGGCTCGACGGGATTTGGCCAGAAATTCACCGATGAAATCTCCGGGGATTGGGGCGGGAAAGTGTACGTCGACTTGATGGCGTGTGTGGCGTGGCTGGAGAAGCAGGCGTACGTGGACACGACGCGGATGGCGGCGGCGGGAGCGTCGTATGGCGGTTACACGATGAACTGGTTCCAGGGGAACACGGACAAGTTCAAGACGCTGGTGACGCACTGCGGGGTGTACAACTTCGACACCATGTACGGGACGACGGAGGAACTGTGGTTTGACGAATGGGACCACGGGATTCCGTGGGAAAACCCCGAATTCAGCCGGTATTCCCCGCATCGGTTGGCGGCGAAGTTCAAGACACCGAACCTGGTGATTCACAACGAACTCGATTTCCGGGTGCCGGTGGCCCAGGGCATCGACCTGTTCACGGTGCTTCAGCGGAAGGGGATTCCCTCGAAATTCCTGTATTTCCCGGATGAAGGGCACTGGGTGTTGAAGCCGCAGAACAGCGAACTCTGGCATGCGACGGTCTTCGGGTGGCTCAAGGAGTACCTGAAACCGTAGGCGATGTTTTTCAGATCGAATCGATGGGGTTCACGCAAAGCCGCGAAGACGCAAAGGTAAGACACGAAAAGGCCGGAGCGGAAATCTCTCAACCGCCCAAAGCCTTTGGATTCGTGGAACCACGTCGTGGAAGTCCTTGTGCTCGTTCGCCTCTTTGCGTCTTTGCGTCTTTGCGCCTTGGCGTGAGTTCATCCGGATCGGTTTCACTGGAAGGCGGCGCAGGTCAGTTGTCGCGTTGACCGGGCCCTGGAATCCGCCAAGTTCGAGCCCGTGCAATCAGGAATGAGCCGAGCGACGGCAACTGGGGGAACTGCCTGTTTGGAATCAAACCGCCCACTCTCCATGAACCTTCCCATGCCGGCCATCGCGAGGGTTGAAACCGGCCCCCTCACCCCAGGCCTCTCCCGGAGGGAGAGGGAGCCGCAGATCCCGCACGGCGACATGCCGGAACTCCAGCCGACCGAGCCGTCTCGACTCGCTCCAGCCAACCCCCTTCTCCACCCTCCGACACCCGCGGAAAATATTCTCCTTCTCCCACCGGGAGAAGGCCGGGATGAGGGCCGCTCGCTCCACGGTTCATGGTCCCCATACGTGTCCAATTTTTGGAAAACGTTCCTCTCCATGAACCGTGAAATCGTTTCGTTG
This sequence comes from Verrucomicrobiota bacterium, assembly GCA_963205105.1. Lineage (GTDB taxonomy): Bacteria > Verrucomicrobiota > Verrucomicrobiia > Limisphaerales > CAIMTB01 > CAIMTB01. Next base: position 41,888 of record CAUJJW010000111.1, on the reverse strand, counting down.
ATTTCCAACGACTTACAATTTCGCGGTTCAAGGGCCGTGAGCAGGTCGATTTCGAACAGGTGGCTCTCCATGAACCGTGCCTCTGTAGCGGCGGGCGTCCCGCCTGCCGTAGAGGGGGGCGTCTCGCCCCCCGGAATCCCCGGTTCAAGGGCCGTGAGCAGGTCGATTTCGAACAGTTGGCTCTCCATGAACCGAGTTCTCACCACCGAGGCACCGAGGCACCGAGAAACAAGACAGACCGTTCTGAAGGGACAGTTCCGTCGATCGACGCCGGGTTGGGCAGCGTTGGCACTGTTCGCCGGTTGGCTGGCCACGTTAGGTGCGTGGGCGCAGCAGGTGCCGGTGATCGAGAAGACCCTGGCCAACGGCTTCAAGGTTCTGTTCGTCGAGCGACACGACGAACCTTCCATCTCGGCCGGGTTCGTGGTCCGGGTCGGCAGTGCGAACGAGCGCCCGGGGATCACCGGCATCGCCCATCTCTTCGAGCACATGCTGTTCAAGGGGACTCCAACCATCGGCACCCAGGACGCCACCCGCGACCTGGCGATCATCGAGGAACAGGAGCGGGTGCGGGAGGCGATGCGCGCGGAAGAACGGTTGGTGCGTGCGGCGTGGCGGCGGGGCGAGATCGACGATCCGACCAAGCTGGAGAACCAGACGCCGAAGTACCGGGAACTGGAGGCTCAATTCCGCAAGCTGATCGACGAACAGCGCGCGTTGCTGGTGAAGAACGAGTTCGACCGGATTTACACGACCCAGGGCGGATCGGGCATGAACGCGTTCACGAGCTACGATCTCACCGCCTACTTCATCACCGTTCCCGCCAACAAACTGGAACTCTGGTGCTGGATGGAAAGCGAGCGGCTGTTGCGGCCGGTGTTCCGGGAGTTCTATGCCGAACGCGACGTGGTGTTCGAGGAACGTCGGATGCGCACGGAATCGACGCCGCTGGGCAAGTTTGAGGAGACCCTTCAGTCGATGTTCTGGGAGGCGCACCCGTATCATTGGCCGGTCATCGGGTGGGCCTCGGACATTCCCGCGATCACCAAGTCGGATGCGGACCAATTCTACGCCACCTATTATGCGCCGCGGAATATCACCCTGGTGCTGGTGGGGGATCTGAAGGCAGACACGAGCCTGCCGCTGATCGAGCGCTATTTCGGACGCATCCCGGCCGGGGACCAACCCGTACCGGAAGTCCTGACCACCGAACCGGCGCAGCAGGCCGAGAAACGGATGAACGCCGAGGCGGAGGCCAATCCGCAGGTGGACATCAACTACCACACGGTACCGGCCGGACACCGGGACGCCTACGCCCTGGATGTGCTGGCCCAGTTGTTGGAGGGACGCACCGGCCGTCTCTACAAGGGACTGGTGGTGGGCCGGGAAGTGGCTTCCGACGTCTTTGCGCGATCGGAGCATCGTCGATGGGCGGGCCTGTTCAATCTGGGTGGTGAAGCCCGCGATGGGAAAACCCCCGCAGATGTCGAAGCCGCGATCGATGAGGAACTGGAGCGGCTGAAGAAGGAGGAAGTGCCCGACCTGGAATTGCAGAAGGTGAAGAACGCGTTCGCTGCCGCCGAGTACCGGAAGCTGGTGTCGAACATGCGCATCCTGATCCAGTTGATGTCGGAGGAAGGCAGCGGGGATTGGCGCGAAGTGAACGCGGCCGGGGCGAAGATTCAGGCGGTGACGGCGGCCGATGTCCGAAGGGTGGTGGAGACCTATTTCACTCCGGTGAATCGCGCGGTGGCGACGTACACCCGCAAGGCCTCGGGAAGCGGTGCTTCCGAGGACCCGGACCTGGCTGGGTTGGGGCCGGACCAGTTGCCGGTTATTCGCCAGGTGATGGGCATGCTCCGGCAGGAGACCGATGCCGCACGATTGAAGGCGATGCTGGCCCAGTTGGAATCCCAAGGCGCTGGGGGCGATCCCAAACGTCAGCAATTCCAGAAAATCCTGCGTAAAAAGGTCGAGGCACGCCTGGCTGAACTGGGTGGCAAATAACGCAACGCATCGAGCTCAACACCACCATGTTCCTCTTTTCCAAAGCCGCGGCACAAGATCGCCCGAAGCCCTCGCGAGGGTTGAAACAGGCTCCCCCACCCCCCGGATTCCCCGACGGTGCATCACCAGTGAGCCGATCGATTCCCCAGCCCCGGACGGGGCGGGAGAACCCTAGCCCACGGCGTGAGCCGTGGGGACAAGGCCTGAGGGAAGCCCAAAGCCCCGGAGGGGCGATCAGAAAGGAAGGGTCAGGGCTGAGCGTCGTCGGTTACCCCGAAAGTAACCCCAACGCGGGCGGTTCTGTCGCCCCTCCGGGGCTCGAAACACCATTCAACTCGCCACCCATGGCTAACGCCATGGGCTTCCGTTCTTTCGGCCCTCCGGGCCTTCACCGGAACGGTTCGTCCGTAGCGGCGGGCGTCCCGCCTGCCGTAGAGGGGGGCGTCTCGCCCCCCGGATTCCCTGCCAATTCCTGGCCCGCGAACCGGATGTTCTCCCTGCACCAAGCCCTCCGTTTCGTCGTCATCGCCCTCACCACGCTGGCGGTGTCGTCGTTCGCCGCGGACATCCCCGAGCGTCCGGAGAAACTGAAGTTTCCCGCGCTGACCTATGAACCGCCGGACCCGGCGGTTTACCGGGTCGAATTGAAAGCCGGGCCGGTGGCGTACGTGATCGAGGACCGCGAACTGCCGCTGGTGACCATTTCCGTGCTGGTGCGCACCGGGCAGTATTTGGAACCGGCGGACAAGGCGGGGTTGGCGGCGCTGACGGGTTCCGTGCTGGCCAGCGGCGGGGCGGGAGGACGGACCGCGGAGGAACTGGATGAGCGGGTGGACTTTCTGGCGGCGCTGCTCAGCGCGGGCATTGGCGAGGCGCAGGGCCAGGTTCGACTGAACCTGCTTTCGAAGGATCTCGCGGACGGGATGCAGTTGCTGCGCGACGTGCTGGCGACGCCGCGCTTCCAGGAGAATCGGGTGGCACTGGCGAAGGAACAGACGCTGCAGGGCTTGAAGCAGCGCAACGACGATTCAGCGGACATTGAGGACCGCGAACGCGACCGGTTGGCGTACGGGACGAACACTTGGTTGAACCGGCTGCCGACCGCGGCCTCCATTCAGGGGATCGGACGCGGAGACCTGGAGGCATTTCACCGGCGCTGGTTTCACCCGCGCAACATGGTGATCGCGGTGAGCGGGGATTTCGCACGGGCGGACATGGTGGCGCTGCTGGAGAAACTGCTGGCGGATTGGCCGTTCCCGGGTGAACAGGCGCCGCCGATTCCTGCGGAGACCGACTTTGCGAAGCCCGGATTCTACATCGTGAACAAGGATGTGAATCAGGGGCGCGTCAGCCTGCTGCTGCCGGGGCTGCGACGGGAACATCCCGACTTCCTGCCCGTGACGGTGATGAACGACATCCTGGGTGGCGGCGGGTTCACCTCGCGCATCATGAACCGGGTGCGGTCCGAGGAAGGCCTGGCCTACTCGGCGGGCTCGATGTTCCCGGAGGGCATGACGGTGGCACGGGCCTTTCAGGCGAGTTTCCAGACCAAGTCACGGACGGTGGCGTACGCGACCCAGTTGGTGCTGTCGGAGCTGAGGAAGATCGCGACCGAGCCGGTGACCGAGGATGAACTGACCACGGCGAAGGCTTCCTTCATCGACACCTTTCCGCGGCGCTTTGCGAACAAGGCGCAAGTGGCGGGGCAATTTGCGAGCGACGAATTCAGCGGCCGCTATGAGCGCGACCCGGGATTCTGGCGCGACTATCGGCGACGGATTGGTTCGGTGACCCGGGAAGACGTGCAGCGGATGGCGGCGAAATGGCTTCAGACCGACCGTCTGGTGGTGCTGGCGGTGGGGCAGAAGGAGGAAATTCTGAAAGGGCACCCGGACCATCCGGTGAAGCTGGAAGACCTGACCCGCGGTCCGCTGGTGGAACTGCCGCTGCGCGATCCTCTGACGCTGGAGCCGAAATGAGCCTGTGACCGCGCCTGAAGCGCCAACCCCTGCGAGCGGTTCGCCGGCGACCACACGACACCGGCTGCCGGGGTTGGACGGGGTGCGGGCTTTTGCGGTGGTGTGGGTGATGCTGCTGCATGCCGGGTATTCGGTGGCGTTTCCGGCGTGGTTGGGTGGCTTCGCGAGCCGGGGCGTGCATGGGGTGACGGTGTTCTTCGTGCTGAGCGGCTTCCTCATCACCTGGCTGTTGCTGGAGGAAGAACAACGGCGCGGGGCGTTTTCGTTGCGTGATTTCTACATCCGCCGCGCGTTTCGCATTCTGCCGCCGGTGCTGTTGTTTCTGGGTGGGCTGATGGTGCTTTCGCCCTTCATGCCGCTCGGAATCGCGGTGTGGGATGGGCTGGGGTGCCTGTTCTTTTTTCGGAACCTCACCGGCGGTTCGTATTACACGGCGCATTTTTGGAGCCTGGCCATTGAGGAGCAGTTTTACCTGCTGTGGCCGCTGCTGTTGTTTTGGGTGCCGGGGAAGGTGCGGTTGTGGGTGACTCTGGGATTGTGCGCGTTCGCTCCGGTGTGGCGGCAGGCGAACATGATGCTTTTTGAGGCGAAGAACCTGAACTGGTCACGGGCGGATCTGATGTACGACGCCCTGCTGGTGGGTGCGCTGCTCGCCCTGGCCCAGCGAGAAGCTCCGTTTCGCCGACTGCTGTCGGGGCCAAGTTGGCGCGGGTACGCGGCATTTCTCTCGGGAGTGCTTTTGGTGGCGCTGGCGTTGGTGCTTCCGTTGCCGGGCTTTTTGTTGCCCGCGCGCATTCCGCTCGAACTGCTGGGGATTGCGCTGGTCATCAAGGTGCTGATCGAAGGCCGGGCAGCGGTGATTCTGGCGGTGTTTCAGTGGGCGCCGGTGGCCTGGGTCGGACGCATTTCCTACAGCCTCTACCTTTGGCAGCAGTTGTTTCTCCCGAAGGAACCGCTGTATGTCTGGCAGAAACTCCCGTGGAACATTCCCCTGGCCGTGGCTCTGGCGGCTGCGAGTTATTTTCTGGTGGAACAGCCGGCGCTGCGCTGGCGAGGGCGGTTTTTGGATCAGCGCCATGGGCATGAAATCGATGGGGTTCACGCAAAGACGCAAAGACGCCAAGGAAGATGATGAGAGTGCCGGATCGGGAGCATTCCAACCGCGGACACCTTGCGGTTTGCCATTCCTCCTGGGTACGGGCCGCTGTCAAAGACAGTTCTTCTTGGCGTCTTCCCAGCTTGGCGTGAGCTGCATCGGAATCGGTCCTTATCGGCAGCTGCAAGGATGCTGCGCAAGGGAGTTCATTGGGTATGAGAATATTGATTGCTGGATGTGGTTACGTGGGGTTGCAGCTCGGCGCCCGGCTCGTGAACGACGGCCATGTCGTGGCCGGGATCCGACGCCCGGGCGGCGATCCCGCGCCCATGCGCGAGCGGGGCATCGAACCACTTCACGCGGACCTGGCGATTCTGGAGGAACTCAAACGGTTGCCGTCGGGGTGGGATTGGGTGGTCGCTTGTGTAGCTCCCGCGGATGGGGGCGAGGCGGCGTATCGTTCGGTCTACCGGGATGGCGCCCGGAACCTGGTGAGTTGGCTCGGTGCCGCGCCGCCGAAGGCGTTGGTGTTCACCGGCAGCACCGGGGTTTACCCGCAGAACGATGGATCCGAAGTGGATGAAGAAGGGTCGACGGATGCCGTGGGCGGTACGGGGCGCATTCTGCGCGAGGCGGAGGACGTGTTGTTGGACGCGGTGCCGGGCGGGTTCCCGGCCATGGTGCTGCGTATTGCCGGCATTTACGGACCGGGCCGGAATCGGTTGGCAGCCATGGAGCGGGGGGAGTCGCGGATGTCGGGGGACGGATCGCGCTGGATGAACATGGTTCACTGCGATGATCTGGTGTCGGCGATCGTCGCGGCGTTGGAGCGGGGAAAGCCGGGTCGGATCTACAACGTCAGCGATGGCGCTCCGTGCACGGAAGCGGAGTTCTATGGGTGGCTGGCGGGACGTTTGGGAATGCCGCCCGTGGGGACGAAAAACTTGACTGCAGGTGAGTCATCGGCCGCTCCGGGAAGAAGGGTGCGCGGGGGAACCAACAAACGGGTGGTGGCGTTGCGGATTCGACGCGAGCTGGGATGGACCCCGCGTTTTCCCGACTTCCGATCCGGCTACGAGGAGGAGATCCGGCGAGGTGCGCCGCGCGGTGCGTGAGTGGGCGCTGGCGGCTGAAGGTTGAGGGTGGAACCGTGGTTCAACCCAGGAACGGTTGGAACAAGGATTCCCAGCGCTGGGGGAAGGGGTGCAGCAGGAGGGATTGCATGAGCAGCGTGCGGACGCGGCGTCGCGGGATCTTGATGCGGTGGGAGGCGTCCAGAACATTGCCCCGACCGAGCATGCGGAGGGTTTCGACGCCGATGAGCAGCGGCAGGGCGCAGGCGAGGCGGACCCGTAACTGACTTCGGGGCGTGGCACAGGTGTACCGCCAACCGGCTGCCAGATGTTCCGCCGCGGTTTCCAGGTGCTGCTGGTAGAGACTGCGGAACCGATCCATGGCCTCGGGTTGGGTGAGGTCGGAGGGTTGCAGTCCGGCGGCCCGCAGTCCTTCACCGGGGATATAGCAGCGGCCTCGGGCGAGATCGGCGGGGATGTCCCGCAGGATGTTGACGCATTGCAGGCCCTTGCCGAAGCGGACGGCGTTCTCCAGGTAGGCCGGCAGATCCAGGGGGGCGGTGGGGTACAGGTGCGACCGGCAGACGCGGGTCCAAAAACCGCCCACGCAACCCGCCACACGGAAGGTGTAGTCGTCCAACTCGGCGTCGTTGGTGAGGCAGACGATCTGGTGGGATTTCGCCGAGTGGAAGCGTTGGAGGTCGAGTTCCTGCCCGCTGGTGATGGTTTGAACCACTTCCCGGATGCAGCAGCGGTCGAAGCAGGGGAGGGTCCCCAAAACGGTGATGGCCTCCTCGATGCGCGCCAAAAGGGCTCGCTCCGCCGGCAGGGCCTGGTTGTCGGCCAGGCCTGAGAAGTCGATGGGCGTGTCACAGTGGCCCAGGATGCGGCTCCGGAGGTGATCCAGGGCGGAGAGCCGTTGGTGCAGCGGCACCACTTCGGTGTCGGCGATGGTGTCGGTGGCGCGGGCCAACAAGTACGCCAGCCCGATCTGCGGCCGCACTTCGCGGGGCAGCAGTCGGAGCGTCAGATAGAACGAGCGTGAGACATCCCGGAGCAATGTCGTTAATAGATCCGGGCCCGAATTACTCATGCGGTGAGCCAGAATAAGCCGAAAGTGCCGGGGCGCCAGCAATGGAATGCAGCCGGGCCAAAAGTAGTAGTTGCCATGGACGGGTGCGGAAAACGGGCCGGCGGAAGGATTTGCGACTCAACGGGTAGTCGAATCGGTGACGGTCGTCAGGCCGGTTGGGTTTCGGGACCGGCGGTCAGGACGGCTTGGTGCACCTGCCAACGGCGGAGTCGGCGTCCCAGTTCCCGGGGCCAGTTTTCCTGGGTGCAAGTCATGAACACCTGGCCGCGGGCGTGTTCCGCCCGTTCCAGCAGCGGCATCAGGCCGGCGCGACGACGGGCGTCGAGTTCGCCCATGACATCGTCGATGAGGAGGATGGGTGGCGTGCCAGTGAGGCCGGTCAGATATTCGGCCTGGGCCATTTTGAGGGCGATGGCCAGGGAACGTTTCTGGCCTTCACTGGCATATTGGGCGGCGGGTTTGTCGTTGAGCAGGAGGTGGAGTTCATCCCGATGGGGGCCGACCATGGTCACCCGCATCATGCGTTCGCGGGCGGCCGACTGGGCGAGTTCGACGGAAAAATCACCCTTCACCGACGGCGCGTAGGTGATGCGCAGTTCCTCGGCGTCGTTGCTGATGCGGCGGTAGGCGAGTCGGGCCAGGGCGGAGAGGCGGGGTACGAGCTCGTGGCGCCCCTGCATGAGTTGGTTGCCGGCGGTGATCAGTTCCTGGGTGAACGGTCCAATCACCGCAGGGTCCGGATCGGGTTTCTTGAGCAGGGCGTTCCGGGATTGGAGCGCGCTGAGATACCGCTGGAGTGTGGTGAGGTAGTTGCCGGGGGTTTGGGCCAGCAGCAGGTCAATGAAACGGCGTCGGATACGGCCGGTGCCCTTCACCAATTGCAGGTCCTCGGTGCAAAAAACGACGCAACGCATCCGGCCGTAGTAGTCGGTCAGGCGCTTCACCGGCTGGTCGTCGAGCGACAGTTTTTTTTCGCCCGCCGACCAGAACATCTTGAGCTGGTGCTCGGTGGAGGCGACGAGACGGCCGCCTACGAAATAGCCGCGGGCGCCGTGGCGGACCATTTGGGCGCCGCCGACGCCGCGGAAGGAGCGGAGAGTGGCGAGCAGGTAAATGGCTTCCAGGACGTTGGTCTTGCCTTGGGCGTTGTCGCCGAGCACGAGGTGAAAGCCAGGCCCGAAATCCACGTCGAGCCGCGCGTAATTGCGGAAGTCGCGCAGGCGAAGGTGGGCCAGGTGCACGGTGAGGCGGGTGGGCGGCGAAGGGCGGCTGGGGGTGAGTGATGGCGGATCACCGGGGGCGCATGCGCCAGTTTTCGAAGGCGAGCATGGCCATGAGCAGGGTGAGAAAGACCTGACCGGTGAGGAGGGCGAGGCTGGCGAGAACGCAGGCGGTGACGAAACCGACGACGCAGGTGATGTGAAGCCGTTTGTCGCCCAAGCTGGTTCGGAGGAGCAGGCCGCCGTCCAGGGGCTGAACGGGCATGAGATTGATGATGGTCCAGAAGTAATTGATCCAGACGAGGTTAACGAGCATCTCGGTGACTTCGGGGGACGGGCTTGGCGCGTAGCGCAAGGTCAGCAACGCCACCGTTCCCAGGGCCACGCTGGCGGCGGGACCGGCGGCGGTGGTGAGCAGATCCTCGCGCCGATTGAACCGCGAACCGTGCATGATGGCCGCTCCGCCGAAGGCATGCAGCACGATCTCCGGCATCGCCCCGTACTTCCGGCCGACGCTGGCATGGCCCAGTTCGTGAACCAGGATCGAGAAGAAGACGATAATCACCCAGATGGCGATACCCGCCACGCTGGCGACGCTGGAAAAGGCGTTCGGTCGCAGCCCGCCGCCCAGGAGGATCGATGTGATCACAAACCAGAGCTCGACGCGCACCGGAAAGCCGAACAGATGGAACTGCATGCGCGCCATGCCATGCGCTGCCTTTCGACAAAATGCAATCCGCGGAACGTGGCGAGGGGTGGCACGCCCGCCGCTAACTGGAGTTTGGCTCTTTTTACCGGCCGCCAAGTTGGGGCGGGCGGTGTCGCGGAGCGACAATCCAAGGTAGCCAGGCGTTTCAACGCCTGGACGGATTTGAGCAAAGAGGCGCCGTCGCGGAGCGACGGTTGACTCCAGCGCATGGAGCGCCGCCAGACCCACGCGGCAACACGGATTCAAGCGTCGCTCCGCGACGCTGCCTTGGCAGGCACCGTGAATCCGGGCCTTGAAAGGCCCGGCTACCTTCGTTCGTCGCTCCGCGACGGCCAAGAAGCAGCCAGGCTCTTGGTAGCGACAGCCATCCCGCCCGCCGCTACGGGGACGACTTTTCTTACGCGAGTGCCGCGATGAGGTGGCGCAGTTCGTCGGCGATGTCGTCGGGGGAGGCGACGGTGGCGGCGATCTCCCCTTTCACGACATCGCGGAATCGGCGACGAAGCCGGTGCAGGGCCACCCGGAAGGCGCCGTCGCTCCAGCCCAATTCCTTGGCGGCGTCTGATGGGGTTCGTTCCGCGCCTTCCCCGTCGCCGGTGAGCCAGGGTTTCAGCACCTCGAATTCCCGGGGGTTGCCGTTGTGCGCCGCTTCACGCTTCAGAACTTCGAAGGCGCGTTCCAAGAGACTCAGCGCCCAGGCCCGATCGAAGACCGCGTCGTCGGGCAAGCCGGAGGTATCAGCGATGGACAGCGTGTCGGGTTGGTCGGGAGACGGTTCGAGCGGTTGATGGGGCGCATCGCCCCCGCGTTTGGTTCGACGAGCGTGCAGGCGGCGGTTGGACAGGAAATGCTTCAGGGCTCCGAGCAGGTACGAGCGAAAGCGGCCGCGGGCCGGATCCGCGCCATCCAGGCCGTGGCGTTCGAGAATGCGTTCGAAGAAGGCATGGGCGAGGTCGCGGGCTTCATCGTCGGAACGACACTCGCCGCGAAGCACGGCCACCACCGGGGCGTAGTAGGTCGCGCACAGGTCGCTGAGCGCCTGTTGGGCTTCGGGCGCCTGGCCGCGCGAGGCCAGCACGCGGGTCCAGTGGGTGGTGGCAAAGACCACCGGGCCGCGGGCGAGCTGATGGGGTTCAGACATGAAGCCGGTGGGCGGGCGACGGCAGCGCGTGGTGAGCGACTTGCACCGTGGGTGCTGGAGTCGATGGCGAGTGGGCGATGAACAGCAGGGCCGCACCTCCGAGGAGCACCAGCAGCGCAAGGAGCAGGATGCCGAGGATGACCAGGATGGGTAGGAGCACGCTTCCCGGGCGATTGCGGTTGGCCCGGCGGAAGAGCAGGAAAGCAAGGCATCCCGCGCCGCCGAAGACCACCAGAACAACGAGCAGGAGCAGAAAGACGCTGGGTCGGCTGCCGCTGACTCGGGGCTGTGCAGGACTTGTGGCCGGGGGTGGACCGGCGGGCGTGTCGACCATCTGGGCCACCATCGATTTGCCTTCGAAACGGCAGAGCTCCGTTTCTACGCCCCGCTGGCACCGGGTGCCGTTGTTGGCCGTCCGGAGGATTTCGGCGGCGAGATCGCGGTAATTGCCGGTTTGTTCAAGGGTGCCGTAGGAGTTGTTGATGGACCGGGTCAGACGCACGCGGTTGGTGCCGATCGGGGTCAGCTGGAGTCGGATCTGGGATTCGATGAGATCCCCGCGGCGCTCGCGGATCCAAGCCGACGATCGATCCTCGCCGAGGGTGAGTTGCAGGGTGCCGGGGCGCGCGGCCTGGACCGTCCAGGTGAAGGAGAGACCGTTCTCGTTCCAGGTACCAAACCGGGAAAAGCTCACCCACTCGGGATTTCCAGAATGCAGCACCTGGGAGATGCGGAGGAGGGCGCGGTACTCCTGGCCCAGCGGGCGGAAGATGTGGAACAGGGTGGCGCCGAGGTCCTCGGTGGGTTCAACGCGACGGGTCTCGCGAGCCGTGAGGTTGCTGAAGGCTTGCTCGGCGAGTGGAGCATTGGGAAAGGCGAAGGCCACGCGGGTGATGTGACGACCCGGAGGCAGGAGCGTCCGTGGCCAGTTGCCGGAGTGCTGCTGGGGTTTCATCAAGATTCCGGGTGGCTTGGCTTCCAGCGGGTCGGTGAAGGCGGAATCGACGTCGTCGGGAAGGCGCGGGCCGGTGAACGCCCAACGGGCCTCGGCGCTGTAGCGGTCCACCTCGGTTTCGAGGTCGACGAGGACCACGTGATTGCTGACCGCGACCGGGGACCAGCCCAGATGGGTGATGGAAGGTCGGGTGGGTGGGATGAAGTGCGATTCGAATTGGGCCGGGTCCCGGGAATGCGCGCGGTCGATCAGCGTTGCCGTGAGCAGACCGATCACGAGCGATCCTGCGATCCAAAGGGCGTCCACGCGAAGCGCGGATGAACGACCTGCGGTCAGGGCATCGGAGCTGTGATCACCCCGACGTCGCAGGAGGATGGCCAAGGCGCCCAGAACGAGGGGCAGACACGGCAGCCAGGCGCGGAACTTTCGCGACGGACTGGCCGAGCCCAGGGTCGAACGGTGTTCCTCCATGTCGCTCAGTCGGTCCAGTGCCTGACGGAGCGATTCGCTCGCGCCCGCGTACTGCTGGGCGTGCTGCTGATACACTTTCGCGCGTGCGGAACGCTCCGCATCCGTGGCGTCCGCGGCCTCTGGAGCTTCCAACAGAGCGAGGCCCTCGCGACTGCTCGACGCCTCGAAGTTCCGCCGCGTTACCTGCTCGCCCACGGCGGCGGCCTCTTGCGCGATGAGAGCTTCGAGTTGGGCGTCCTGAGCTCGGAGGCGGCTGGTTCGAAGGCCGCCGATCGCTGAAGCGACGAGCAGGACCAGCAACCCCACTCCCAGCCGGGCCGCGCTCGGACGGCGCAGGTGTCGCAGACCCAGCAGGAACCTTCCTGCCAGAACAGCCAGCACAGCTCCGGCCACCATTGCGGCGAGGGCCAGGGGCTGAGGTGACTCTCCGCGGGCGGTGAGGAACAACACCAACAGCACCGGACCTGCCAGGGCGAGGATTGGAAACGCTGGACTGGCAAGTCCGCGATCCAGTGCGCTTCGGATCGACGAAATCGATGTGGGCGGCTGGGGGGGTGGGGATGCTTGGCTGTCCGGTCTTGAGCTCGAAGGAACTGTTTCCGGGCCGTGGACCACCGTTTCGATCTGGGTCCGCAGTTCGCTGGCGGTCTGGTAGCGGCGTTCGGGGGCCTGTTCCAACGCGCGCAGGACAATGGCGTCCAGGCGGACATCGATTTGAACTTTTCGAGAGGGCGGTTGGAGGAGGTCGGCGGGCAGTTCCCCGGTGAGCATCTCGTAGAACACAACGCCGAGGGAATAGATGTCGGCACGACTGTCGGCGGTCCGCGGAGCGGCCTTCTGTTCGGGGGCCATGTAGCCGGGAGTGCCGGCGGCCTGGGTGCCGTCGGGGCCGACACTGGGCGACGTGGGGTCGGTTCCCAGCATGCGGGAGATGCCGAAGTCGGCGATCTTCACTCGGCCCGCCTGATCGAGCAGGAGGTTTTCGGGTTTGATGTCGCGATGGACGATGCCGCGGTCGTGGGCGAATTGGAGGGCGTCGCAGAGGGACGGAACGATGGCGAGGGCTTCCTCGGGGGACAGACGGTGGGATTTCAGCAGTTGGCGGAGATTCACGCCGTCCACGTATTCCATCAGGAGGAAGTAGAAACCGTCGGTTTGGCCGAAGTCGTGGATGGTGACGATGTGGGGGTGGCTGAGGGCGGCGAGGGCGCGGGCTTCCTGGGCGAAGCGGGCGGCGAAGCCGGAGTCATGGGCGCGGTGAGGGGCGAGCAGTTTCAGGGCGACGAGGCGGCCGAGGGATTTCTGGCGGGCCTTGTAGACGACGCCCATGCCGCCCTGGCCGATGAACTCCAGGACTTCCAGCTGAGGGAAGGCGGCGGCGACGGTTTCGAGGGAGGGAGGGGTAGGGGTGGGGGAGGGTTCGGAATCGGGCAGGCCGGGATCGGTGGGTTCGGCGACGCGGAGGAGCAGGCAACGGGGGCAGAGGCCCTCGGGTGCGTTGGCGGGCACCGGGGCGTTGCAGCGGGCGCAGGGACGGTGGGAATCACTCATCGACCGGTAACTGACGCGTGGCTTGGGTGATGTTACGGGGAATCGTGGGAAAAAGCGCGTGGGAAGGCCGGTGTTCAGGAATGACCTGCGCGCCTACTGAACCGGGGACTCCGTGGGGCGGGACGCCCCCCTCTACGGCAGGCGGGAAGCCCGCCGCTACGGAGGCGCGGTTCAAGGAGAGGTTCGGCGGGCGCAGGCACCGGATCTGCTAAGTACGTCGTATGAAGGAAGGTGGGGCAAAACCTGCCGGTGGGGGGCATTTGAAAGCGTGTTGCGCGGCAATGTTTGCTGGGGTGTCGTGGGCATTGGGGCTGCATGCGGCGGTTTCGCCAGTCCCGGGTGCGGTGCCGGGTGGTGGGACGACCGCAAGCGCGATGGGATCCGCCCGTGCCGTATGGAAGACGGGGGATGGCTCGAGTCTGGCGATCGACGGGCCGGGATACTTCGTGCTTCAGGCGCAAGGACCGGCGAAATGGGCCTACGCCCTGACTCGCTCGGGAGATTTTCGGTTGGATGAGCAGGGAAGGTTGAGGTCGCTCGACGGTGGTTTGTTGATGGGGTTTGGGGCAGATGGCGTCACCTTGGAGCCTGTGGTGGTGAGTTCTGGTGGGACGATGCTCTTTCTGACGCACCAGGAACCTGGGAATCCGCCGGGGAACAGGACGTGGGACGGATCGAAAGGGTGGGTGTCTGCGAACGGCGAAGTGATTTGGGAACGACTGAACAGGACGTGGGACGGATCGAAAGGGTGGGTGGCTCCGAATGGAGAAGTGATTTGGGAACGACTGGATGGGACGCAGGAAGTCATTGCGCGGATCGCGCTGGCGATGCCGGATTCGAGCACGCGATTGGAACGATTCTCGGAAAGGTTGTATCGCGTGGCGGGCAAGGGCGAGACGGGCTTGCCGCCGGTGCAACGGCCGGGTGCAGGCGGAGCCGGTTGGTTGCGTTCGGGTGAATGGGAGGCGCCGTCTCCGGGATTGAAGGTGGGTTTCTCCGACCGCGCAGCACTGGGCCACTCGCATGCCATTCCGGTTTGGATACCCTTTGGGTTCTCTGTGGCCTTGGAAGGACCGGGATGTCTGGTGGTTCGAGATCCGGTAAGTGACGAGCGGTATCTGACGCGGTGCGGTCTGCTCAAGCTGGATTCGGAAGGATGGCTGGTGACAGACCTGCGCGGGTACCGGGTCCAGGGATTCAGTGACACCCCTTTTCCCGGGGTGCGCGACCTTCGCGTCCCCCAGCAATGGGATGATGCTGAGTCCGGATGGAGATCGGGTCCCGGGTGGGTTTCGGTGGTGCTCGATGACCACGGTTACCTGCTGGGGATGAACGACGAAGGAGTGACGATTCGCTTGGGACGCCTGAAGATCGACCGCGCAGCGCGTGTTGGAACATCGGTTTCTGCTTCCGAGCCATTCTGGAAAGCCGAGCCGGTGTCAGCCCATGCTGCGGACTCAGGAAGTCAGAGCCTGGGTTACGAGAGCGGGACCACGATCTGGGTGAATCATGCCGACCCCCGGTATCTGGATGAGGAAGCGGTGAGACGGTTGAATCATCGGGCCCGATTCGTGCAGCACCGGCTTGAATGGGACGCATTGCCGACTTCATTGGCGATCGGCGGACCGGGGCAGTTTCTGGTGCGGGATCCGGTTCGGGGCATCGTGTGGATGACTCGGTTGGGTCGGTTCCGATGGTCGGACGATGGCTATCTGGAGAACGATCGTGGATGGCGGGTCCAGGGGCTTCGATCTCCCTGGCAATCACGGCTTGAGGATGTGCGGGCGCCGATCCTGGATGCTGAGGACGGAACCTCTGTCAATTCGCGCACGATTCATTCGGATGGCAAGGTGTGGGTGCTGCGGAGGGACGGATCCGAAGAAGTCGTGGCCTGGATCCAGTTGGCAGGGGAAATCGATCCCAGCCACTGGGAAGAGGGTGAGCCATGGCATTTTCGGATTCCTGGCAAGGACGGGGAGGCGCAAGTGCCGCGATGGAACCGGCCGCGTACGCACGGACTGGGAGATGTGCATTCAGGCGCGCTCGAGATGTTGGAAGAATCCCAGAGCTTTTTTCCGTCGCATGTGCCGGCGAAAGCGCGGCAGTTGGTGCTGTGGGGACTTGGGGGACGTGCGGGGCGAATCCAGTTCAGCCTCGATGCGAGGGTCTGGCGCGACTGGCTCCAATTTCAGGACAAGGAGGGCTCATTGCACCTTCAGCGGACCAGCGGAGCCGAAGGTGATGCGCCGGTGATTTGGGACAACCACGTGTTCGACGGAGATGCCGTTGCAGACCCGACACGCTTTTACCGGGTCGTGGTGGACGCTGAGATTCTTGAGGTTGCGGAGTGGTTCCGTTGAAGGAAGCGGAGAATCCCGTTGCACGCTGCGGCGGGATTTATTAGGAACCATGCAGTTCCCTGTTAGAAAACCTCCAACCACCTCCATCATGTCCTTGCCCAGACACCCTTCCCGAGCGGTCGTTCGGGGCTCGTCGAGCCCATCCCTGGCGGGATTCACCCTCATCGAGCTGCTGGTCGTCATCGCGATCATCGCCATTCTGGCTTCGATGCTCTTGCCGGCCTTGGCCAAGGCCAAAACGAAGGCGAAAGCGATCGCGTGCCTGGGAAACACCAAGCAGCTGGGGCTGGCCTGGATTCTCTACACCGGGGATCACGAGGAGAAACTGGTGCCGAATTACCTGGGAACACCGGATGCCTGGATCCTGGGCGATGTGAATTCCGCGCCCGGGCACACCAATCGAAACAACATCCGGAACGGCAAACTGTTCGTCTACAATCAGTCGGAAGCGATCTACGTGTGCAGCTCCGACGACTACAAGTACCAGAACAAGCCTTTCAAGCGGGTTCGCAGCTACTCGATGTCCGGTCAGATGAACAGCAACGTGGACTGGGTGAATCCGAAGTACCCGATCCGCAAGCGCACGGGCGACATTGTGAGTCCGTCGCCTTCGGGGGCTTTGGTGTTTTTGGATGAAAGCACCAAAACCTTGGAGGATGGCTACTTTGCGATCCAGGTGGACAATCGGGTTTGGCAGAACGATCCGTCCGACCGCCACAACAAGGGTGCCAACCTGACCTTTGCGGATGGTCATTCGGAGATTTACAAGTGGGTGGAACCGATGACGGGCAAGCACAGCTGGGATACGCCTGCGAAGAAGCCCATCGACCGTGACTTCGACCGGATTGCGAAAACGATCGCCATCCAGGAATGACTTGGGCAGGGGCGGAAATCGCGCCCAGAAGTGTGCCTGATAAGACACACTTCCGCATTCTGGGGGTGGGTGTTAGAAAACGGCGGTTTCCACCGTCAGCAAGCGTCCCAAAGCCTGGGCCAAGCCTTCACCATGGAGTGGTGCGGGTTTCCCGCTGGGTTCGGTTGCGGCGTGGGTCCTGAGTCTGCAAACCCATGAGCACTGAGTCCATCACTCCGGGCAATACGGCCTCCGCAGCCGCGCTCCGGCACAAGGCTTTCACGTTGATCGAGCTTCTCGTCGTCATCGCGATCATCGCGATTCTCGCGAGCATGCTGCTGCCGGCGCTTTCCAAGGCGAAAGACAAGGCGCAGTTCACGTTGGATCTGAACAACAACAAGCAGATCATGCTGGCGATGACCATGTACACCGGTGACAACGACGAGTACATGCCGTCGCCGGGCTGGGGCTTGGGCATCAAGAGTTGGGCCCATGGCCCCAACATGACGACCGCCGCGGGCGACCTCCTTCCGACCCAGCGCAATTTCTCGAACCAGATTGAGAAGGTCAAAACCGGTCAGCTGTTTCCCTTCCTGCAAACCCATCAGGTCCTGATCTGTCCCAAAGATCGGGTGGAACAGACGGGCTCGAAGAAGTCCCAGTTCCGGCAGCGCGACCAAAAGATCAGCAGCTACGTCTGGAATGGTTCGTTGATCAGCTTTGGCAACCTGGCTGGCTGGGACAGCCGCCTGCTGACCCATCGCATCACGGCGTTCCGGCCGACCATGATCCTGCAGTGGGAAGCCGATGAGATGAAGCCGTTCTTCTTCAACGATTGCTCGAGCAATCCCGACGAAGGCATTTCCCAGCGGCACGGTGGTGGATTTGCCCCGAACGAGCGTGTTGACGTGAAGGGCAGTGGCGCGGCGGGTTTGATCTCGGGCAGTGCTCTCGCCATCAAGTACAAGAAGTTCTATGAACTCGCGGGTCGGGTGGACGGTCGCGGGGCTGGGCTGAAGGATGTGCCGAATGATCTGTGGGCTGACCCGACCCATCCCAGGGGTGGTGCCCAGTAAGCGCGCGACGAGTTCTTACCGGCAGATTGCCTGACAGGATGTTGGTGATTGGATAAGGGTTCCCCATGAAGCATTCGTACTGGCTCGTTTCGCGCCTGGGTTGGATCGCCTGCCTGCTGGCCGGGGCTTTGTTCACCGGTGGTTGCAGCAAGGAGGCCGAGGAGGAAGTTGCCGCCACGCCGCCCCCCGCTCCGACCGAAGAAACCGCGGAGGCGACGGAAGCCCCCGCGGAAGAATCCACCACCGAGGCGGCTCTCGTGCCGATGAACGTCGACGACACGCTCCGCGGCAGTGACCAGGCTGTGGCGGCCAAGGATTGGGGCACGGCGACCGACGCCCTGTTGAAGCTCCAGATGAGCGGCTCGATTCAAAACGACAAGCAGAGCTGGGATTACAACCGCCGGATGACCGTCTTGCAGGATCAACTCATGCAGGCGGCGGACGCGGGTGACCCCAAAGCCCAGGCAGCGATCGAATTGCTCAAGAAGAGCCGCCGGGTGCGGTGAGACTTGAATCCCCAGCCCCGGACGGGGCGGGAAAACTTTAGCCCACGGCGTGAGCCGTGGGGACAACGCCCGCGAACAACCTGAAGCCCCGGAGGGGCGATCAGAAATTTGGTTCCATGGGCTTATGCTCGTTCAGCCCGCGGGCCCCTTCCTCAACCTTCCCATGCCAGCCATCGCGAGGGTTGAAGCCGGCTCCCACACCCCAACCCACACCCGGAGGGAGAGGGAGTCGTGTTTCCGCCTGCCGCAACACGCCCCAGGCCCATGCGTGCGAGCCGTCTCGACTCGGTTCAGCCAATGCCGGCCTGGCCCTCCGGAACCCGCGGCGACAATCCTCCTTCTCCCTCCGGGAGAAGGCCGGGATGAGGGCCGCCCGCTCCACCTCTCGCGCCCCGGTTCATGGTCCCAATACGTGTCCAACAATCCCCACCCCCGGAGGGGCAATCATGATGCCAGTTCTGCGAACGATCCGTGCGCACGCTGCGATCGTTGCCTCCTTGTTTCTGGTGGGTTGCGGAGACAACGGACCTGGGTCGCGATCCCCGTCGCCTGGGCCATCGGTGACGGCCGTGGCCCCGCAGCAGGTTCCGACAGTCCTTCGGGTGGTGGGTGAACCGCCCCAACAAGGAGGTCCGGAGGGCTACATGGCTTCGGAGTCGTGTCGAAAGTGTCACGCCGACGCCCACGCCTCCTGGCATGCGTCGTATCATCGGTCGATGACCCAGTTGCCGGGCACGAACTCGATCGTCGCGGACTTCGACGGTGTGGTGTTGGAGACGGATGCGGAGCGTTTCACCCTCAGTCGCGAGGGGAATGAGTTCTGGGTTGCGATCGATGACCTGGAGGAATGGCGGGCGGCGCCGGAGGGAGCCAAACCGGGGCCGGTGCATGTCCGGATCGGGCTGGTGACGGGTTCGCATCACATGCAGGTCTTCTGGCTGCCTGGCGGGTTTGGCAACGCTCAGCTCGGTTTCCCGTTCACCTGGCTGATCCAGGAACGTCGTTGGGCGCCGCGGCACGACGTCTTCATTCGGGACCCTCACGCGCCACCGTCGGTCGAGACCTGGAACATGTCCTGCATCCGGTGTCACTCGACGGCCGGGCAGCCGCGACCGCGCAAGGAACAGGAGACCTTCGATACCCGGGTGGGCGAGTTGGGCATTGCCTGTGAAGCGTGCCATGGCCCGGGCGAAGTGCATGTGGCGCGGGCCCTGGTTTTCCAGATCGCACGCGCTGCCGATGCAACGGTTCCCAAGCCCACCAACTGGGCGGTGGTACAGCCCGCGAAACTGGACAAGGCCCGCCAATCCCACGTCTGCGCGCAGTGTCACGCGATGAAGTGGTTCGATGCGAAGGAAGATTGGGTTGAGAACGGGTTCCGTTACCGGCCCGGCGACGATCTGGAGAGCACCACCCCCATCCTTCGTCCGTCGCGGTTGCAGGAACAACCCTGGCTTCGCGGGGTGCTGCAGCGGGCGCCTCAACTTTTGGAACAGTTTTTCTGGAGCGACGGCATGATCCGGGTGGCCGGGCGCGAGTTCAACGGGTTGCTGGAGACCGCCTGTTACCAAAAGGGCGAAATGACCTGCCTCACCTGTCATTCGCTCCACGACTACGCGGAGCGCGATGATCAGCTGAAGACCGGCATGGACGGGAATCGGGCCTGCATCGGCTGCCATGACGCGGTGCGTTTTGGTCCCTCACATTCCCACCATGCTGCGGGATCATCGGGCGACGTCTGCTACAACTGCCACATGCCGCACACCACCTACGCGCTGTTGAAAGGCGTGCGACAACACCAGATCGACAGTCCCCGGGTGGCAACGACCCTCGCCACCGGGCGGCCCAATGCCTGCAACCTCTGCCACCAGGATCGTTCGCTGGCCTGGACGGCGGAACGCCTCACCGACTGGTACGGCCATCCCGCGGCGTCGCTTCCGGAGGAAAGGCGCGAAACGTCGGAGATCGTGCGTCATCTATTGTCAGGCGATGCGGGGCAACGGGCGCTCGCCGCGTGGCATCTGGGGTGGGAACCAGCGCGGTCCCTGACCGGTGACGACTGGCAGGCGCCCTTGTTGTCGCGATTGCTGAACGACCCTTACGCCGCGGTTCGTGCCATTGCCCACCGCAGTCTCGGGCTGTCCCCGGGGTATTCCGACCTTGCCTACGACTTCGCCGGGCGGGCGGCGGCGAGGGAGTCTGCCGTTGGAGCATCGCTACGACGCTGGACGGGGGCGACGCGTCCTCGACCTCCGGAAACCTTGTCGGCGCTGTTGTTGAAACCGGACGGGCAGCAGGCAACCGAGGCTGTGGAACGTTGGATGCAGCGCCGCGACGATCGGCCCGTGCATCTGCGCGAGTGACGGCCAGTAGCGGCGGGCGTCCCGCCTGCCGTAGAGGGGGGCGTCTCGCCCCCGGGGATCCCTGTTTCAGGGCTGCAAGACGGGAGGAGATGGTGGCAGGGATGTGGGGCGGGCGTTCGGTCGGCGAAGGTTGGGCCAGACCATCGAGAAAGGGGCCAGGGCGATGCGGCGCAGGTCCGGAAGCAACTGATGGCGCGCGAAGAAGACGAGTCCGAGGTTGACCGCGATGCCCGCCGCGGCGGAAGCCACCGAGGGGAACCAGGCGGGCAGGCGCTGGGACAGGACATATGGGAGAAATGTGGCCTGTAGAAAACTGGCGGAGAGCATGGGTAGCAACTTGGACAACGCCAGGGTGGCGAACAAGGCGAGGGAGGCTTGGCGGCAGGTCATGCCCATCCAAAAGCCGACCCAGGCGACGGAGGCCAACCCGGTGAGTTGGACGAGCATGTTGGCGATGAGTCCCAGCCATTGGTAGCGGGCCATGTCGGCCATGGCCGC
Source organism: Verrucomicrobiota bacterium (assembly GCA_963205105.1). Classification (GTDB taxonomy): domain Bacteria; phylum Verrucomicrobiota; class Verrucomicrobiia; order Limisphaerales; family CAIMTB01; genus CAIMTB01. The sequence goes on along the minus strand of CAUJJW010000111.1, from coordinate 20,937 downwards.
CGCGGCAGTGGCTCCGGGCTGATTGGGTCCGACGACCGGCATGACGGGCAGGGTGCTGGTCATCGATATCTGGTAGGCCACGAGAGCGATCTGGATGGCCAGGAGGATGATCACGGGAACGGCGAACGTCCGCATCAGACTGCGGCTCTGTTCGGAGAGAATGGAACGGGTCGACAGGGGACTGACCAGGAGCAGTTCGAGTGCGCCGGTTCGGCGGGCCTCCACCAGAAAGCGACTGGCCTGCAGCGCCAGGAGGATGTTGGTGCTCACCGACAACAAAAACCCGGCGATGCTCCCGATGAGAAGGTACGACGCGCCGTGGTCGAAGACGTACCCCATCCCCACACCGGAGACGGTGATCACCAGCGGCAGAGCCACCAGAAATCGCAGGGGACCACGCTCACGCTCCACCAGCCAGCGGACGGGATGACATTCGATCAAGCGCTTGCGGAACGCGGCTCGCGCCTTGGGTCGGCCATATTTCCAGAACCCATTGAGCCGCGAGAAGAACCCGGGTTCCGCGCCGGTTGGGTTTTCCCGAATCTGTCGAGCCGTGGTGCGGACGGTGAGGGCGAGCAGAATCCAGCCCTCGGCATGGGTGAGGAGCAGGCTTTGCCAGAAATCGGCGGAAGAGCGGGAGAAGCCCTTGCTCCAGGTGAAGGCGGGGCTGAGGTGGCTCACCTGCGCCGTGAACTTCGACGGATCCAAGCCGGCGAGGCCCAGATCCACGAGGAAAGGAACGGAGACCAGGGCCAATTGCAGGAGAGCGGTGGTGACCAGGGCACCGAAGATTTCGCGGCTTCGCGCCGAGGCCCAAAGACCGCAGGCAACGGACCAGAACAGGGTGTTGGCCGTCAGCAGACTGAGGTGAAGGAAGTTGTCGACGCCGACGCCTCCCAACAGCAGGGGCAGAGCAAACAGGGGAATGACGGCGAGCAGCCATTGAGCGCCGCGCCAGGTGACCGTGACCAGTTTGCCGAGCACAACGTCCCGCGGACGTAGCGGCGCCAGGAAGAGCAATTCAAGGGTGCCTTCCCGACGCTCCTGGGAAAGGGCATCGGTGGCGAAAAACCAGCCCGCCGCCAGCGCGGTGAAGCAGGCCAACGCAGCGAACATGTTGAACAAGATCGGCCCGAGTAGGGTAACAGGGATCCCCGGGCCGCCAAATCGGGCGCTGATTTCGAACATCAACAGGATCGGAGTCAGCACCAGCAAACAGAGGGTGCCCGCGAAGAGGCGTGACCAGTAGGTCAGAGGCCGCCGCGAGGCGTCGCGCAGTTCACGTTCGATGACTGGCGGGAGCAGCATGCCGTCGAAGGTTGGTTCTCCCGGGGTGGGAAAGCTAGGACCGCGGCTGGGTGAAGGCCATCAGCCGTCCGGCGGTGCGGATATAGATCCCGTTTCCTGCCAGCGCAGGTGTGGCGTGGATGGACTGCTGCAGATCATTTCGGGCAATGACGCGAAAGTCGTCCGAGCGCGTGTCGACCACGGTGACGACGCCGGCGGCGGAGGTGAGGAAGAGGTGGCCCGGGGTGGCGACGGGTGAGGCGGCGTACCCGCCGGCCGCGCCGATGCGCTCCTGGAAAATGGACCGTCCGGTGGAGGCGTCCAGGCAGGTGAGCAGCCCGCCATCGCGCACGAAGTACAGCCGATTGCGCTCCCGCTCCAGCAGGATGGAAGGCATCTCGGGAAGCCCGCGGTTGGTTTTCCACGCCACCCGCTCGGTCGGGGCGGAAGCACCTGTGCCCGGGTCGATCGCCATGAGCACCGGCCGGCTGGACGCCTCCCAGCGGATCACGTTCTGGTTCCATTCCGACTCGCTCAGCGCGCCGTCCGCATCGAGGTCGTTGCCCTTGAATCCCCGTTTGAAGGCGAAGGGCACGGCGTAGCCCGGGTGTTCCTTGGGCAGGTCGGGTCGAAGCACCATGCGGAAATCGTCGGGAATTTCGTCGGCCTGCACGCGTTCGTCGCCATTCCGATCGAACGCCTTCAACTGCTGCCAGCCCATCGCGTCGTAGGTCTCGTTGCCTCGTCCGCCCAGGGCCGCCGCCCCGGCGAACACCAGCGTCCGGCCCACCGCGGGAACCGAGACGGTCTCCTGAGGGAAACCATCGACGGACCACAGTTCGCCGCCGGTGCGGACGTCGTAGGCCGCCAGACGGAGGGCGCTGAGCACGATCAGTTGCTCGGGATGCTGCGGGTCGTTGGGGATTTCCGGGGACCAGATGGCGGGTGTGGACCAGTTGGCGCGCTGGCCGGGGCGCTCGGTCTGCCAGGCGATGGTTCCCGTGGTCTTGGAGAAGGCGACCACGCGGGACTGAAGGTCATCGGCGTCCAGGACCAGGATGACGTTGGTGCCGTGGAGCACGGGAGAAGTGGCCATGCCGTATCGGTTCCGAGGCGGCGGCATGGGATGGCGCCACGATTCCTTGCCGGCGTGGGTGAGGGCGACGAGGCCCCACGAGCCGAAGTAGGCGAACACCTGGGAGTCATCCGCCGCGGGAGTAGGGGCGGCAGGACTGCTGATCGAATGAACATCGCCGATTGGGCCGGCGGGGACGGACCACTGCCAGCGGGACGCGCCGGTGGCCCGTTCGATGGCGACGACGGCGAGTTGGCCGGTCTGGTAGGTGGTCAGGAAAATGGAGGACTCCCAGACGACGGGTGACGAATGGCCGGGGTCGATGGGCACCTGCCAGGCAAGATTCGTGTGGGGCCCGAACTGGAGGGGAGGTTGGGCGTGGGGTGCGAAACCCTGGCCATTGGGGCCTCGGAACTGCGGCCACGCCACCGTGGATGCCGCCTGGAGGGCGGTCGCCGAGGCGAACAGGCCGATCAGAAAGGGGATGGATCGCGTGATGATGTTGGCGTGGATACCAGAGTGGAGGAATGCGGCAAGCGTGGGGCATCTTGAACGAACCGAACGGAACCTTGTCAGAAGTTGTTTATTCCGGGCAAAATCCCCAATTCAAACGAAGAGCTTATGACGCTAAGAGAACATCTGGAGGCCAGTGGGCGTGTGTTGTTTCGTCGCCGGAGCTGGTTGCCGGCAATCCTCCTCGGTGTGGTTCCTCTGGCGTTTCTCAACCATCGCTACCCGATGCACCGGCACGATGTGCAGGAATTGTGGGTGTTGGCGTGCATGGGCGTGGCGTTCCTCGGGCAGTTGATCCGCTTTGTGACGGTGGGGCATGTGCCGCCCCGCACCTCGGGGCGAAACCGCAGAAACCAGGTGGCGGACAGCCTCAACACCGATGGCATGTACTCGCTGGTGCGCAATCCGCTCTATCTGGGGAATTGTCTCAGTTGGCTGGGCTTGGCCGCCGTGCCGCTTTCCCCGTGGCTCTGGATCTCGGTGGCGCTGATTTTTTGCATCTACCACGAGCGAGTGATCCTGGCGGAGGAAGCCTTCCTGGAGGGAAAATTTGGGGACACCTTCCGCGAGTGGGCGGCCAAGACGCCGGCCTTTCTGCCCTCCTTCCGAGGATGGAAGCGGCCTGAGCTCCCGTTTTCATTCCGGTTTGCCCTCAGCCGCGAGTACGTCAACTGGTTCGCCATTTTCTCGGGGTTCGTGGCTTTCGAGGCACTCGCGGATTCTGCCGCCGAGCGTTACCTGCACATGGACGTGCCTTGGGCCATCGCCTGGGGTGTTGCCGTCGCCTTCTTCGCCGGTGTCCGGTTCCTCAAGAAGCGGACTCTCCTCCTGACTGTTCCTGGACGGGCCTGACCGAAACCCAGGCGATCCGCCTGGCATCCGTCGAGCCTGTGACGGCTCCCTGGAACACCGCCCCGGTGGACTGGATGAGGCTCGGGTCCGGGATCCTAACGCCGTTCAGCAAGAGCTCTTCCGCTCTGGCCATCTCGTTCTTCCAGGCTTCCTCCATCTTCCCTTCGATGAGCGCGTTCGACGAAGCGGACGCTTGCGGGACAATTGGGGAGCGAGCCTCAGTTCCTGTCGTGGCTTCGCGCCGGTCGAGGCGTACCCGCACCTCGACGCCGGGCACCGGCCGGGTGACCACGGGGCGGGGAGCTCGGGCGTGGTCCCGACCGTGACGTGCGGGCCGCAGCAACTTGCCGAGGAGGCACCAGCCTTCAAAAAGGGCACGGGCTATCCAGCGGAGGGTGGGTCGAGCGGAGATCATGGGGAGGACAAGGTTTCCAAAATCTTGGACACAGAATGGGACCGTGAACCGAGGACTCCGGGGGGCGAGACGCCCCCCTCTACGGCAGGCGGGACGCCCGCCGCTACGGAGGCGCGGTTCATGGGGAGGACATGGTTTCGGTGGGCGGCCAGATCCCGCCCCAGCGATGCATGGCGAGCATGATCCGACCGAAGGACTTCGCGACGCTGGCGGGAACCACGGTGTCGTCGGTGAATCGTTCACCCACGAAGAGGCAGGTCATCGCGTCGTTGTTCTTGTCGAACGTGTTGACGAGATCGGGACCGCCGTGGCCTTGGTGGCCAGCGGGTGGGGGGGGTGGTGAGACGAACAGGGTTCGGGTCTTGGGCTGCTGTCGGTCGGTCGGTTTTCCAACGGCCAGCCAAGCGGTGAGGACCACCCAGACCTGAACGCCCTGGAGCGAGCCGCGGAGAAGGATCAGGTCCCGGTCGCGATCGCGCCTTCGTTCAATGCGGAGGACCGTGGCGTCGGCATGGGCGAACAGGTCTTGCACTTCCTGCTCCGAGACCCCGGTGCCCCGGCCCAGGGGTCCGTTGGGTCGGTGCCAGTTCGCATCCAGGGCGGCCTGGCCGACGGTGCTGAGGATCTGGCGGTGGAGGTCGCCAGAGATCAGGAAGTCGGGCGGTTGCAGTCGAACGTCGAGGCGGTCACGGCCGTCTTCGTGTTCGAGGTTGTAGCGCATTTCCAGCGTGGTGGTGTCGTCGGAGCCTTTCTCCGCAATGGCGGTGCCATCCGCTTGCAGTCGAAGCCAGGTCATGCCGGTAAACTCGGCGATGGTTTGGCCGTGAGGCAACGGATCGACGGCGTCCGGCGGGGGTGGGAGCGGGCCCGGGGAACGGTTGGCCGCGGCCTGGCAGGCTTCCTGATACGTCCCCACGATCGACGCCAGGATGCGGCGGGCAGGCAGCGATTCCTGGTCGGCCGGAGGAGTTAGGGGCCGCCATGAGGAGTTTGCGTCGGGGTCGCGTTTCCAGGCACCGATGGTCTGAATCCAGTCGACCAAGGGTTCCAGCAGCAACGCGTTGCCCTGCTGCAACGGGATGGAGTCGTCGCCCTGGAACAAACGTGCGGCCGGGAAGTGAATGGCATCCTTGAGGATCGGGAGCTCGAGTCGTCGGCGGTCGGATCGATGTCGGAGATGGAAGACGGCGAGGTTCGGGGAGGACGGCCCGAGGAACTGTGGCCAGGAGAGCCTGCTGATGGGAGGAGCGGACGATGGCGACGTCTTACTGGGAGGTGTTGAACTGGAGGGGATTCCGGGGGGGGGGACGCCCCCCTCTACGGCAGGCGAGACGCCCGCCGCTACGGAACCGCCGTTCGCGGGTAGGGGCGGCACGGATTCAGCAGGGGCGGGTGGCGTCGTCGAAGAACCGGACAGGGACGGGACGGGGAGAGGGCTGGGTTCCACCCGGAACCGGAGGCTGGAGTCGAGGGCGATGTCGATTTGCTCGGGCCGTCGCCGGAACGACAGCAGAAGCTGTTGTTTCTTGGAGGCGAGATAGTAGCGCCAGCTGAGTTGGACCGGACCGAGCCAGGGGATCGTGGGAAGGCTGGTGTCTGAATCCTGCCAGGCTTGGATGCCGGCGCGGATGAGCTCGCGTCGGGCGACGTCGCACTCCAGAACGACGCCCGCGGCGAGCCGGGGCAGGTTCGAGAGGGAGGAAAGCGGGTCCATGATGCGGACCGGGAGAAGGCCCGGAAGGGCGGACCGCTAGAACAGGAGCTGCCGTTGCTGTTCGCCGAGGTGGCGTACCCACTGCTTGAAGCGCAGCACGTTTTCCGACGCGGTTCCCTTCGCATCGAAACGCCAGAGGATATGGAGCCGCGGTGTCGGCGAAGGGGATGGCGTTGGAGATGGGGCGATGGGTTTCGGCACCAACTCCATTTGCCAGACGCCGACCGACCAATCCTCGCCTTCCATCGGAGGAGCCGCATAGAGGATGACGAATCCGTCCGGGGCATCGCCGATGGGAGTGGAGGAAGCGTCGGGCGCGCGCCAGGGGATGAGAATCACGGTGTCGCGTTCCTGGGGACTTCCTTTCAGCAGGGCGCGATGTTTCTCGAGCAGGTTGGGAGGCTGGGGTGTTTCGTCCTTCCCGAGAACTTCCTTCACCTCGTCGAGCAGGTCGAAGATGGCGTTCCGCTGCTCACGTGAGAGCACGAGGCTCAGGCCGGGATTGGAACGGCGAACGGACTGGAGCAGTTCAGGTGGCGGTGGAACCGACAGGATATCGAAGGACAGCGATTGTTCGTTCAGCCGCTGTTCCTCCTGTTTCTTCGAGTAGAAGACCAGGCCGACCTTCTTGGAATCGATCTTCTCCAGGGCAAATCGGATTTCCCCGTGGAGTTTGGGCATTTGAAAGACGCCGACGGGAACGCCGCCGGTGGCTAGGCTGGCGGCCACCGCGGCGCGATTGGCCTGGTCGAGGCTCTTCTGAGTGTCGATGGCGGCGCGACCCACTTCGCTGAGGAAATTGGCGAAGGTGGACGACGCTTCGTTGCGGATGCCGGCGCCAAGCTGGTCACTGATCTTCACCAGGCCGTCGCTCAGTTGGGTGTGCTCGGCGTGTACCGAGCGGAAGGTCTTCTCGATTTCCTCCCAGGTCTGCTTCCCGTCGAGCGCCTCCGAGAGTGCCTTGGCCTTGGTGTGGAGATCCCTGGCGCTGTCCCTGAGCGATTTGGCCAAATCCTTCAGTTCTTCTCGATCAGGGGGCAGAGGGTCGGAGGGCATGGCCGATCAAAGTGAGGTGATGAAGCGGGAGGCTTGAAGCACAGGGTTCGGTGTGCCTCAGGATTCGGTGATCGGTTTGGGCGTGGTGCCGAACAGTTTCTCGATGATGCGCGAGGCGGTGTCGACGGTGTTTTTGTCCAGGGCGGCGCGGGCGGGGAGGGTGAGCGAGGTTGCGGAGGCGCTGGCGGCCTGGGTGGTCAGGGCGGTGAGCAGGGCGGCGTCCAGCTCGGGGCTGGTGGCATCGATGACCGTGGTGCACTCGGCGGCAGCCTGGTACTCCGAACCGGAGGCGTAGGCGAAGGACGCATTCAACGCAATGGCGCCGACACCCACGCCAAGGCCGGCGGTGATGCCGGTACTGCGGGTTTGGGCGAGGTCGAGTCGGACCTTCAAGGTGGTCTTGGTGTACTGGTAGCGGGTGGGTGCGAATTTCGCGAGCAGCGCGACCGCGAAGTCGCGCTGTTCCTTGGTCACCGGTTTGGCGGCATCGCCGCTGTTTTGCAGCGAGATGGCGAGAGCTGCGAGACGTTCCAGGCTCTCAAGGTAATCGAGGTTCATCGCCCGTTGGGCGGCGGCGATGCTGAGGCCGAGTCCGCCGACGATGTTTGCGACGGTGTTCAGGTCGTTGATGAGTTTGGAGGCCATGGCAGGTCTTGAGGGGTTGGAGGATGAAGAACTAGTGGACGGGAGGGGGCTGCGTCAACGGCAGTGAAGGTGTCACCGGACTTTGGCGGATTTCGAGTTCGATGCGGCAGTGGGCTTGCCGGGTGATGCCGAACAGCGCCCGGTAACCGGCGTTGAGGGGGCGAATTTCCAGACCGCCTTCGCGGGTGGCATCGCGGGTCACGTCCGACTGGAGCACCACGTGGAAACGACTCACCCATGGGCGCGGCGGGCGGAGTCGATGCTCGAGGGCTTTTCCCAGATCGAAGTGAGCGAGGCCCGATGACGCGAAATCGGTGTGGAGCTGGTTCCTCTCGAGCTGCCAGGCCTGATCCAACTGGCGTTGGACCTCCACCGCTTCGAGGGCGAGGTCGGGCAGCGCGTTGGCGAGTGGTTGCGGCATGCGACAGGACCTGGCCGGGCAGGAAACAGATGATGAACGAAAACCTTGGGACGTTCAGGAAACTGATGCGGAAAATGAGCCGGCTTGCCGGAGCTGGCAAGCCCAGGATTCAGCCGCCCCGGCTTTCAGACGCCGCCGCCGTGGCGGTGGCGGGACCTTCGACCTTGCGAACCACCATCTCCAGCCGGCGACTGTAGTAGCGGCTCTTCGGGTCGAGGTAACCGCTTTGGCGGGCTGCGTTGCACCACCATTGGGCGTCGGTGACGGCACCTTTGCGCCAGAGCGATTCAATGAGCAGGAAGATGACACGTCCCGGCGCGGAGAAATCGAAGTCGAAACGGCCGGTGGTGCCGGCTTCGCCGGAATGCAGCAAGGCCGCGGAGGCCAGTTCCACGAACCGCTGTTCGTCGCCCAGATCCCAGGCGAGTTCGGCCAGACGGAGCTGGTGCGAGGTTCGGTGGACGACGTCTTTCTCGGCCAGGAATTCGAGCACGGTCCGGAGCTCGTCGGTCGGCGGCTGATAGAACACCGAGCGCGCCTGGCGGTAGGAATTCTGGAGGTAGCGCGAGTACATCCGCAGGGGTTCGGGTTCGGTTCCGAACTTGGCGAACATGAGTTCCCGCGCCGGCGACATTTCGTGGGCGAGGATGAGCGAGTTCGGCGGTGGGAACTCCATCTTGGCCGCCATCTCCACCGGGAGCAGATCGGAGGGCTCCAGCGTACGCCATTGGGCCAGGACGGAGCGCACCAGGCTGGGATGGGGCACATCGGCGGACGAGTGGAGCAGCACCACCGTTCGGGCGTCCTTGGTGGTCAGCGGGGAGCGCTGCAACAGCTGGCCCAGCAGCGTGGTCGGCCGTCGCAACAGGCGTTCATCGAAATCGTTGAGGAACAGCGTCTCGCCCCGGGCGAAGAACGCGCGTTCGGCAATGTATTCCAGGACCGGGAAGAAGTCGCTGTGACGGATGGTGTCGGGCGGGACGAGGAACGAACCGTTCTCTTCGGAGACCAACTGCAGTCCGAGCAGAGCCGTGACGCTGAAGATGTCCGCGCGGTTGAGGTCCTTGAACACTTCGGGCTGAAGGAAACGCTGCTGGATGAGGTCGAGATTCTTGGCGGTGGGTTGGATGGAGCCGACCAGCAACAGGTCGCCGGGCAGCGTTTGCCACACGGAGAAGTTCGGGAATACCGAGCCGAAGGTGCCCAGGACCGTTCGGATGGCGGTGTCGTCGGTTTCGTAGACCTGCACCCACTGGGCGATGATGCCGCCGGGTTTGAGGCTGGCGCGGCAGGTTTCGTAGTACTCGAGACTGAACACCCCGGAGACACCGGCCATCCAGGGATTCGAAGGTTCCGTGACGATGACGTCGTACTGGCGGTTGGCGGTCTTCAGGAAGGACTTGGCGTCGTCGATGATGACCCGGGACCGGGGGTGATCGAGGGCGCCGTTGTTGTAAGGGGCGAATAGCGTTCGCGCGGCCTCGTAGACCTCGGGTGAGATTTCGACGATGTCGAGGCGTTGCACATCCGGGTGGGCGAGGATGGCGCCGCAGGTGATGCCGCTGCCGATGCCGACCACGAGGGCGTCCTGGACGTTGGTGTGCAGGAGCAGGGGGATGTGACCGGAGAGCAACTGGGTGGGCAGATCGCCGTGACTGCTGGCGTCGGTCTTGCCGTTCACGCGGAGATCGATGTGTTCGGGACCGGTGGGCGTGCGTTTGGAGGCGGCGACGGCGACCGTGGAGCCGGCGCCATCACGGTGGTAACGGAGATCAAGGGATTGGATCTTGGCCTCGAATTCCTTGAGGGACGGCGGTGCGCCGCGGACGCGCCACAAGCCCATGGCGAAGGCGCGGTCCCATTTGGGATCGAGAACCGCGCTGGCGAAGCCGACCAAACCGATGACCAGCACCGGTGTGGCGACGAGCATGAGCCGGCGCAGGGAGTTGGAGCGACGGAACAGCACGACCAGCGCGATGGCCAGGTTGAGGGCGAGACCGAACGCCAGGGTGGGGGCGAGACCGAGCCAGGGGAGCAGGACCAACCCGGACAAGGCGGCGCCCAGGACGGTGCCCAGGGTATTGACCGAGAACACGACGCCCACGCTGCGGCCGGTGCGGGCGAGTTCCGAGGTGGCGACCCGGCTGGCGAGGGGAAGCGTCATGCCGAGGCAAAGGGCCGGGACGAACATGACACCGAAACACACCAGGAACTGAAGGCCCTGGTAGAACGTATGGTTCTCGGGCGTGCGGGCCACGAGGTATCCCAGCCGGAAGAAGCCGTACGGCAGCAGATGGTAGAACGACATGGAGGCCAGGAGCGTCAGCGCCAGGGCCAGTTCCACCCAACCGAAGGCGTCGAAGGTCCGTCGGAGTCCCCGCCAGCGACCCACGATCCAGGCCCCGGTCGCGATGCCGGCGATGAAGGTGACCAGCATGATCGAAAACGCGTGGGTCGAAGAGCCCAGCGCCAGCGCTAGGAGTCGGGTCCAAACAACTTCGTAAAGCATCGCCACGAAGCCGGAAACGCCGGCCGCGGCAATGGCCAGTCGCAGTTCGAAGGGCGAGAACGACTCGTCGTCGGAGGCCGTCGCCGGAACCGGCTCGGGGCTGTCGGAGGCGGTGCCGAGTTCGCGCAGGCCGGAATGAACGAACAGGGCGAGCACGCCGACCAGCGCGTTGAGGGCGGCGGCTCCCAGAAGGGTCACTTCCAGGCCGTGAGACGGGATCCACCAGAAATCACCGATGAGCACGCCCAGCACGGCGCCGAGGCTGTTGACGAAGTAGAGACCGGCGACCCGGCCGCGCAGTTCGCCCAGGGAACGAGTCACCAGCCGGGTCAGCACGGGCAGGGTGCCGCCCATCAACGTGGCCGGAATCAAAATGGCGGCGAAGCTGAAGACGAACTTCAACGCGAGCAGCCAGGGACTTCCCGGGTTGAGCGCGCTGGCCAGTTTGAGGTACCCGGACTGGCACCATTCGAAGTAGGTGGGAAAAAAGATGCCGTAGGCGGCGATGCCGATCTCCAGCCAGCCGTACAGGGACAAGGGACGTTTCAGTCGGTCGGCGTAACGCCCGAGCCAGGCGTTGCCGAGAGCGAGTCCACCCATGAAGGCGACGAGCACCGCCACCACGCCGTAGCTGGTGCTGCCCAGGAGAATGGCAAGGTACCTGGCCCAGGCGACCTGATAGACCAGGGCGGCGGCTCCGGAGAGCAGAAGACACCAGAATGCCGTTGGATAAAGCCAACGTAGTGACAGCGACATTCGGGGCAGGCTAGACCAAAGCCTTATCCGTTCAAGCGATTCACCCTGCCGCCGGGTTCCTCAACCCTCCCGGAGGAAGGGCGCATCTCCGTGTTGTTGGAGGACACGGCCCTCTTTTCGACAGGATGAACACGATGAACAGGACGAAATGCCGTTCGCCTTGGGTTCCTGAGCATCCTGTTCATCCTGTGAATCCTGTCCAAAACCCTCGGATTCTTGGATCTCCCATACACAACTCGGAGATAGTGCCCCGGAGGAATCGGTTGCCAATTCCGGACATCTGCCGGCCGAATCGCGGGGTTCGCATGGAATCTCATCCGGCATCCGCGGGGCACGGTCTGGCGCGGGAACTTTCCAAACTCGGGGTGTGTTCACGCGCCGAAGCGTGGCGTCGCATTGAGGCCGGTCGGGTCCGCCTGAACGGCGTGGTCTGCCGCGACCCCGAACAACGGGTGCGACCGGGGCGCGATCGGATTGAGGTCGATGGAAAACCCGCCGCCGCCGCGACCAAGGTCTACCTGATGCTCAACAAACCGCGCGGACTGGTGACCACCGCTTCGGACGAGCAGGGCCGGGCGACGGTGTACGAGTGCTTGAAGGGCGTGGACGCACCGCACGTGTCGGCGGTAGGGCGCCTGGACCGAGCCAGCGAAGGTCTGCTGCTGGTGACCAACGACACCGCTTGGGCGGCGGTCATCACCGATCCGGAGTCGAAAATTCTCAAGACCTACCACGTCCAGGTGAACGCCTTGCTTGATGAGGCTCAGTTGCGTCTGTTGGAGGCTGGGGTGGTCGTGGACGGCGAGAAGCTGTCGGCGCGACAGGTCTCGCTGCTGCGCTCCGGCGAGAAGAACTGCTGGGTCGAGATCGTGCTGGATGAAGGACGCAACCGGCATATCCGCCGACTGGTGGAAGCGTTCGGATGGGAAGTGCTCCGGCTGATCCGGATACGGGTGGGAAACCTGGAACTGGGTTCGCTGGCAAAAGGAGCGTTCCGCAAGTTGACCCAGGGTGAAGTGGCGGAGTTGGGGCGGGGTGCTTCATGAACCGCGCGTCCGTAACGGCGGGCGTCCCGCCTGCCGTAGAGGGGGGCGTCTCGCCCCCCGGAATCCCCGGTTCATGGGCCCGATGCGTGTCCTGAATTTGGAAAACGCTCCTACCCATAAACCTTTGCATGCCAGCAATCGCGAGGGTTGAAACGGGCTCCCTCACCCCAGCCCTCTCCCGGAGGGAGAGGGTGTCGCGTCCTGCCCTCGGGGACATGCCTGTACTCCGTTCTTCCGAGCCGTCTCAACTCGTTCCAGCGAACGCCTGCCTCAACCCTGCAAACCTCGCGGCGCATCGTCTCCTTCTCCCTCCGGGAGAAGGCCGGGATGAGGGCCGCCCGCTCCACTTCTCGCGCCTCGGTTCATGGTCCCATTGCGCGATTCGTGAATCGTGGGGACTCTCGATGCACCGTGCCTCCGTAGCGGGCGTCCCGCTCGCGGTCGCGTCACTTCCCGTGCTGTTCCACGAACGCCTTCGCGCCGGCCACGAATTCGTTCGGATCCTTCGCGAATTCCGGGCTGTCCGTTTCAATCGCCAGCACGCCGGGCCAGTTGGTCTTCTTCAACTCGGCCATCAGCGTTTCGAGGCGGCCCTGGCCCTTGCCGATGTGGGTGTCGAAGGAGACGTCCTCGCCCACCGTCTTCTCGACGCGTTTGTCCTTCAGATGGATGTCGTACACGCGGCCTTCGTACTTCTTGAAGATGTCGGTCGGGTCCATGCCGGTGGACGTGACCCAGCCGGCGTCCATGCAGACGCCGATGCGCGGGTCGCGGTGCTTGATCAGGGCGCGGACCACGGCCGGGTTGCCGTACAAGGAGCGGATGCCGTGGTTGTGAATGGCGATGCGGATGTCGTACTCCTTCACCAGTTCCTCGAGGTTATCGAAGATTTTGTAATCGTTGGGTTCGACCACGATGACCTGGATGCCGAGGAGCTTGGCGAATTCGAACAGCTTGCGGTTGTCCTCCTTGTCGAGGGAGGTGCCGGCGACGCCGAAGGTGTAGACCTTCAAACCGGCGGCTTCGAGGACGGCCTTCTTGCGCAGGGTCTCGGCGGGTGGCGCCTTCGGGTCCATGTGGTTCCCGATCATCTGAAGGTTTTTGATCCCGTGCTTCTTCGCGAACTCGACCACCTGATCGAAGTTCAAGTTGCGCAGGGTCCAGGTTTGGATGCCGAGCTGGGAGGTGAGATCGGCGGCGAACGCGGAGGAGGCGAGCAGCAGGGCCGCGGCGCCTGCCAGGAAACGAGTGAGGGATTTCATGGGTAGGGATTGTTTCTGAAATGGGGGCACGTATTGGAGCCATGAACCCGGGATGGAAGCAACCCGTGGTTCCAATCCCGAAGGGATTCCCGGAAGGGGAGGCGGAGGGATGACGATGACGAGGGGAGGTTCATGGAGAGCCACCTGTTCGAAATCGACCTGCTCACGGGCCTTGAACCGGGGATTCCGGGGGGCGAGACGCCCCCCTCTACGGCAGGCGGGACGCCCGCCGCTACGGACGACCGGTTCATGGAGAGGAACGTTTTCCATCAATTGGACACGTAGTGGGACCATGAACCGAGGCGCGAGGAGTGGAGCGGGCGGCCCTCATCCCGGCCTTCTCCCGGAGGGAGAAGGAGGCGATGTGCCGCGGGTTTCGAAGGGTCGAGCCGGGTGTTGGCAGGAACGGGTCGCGACGGCTCGGACGGCTCGAGTTCCGGCATGTCGCCGTGCGGGATATGCGGCTCCCTCTCCCTCCGAGAGAGGGTTGGGGTGAGGGAGCCCGTTTCAACCCTCGCGATGGCTTCCATGGGCAGGCTCATGGAGAGGTTGGATCCAGGTTGGGCTCGTCCGCGGATGGGGAGTTCTTCAGGATGCCGGCGTGGAGCCCGAAGCCGTCCAGAGAGCATTGCAGGCCATTCGAACCGAGTCGGACCCGACGGTGCGAAATCTCGAAGTTGCCGGCCTGTGCAGCGCGGTGTTTCGAGATCGGGGTATGGAGTTGGTGGTGGTCGGGGGCTCTGCCATCGAATTCTACACCGAGGGGGCCTATGTCTCCGGGGACGTGGATCTCTGCCGATTCGAAGGGCGGATGCTGCCTCTGCGGGAGAGGCAGGAGGTCATGAGTCGGCTCGAGGCGGAAGGTGGCCCACGGAACTGGAAAGTGGGCGGCGTCTTTGTCGATCTGCTGGGCGATTTGGAGAACCTGGCGCGATCGCCGGTTCGTACGCTGGAGACGCCTCACGGCTTGGTGCGCCTGGCTCCGGCGGAGGAACTCCTAGTCGAACGGATTCTGGTGGCCACTTACCCACGGGAGTATGCTCCGGCTCGCGATTGCGCCAGGAAGTTGATGGCCGCGGCGTTGCTCGGTGAAATGGTCTTCGATTGGACCGAGGCGTTTCGGATCGCCGCGTTGCCGGCCTATGGCGTGACAACCGATTTGGAGTCGTGGATCGATGAACAAGCCAAAGCTCTCGCTGTCCGGAATCCCCGTGATTCCCATGCATGAACCCATGCGTTGGGAGGATTGGCTTGCCGGACGTCAGCAACGTCGGCGCACCGGCATGCGGGTGGCGCCCGAAGTGATCCGTCGCGACAGCGGACCGGATGATCCGCGATTGCGCGACGCGTTCGGTGGTGAGCGAGGTTTGCCATTCACGCCGACGGAGCGGTTGTGAGGGATGGCGACGCGGCGGGCGTCGACGGTGGCAGGATTTGGCCGTCGCGGAGCGACGAACGAAGGTAGCCGGGCCTTTCAAGGCCTGGATTCAGGGTGCCGACCACAGTAGCGCCGCGGAGCGACGCTTGAATCCGTGCCTTCTCATCGGTCTGGCGGCGGCTGCGCTCCACGCGCCGGGTTCAACCGTCGCTCCGCGACGGAACCTGTTCTCGCGCACAGGTCCAGGCGTTGAAACGCCTGGCTACCTTGGAGTGTCGCTCCGCGACACCCGGCCAACCCAACCTGGCGGCCGGGAAGATTCGCCAATCTCCAGTCCCAGGGTGTTGCCCTGGGCTATCCCGTTCAGCCCCTTCGGGGCTGACTTTTTCGGATCTCGGCCAAACTTCCGTGCCCGGGTGGATGCCATGTATGACCCATCATTTGACAAATCCCTGACAAACCCGGGCGAACGGCGCGATAAGAAGGGCGCGTGAGAACGCTCTCCTGTCTGCTGCTCGGGCTGTTGCTGCTTCCCGGCCTTCGCGCCGCGGAATCGTTGGAACAATCCTTCCAGTCCGCGCTCCTGGCCGAGGAAGCCCGCCGCGACATCGACGCCGCCATCCGGGGGTACGAAGCGGTCATCGCCCAGGTCGATGCCCAACGCGCGCTCGCAGCCACCGCCGTGTTCCGGTTGGGCGAATGTTACCGGAAGGTCGGCCGCACCAATGACGCCGTCGCCCAATACCAACGCCTGCTCCGTGACTTCCCGGCCGAGGCGACGCTGGCGCGGTTGAGTCGGGAAAACCTGGCCGCGCTGGGGGCTGCGCCGCGGGAAATCGCTTCGACCAACGATGCCCCGGCGCTCGCGGCGCCGACGCCGCCCGTGGATGAGGAGCAGGTCGAGAACAAACGGTTGGGCAGGTTATTGAATAGCAGTCCCGATTTGCTGGACGCGCCGGTGGAGGGTCGCACGCCATTGTTTCAGGCAGCGTCGAAAGGGCAGTTGATGGTGGTAAAAACCCTCATCAATTGGAGAGCGGACGTGAACTCGAACCGATCGGCCAATCGAGAAACCGCGCTGCACGCGGCGGCGGCCGGGGGACACAAGGCGGTGGTGGAGGCGTTGCTGGAGGCGAAGGCGGATCCAAATGCCACCAGCGCCCAGGGTCGCACGCCGCTCTCGATCGCGGCGGGCCTGGGTTACACGGCGGTGGTGGAGACGTTGTTGAAACGGGGGGCGAAACCGGGGTTGGAACCGGACCACGCGGCCTTGTTCGCAGCGGTGGAAGCGGGGCGGACGAACCTGATTGAGCGACTGGTGAAGGCGGGGGCGGATGTGAATGCGGTGCGATCTGCCTCACGCCCCGGCATGTTGCCCCCCGTTCGAGGTCGCACACCGTTGTCGGCGGCGGTCGCGGCAGGACAGCGAGGTGCGTCCCAGACCTTGATTCGTCTGGGGGCAGTGGTGACGGGCGGCCTGGGTGAGCCAGTTGAGCTTAATCCGCATGCGTTGCGGGACGTGGTGTTTCGCCAGCCCTTGGATGTGGACTGGGTGCGTGAGGTGTTGGCGGCCGCGCCGAAGGAAGGATTTCCTCCGGGCCAGCTGAACTACCTGCTCGGCCGCGTGGTGGACCAAGGCGGCCGGGAGGAGGTGATCCCGCTGTTGATCGCGGCGGGAGCCGACGTGAATGCCATGGTGGACAATGGTAGGGATGGTAGGGCCCCTTTGGTGTTTTTCGCGGCCTCCAAGTCGTCCGTCCGTGCGTTGGAGCTGATCCTGGCGGCAAAGCCGGATGTGAACGCGGTGACTGAGGACGGCTTCACGGCGCTGCACGTGGCAACGCAGCGCGGGGACACCCACATGGTCGCGCGGTTGCTCAAGGCCGGGGCGGACCCCAACCGACTGCATCGCGGCGATCAGACCCCGCTCTCGATCGCGCGAGAGAAGTTGTCCCAGTATCGAGGGAACCGGATCCGAGCAGTGCCTGGGCCTGTTGGCGTGGGAGCAGGGCCTGTATCCGGTGTCCCTGTCGCCTTGCCGGGGACGAGCCCCAACCGAATTCGAACTGCGCCTGGGCTCCCGGCGATCGCAGATGATGGGCAAGCCAACGATTTCGAGAAATGGTCCGCAATCGAGTCCATGCTGCTGGCCGCGGGTGCGCGCGAGGACATGGTGCGGCGCTTGAGCGTTCACTGGCGGCGAGGTCAGGAGTCCGCAGCCGTGCTGCGACGGGCGGGGGACAATCCCGCCCCCAGCCTGGCGGATTTCCTGGTGATGATGTTCCGGACCGACATTTTCGCGTGGCCTGATGTGTCGTCGATCCGGGTGTCCCGTTTGAGCGACGATGGGACGACCGAACGTGAGATTCAGGTTCGCAAGGACTGGGACTCATCGGACGGTTGCGATTGGAGCTTTCCGTTGGAATGGGGCGACGTCGTGGAAGTCCCCTCTGTGGATCGCGAGACAAACGCACGTTGGCCGGGACTGCTTGAGCCCGCCAAGGTGGCCCTGTGGCGGTGCAGCGCGCGTCGGGTTGCGCTGACCATCAAGGACGAAACCATCCACGTGGAGCTAAGACCAGCGAGCGCTTTTCACAACCGGCAGCAGATGGGAATCAAGCCCAAGAATCCGCCTCCTGTGGGGCCTAGTGTCGTGGGAGAATTCGATAGCTGCCATTTGGGTCCTGTCATTTATGGAAGTCGCCTCCGCATTTCCTCGGATCTCACCCAGGTGCGGGTGACCCGCAAGGCGACCGGACAGTCCTGGACCTTGGATGTCGAGAACGACGCGCGTGCGAAGAGCTTCTGGCTGATCGATGGCGATCACATCGAAGTCCCGGAGAAGACCCCGTGATGCTCGACTCCGCCGCCCTTCGCGCGCCCCGGAAGTTTGCGCTTCTCGCCCTGGCGCTGGTGCTGCCGGTGCTGGGGCTTGCCGGCGTCGCCGCCTGGGCGCTGCGATTGGACCGCGCCGCCGCGGTCACGGAAGCCAACGAACGCGCCCGCGAGATGGTGCAGGCCGTGGCAGTGGCGGTGACCAACTTCCTCGGATCACCCAGCCCGGACCTCATTCGGCCCATCGAAGAGGGGGCTCCTCCGCCGAGCGACGACGGACCCGACCTGCTGGTGCTCGACGACGAAAACCGTCTGGTCTGGCCGGTCCCGGGAACCTGGCCGCCCGTCCCCGCGCGGTCCGGCGGATCCCCCGCGGTACGCTCAGCGTTGGATCGGGCCTTGGCGCTGCGCGTGAACGGAGACCCTGCCCAGGCGGCGAGTGCGTTGCAGGAGGTGTTCCTTCAGTCCAAGCCCAACGACTCCACCGACACCGGGCTGTCGGTGCGCGAAGTGGCGGCCCACGCGATTCTGGAATTGGCAGGCGACGAGCCGAAGCGATTGCCGGAGGCGTGGCGTTCCGGCGATCCGGAAACCCTGCGGGCGCTGGCCCATCTTCGATCGACCCCGATTGCCGAGGCGGCGATCGAACGCTACCAGGCGTGGATTTCCACCCTTCGACAACGCGGGTTGCTCACGTCGTCGCCTAGCGCGGTCGAAGCGCCGTTCCGTCGGCGACACCTGATGCGGCGGGCCTATGCGGCTTTGGCCGAGCCGCGTTCATCGACTCAGCGGGAGGCGCGTTCCTCGGTGACGTCATCGAGGGCTTGGACGGACGTCATGACCTTCGACCTGGATCGGCAGGTCTGGCTGGCGATCCGGTGTTCGGGAACGTCGGGGAGTGAGACGATAGTGGAGAGCGGTGCGGGGCGGCGTCGGGTGTTCGCGCTGGTGCGTTCGGCGGATGTCTTTGATAGGGCGCGCGAGACGCTTCGCCTCCTGGACGCCCGGGAGCAATTTGGGTTGTCGATTCAGTTGGCGGCCCCGGGTTTCTCCATGCAGACGGAAGAACCGGCGGGTGTGGACGGGCGGGCGTCGGCGCGTTGGACGGCCACGTTGCCGCATGGCCTGGGGGTGAGCGTGGCGGTGGCGTTGGAACGTCCGGAATTGTACTTGGCCGCCCAGCGACGTCGGGAACGGCTGTTGGGTGGGGTGGTGTCGGGGGCGGTGGTGCTGTCGGTGATCGCGGCGGGGGTGACCTGGTGGATGCTGGTCCGTCAGCATCGGTTGGGGGTGCAGAAGTCGAACTTCGTGGCGAGCGTGTCGCATGAACTGCGCGCGCCGCTGGCGAGTGTGCGGTTGCTGGCCGACAACCTGGAGCAGGACCGCGTGCCGGACCCGGATCGACGCGGCAAGACGCTGCGTTTGATGGGGCGTGAATGCCGGCGTCTGGGCGCGTTGGTGGACAACGTGCTGGACCTATCGCGGATCGAACGGGGCAAGCGCGCCATCGATCCGGAACCGACGGACGTGGCGGCGTTGGTCCAGGAAACCGCGAAGGTGACGTCCACGGCAGGGGAAGAGCGCGAGGTGCGCACGGTGGTGGACGTGGAGCCTTCTGCGGAAGGATGGGTGGCGACGGTGGATGGATCGATGCTGCAACAGATCCTGGTCAACCTGCTGGACAACGCGTTGAAGCACGCGCCCCCACGCAGCACGGTCGAAGTGCGTTTGAAGCGAGATGAAGACCCCGCCTGGTTTCGGTTGGAAGTGGTGGATGCGGGGCCGGGAATTCCGGTGGAAGAACGGGAACGGGTTTTCGAACCCTTCCATCGATTGGGCAACGAACTGAGGCGGGAACACGCCGGCGTGGGCATCGGCTTGGCGATTGTGAAGCATGGCGTCGAAGCGCACGGCGGACGGGTCTGGGTGGAATCGGCGACACCAACGGGGGCGCGTTTCGTGGTGCGCCTGCCGGTGGGATCGACGGTTGAAGGAGGGAAAACCGGATGACCAAGAACACGCACACGATCGCCACGCCATGAGCCGGATTCTGGTCATTGAAGACGAGTTCGCCATGCGCCACGCGCTGGAGGATTTGCTGACGTCGCAGGGCCACCGGGTGATCACGGCGGCGGATGGTGCGATCGGGTTGGAACGGGCCCGGACGGAGCGGCCGGACCTGGTGCTGTTGGATGTGATGCTGCCGAAAGTCGACGGGTTCACGCTGGCGGCGGAACTTCGTAAAACAGGATGCAAAGTGCCGATTCTGTTGCTGACGGCGCGCGGCGGTGTGGACGACCGGGTGACGGGGTTGGATGCGGGTGCGGACGATTACCTGGCGAAACCGTTTGATCCGCAGGAACTTCTGGCGCGGGTGCGGGCGTTGCTGCGGCGGGTGGAACGGGCGGGGGCGTTGGTGGAACGGGTGCGGTTGGGGGAGGTGGACGTGGACTTCATTCGGCAGACGGCGCGGCGTGGGGTCGAGACGTTGCACCTGACGCCGAAGGAATTCGCGATGCTGCGGATGCTGGTGGAGGCGCGGGGCGGGGTGGTGACGCGGGAGCAGTTCCTGGACGCGATCTGGGGGTACAACGCCTTTCCGACGACGCGCACGGTGGACACGCACATGGCGGGGTTGCGGGCGAAGGTGGAGGAAGATCCGGCGCAACCGCGGCATCTGCTGACGGTGCATGGGACGGGGTATCGGTTGGTGGGGGATTCTCGTCCGGGAGAAGCCGGTGGTGAGGGAGAGCGGGTGGATGGGGCATGAACCGTGAAGCGAGAGGAATTGCGGGCGGCCCTCACCCCGGCCCTCTCCCGGTGGGAGAGGGAGAATGCGTGCCGCGGGATTCGGCGGGTGGAACCGGGAGTGGCGGTTTGTGAATCCCGAAGGGATTCCGTCCCAAAGCCCAGGGTTCGACCGCGCAGCGGGCCTACCCTGGGTACAGTAATCATGAATCCGCCAACCCCAATGGGGTTGCGCCATCTCGACGGAACCCCGTTGGGGTTCTGGGTGACTTCGGCAGCCCACCCAGGGTAGCTCGGTCCTCGCAGCCCTGGGCTTTGGGGCGCAATCCCTTCGGAATTGGGAAACCCCTACGGACGTTTCTTCAGGGTGTCAGTCCCTCTGTTGAGATCCGTTGAGGTACGAACAGGGTGTCTGTCCCCCTGTT
>CAUJJW010000110.1 GCA_963205105.1 Verrucomicrobiota bacterium | reverse complement strand
TCAGCCGTGGAACACCAAAACCATCGCGACCGGTGCGACCGAGGTCACCGTCCCAGCCGAATCGGACCCCCTGGTCCCGGTCCAAGTCAACGAACTGGTACTGAAGCCGATTCCCCCGGCGAAGTGAGGTCGGATGGGTGTTTCCGTAGCGGCGGGCGTCTCGCCCCCCGGAATCCCGGGTTCATGGTCCCCATGCGCGATTCGTGAATCGTGGGTGCTCTCCATGCATTCGCGTGTGCAGGCCACGCGTTACGAAATCCCGCGTCCGGTGAACTCGGGAAGGCGCCCCGGTTAAGATCCAGCATGGGGGCATTCGCAATTTGTTGGGAGGCGTGGGAGTCGGCTATGGATCGTCATGCATCGTGCTCCCGGGATGAAGCGGAGCAGTCTGGTTTTCCTCCGACCAGCCACTTCATCCCGGTGAGCCCGTTGTTTGAATCCGAAACTCAGAAGCAGTCCCCGATCCATGATGATGCCGATTGTCCTCGTGCCCGCTGGTCGTCCCGTCCTGGCCCGATCGCGCGCCTGTCGAATGCTTACCCTGGGATGTGCGCTCGCCGCTGGCCTGATGGGTGCGGCTGATGCCCAGACGCCGTCCGTGCAAAGCCTGACCTTTCAACAAGGCGTGGGTGGCTATGAATCAACGCTCCAGTTCCGCATGCGGGCCAATGGTTTGACGGAAAGCGGGTTGGATCTGGTGCAGTACTACATGGATGGCAGCCCTTTCGCGAACGAGGCCGACGATACGGTCGACGTGGTTCGGTTCGGCGACATCTTCGGCCCGGGTGCCCAACAAATTCCCCTTGGCGCCACGATCCTGAGCGCGCAATTCACCTACTCGACCGGTGACGCCGCGGACGCGATCTCGGGCGGGCCGTATCAACTGGGACGTTTACTTTCCGAGGTGCCGGAAGGCGCGTCGTATCTGGACTATCCCCTCGACCCTGCGGCCCGGCGCTCGGTGCGGTCGCTGACGGCGGAACCTTGGCTGGCGGGTGCGGCCTCGGTGCAGGCGCTTGAAGCCATCCCCATCGACATCACCGAGGTCGTGCAGGCTTGGTCGTCGGGAGCCGCCAACCACGGTGTGGTGACGTTCGCCAATGACTCCACCGATGGCTGGCAAGTGTGCACCATCAGCCACCCCGAGACTTCCCGGCGGCCAAAGCTCTCGGTCTCGTTCATCAACGGCGCGGTAAGGACCCTGGAGATTCCCGCCAACGCTGTGGGTCTTGTGAGCACCAATGGCGGTGTGGTGGATGGCACCAGCCGGGTGACGGCGATGGTGGCCAACGCACCCGCGGACCCCATCGGCCTCCTGTTGCGCTTCGATGAAGTGTTCGGAACCAACGCCACCCAGGTCGGTCCCAATGAACGCGTGGTGGGTGCCAAACTTCTGCTGCAAACCGCGGGGTCGCCGGACTATTCCGCCGCCGCCGATAGCGCGAGTCCGTTCACGATTCATCAGGTGCTTTCGGGATGGACCACCGGATCCGACTTCGGAACCAACGGATTGACCGTTGCCGAGGGTGATCTTGCCGAAGCGGCCGATGAAGTGGTGGGCATGGGCGAATGGACACGGGCCACGGCCGAGGTGACCTCGGTTCTGTCGCGGTGGCAGGCGGGTCAGACCAACCGTGGTATCCATGTGAAACCGGCGGGCGGCAACGGTTGGGAGGTTTTCCTGACCGGCACCACGAATGCCGTCTGGAAACCCACGCTTCGCCTCTTCACGATTGCCTACACCGGCAATCCCACCGCGGCGTTCACCACGAGCACCCGCGAAGGGGAAGCTCCTCTAACCGTCGGATTCGACGCGGCCGGTTCTTCCGATCCCGATGGTTCAGCGCTCACCTATGCCTGGGACTTCGGTGACGGCACCCAGGCCACGGGAGCCACCGCCCAGCACGTGTTCGCCAACGCTGGCGTTTACAACGTGGCCCTGAAGGTCACGGATGTTGAAGGCAAGGTGGGCGAGGCGCTGGTCAGTGTGCGCGCCTTGGGAAATCCGGTGGTTCGCTGGACCACCAGTCGGCTCCAAGGCCCCGAACCGCTCCGACTTTCGGCGAGCGCCGCCGGTTCGCTGGACCCCGACGGGGGCACGGTCGAGTATGCCTGGGACTTCGGTGATGGAACCAGCGCGACGGGTGAGACGGTCCAGCATACGTATCGGCGCGGCGGAACGTTCCCGTTGGTCCTGTCCATCACCGACGATGAAGGCCGCCGGGTGATGGCGACCAACACGGTGATGGTTCAGGAAACGTCCGTCGAAACGCGCATCTTCCAGGAAGGCCGCGATGGCTATGCCGGAACCTTCGAGCGTCGGGTGCAGGCGAACGGTTTCGCCCAGATGGGTCGGGTGGTGCCCGAATACTACCTGGATGGACGCCCGCAGACCGCAGCCCAGGCGACCAACGACACCTGCGAACTCATTCGATTCGATCAGACGATTGGTACCCAGGTCGGACAGATCCCGCCCAAGGCGAAGATCGTGCGCGCCACCCTGACGTTTCATTCCGGAACCGACGTCAATGCGAACACCGACGGCCCGTATGTGCTGGGCTACCTCACCAAGCCCGTGACCGAAACCACCCTGTATGCCGATCTCGACAGCGGGAGTGGGATCGCCGAGGAGGCAGGTCCGCGCGGGTCGGTGGAACCACTGTTGCTTGGCGGTTACGCGGACATCGCGGTGCAGGAAGTGGTCACGGCGGACGTGACTCCTTTTGTCCAGCGCTGGGTGGATGGAGAAACCAATCATGGTCTGGCGATTTTCACGGACGACACCACCGACGGCTGGCAGATCAGCACCATCGGACATCCCCTCGTCGAACGTCGTCCCAGGCTCGAAGTGGATTACACGACCGGCGAGGTTTCCGTGCGCCGGTTTTCCCTGGTGCGATCCGCTGTTGCGGCCAAGGCGGCTGAAACCCTGGACGGAAGTGCGTTGGAAGTGTCGTTTCTCGATGGCGGCGCCGACGCCGACTACAAGGAGGGACTGTTTCTCTTCGAAGACGTGTTCGGTTCCGGTCAGGGCAAGGTTGGAACGGATGAACGAGTGCTGGCGGCGCGGATGATCGTACGAACGGGCGGGCTCCCGGAATCCAGCGGAGACGCGGATGCGGATGATCCGTATTCGGTGCACGCCATGCTCAGGACCTGGGACGTCACCTCGAACTACGGAACCAACGGTGTCTCCGAGGCTTCGGGCGAGGCGGGACCTGCCGTGGCGGAATTTCTCGGCATGGGAGAACGCACCTGGAACGCGGTGGACATCCTTCCGGTGGTTCTGGATTGGTCGACGGGCCTGCCCAACCACGGTCTCAACATCAAGCCGCAGGGATCCGATGGATGGCAGATCCACTGGGGCGCTGCCGCGGATCCGGTTCGGCTTCCCGTCATTGAGGTGGTTTCTGAAAAGGCGCGGACCCAACCCATCGAGACCCGAATTCTCACGGCGCGGGTGACTGCCAACCGGGAACTGGTGGTGACCTGGAATGCCACCAGCGGAATCAACTACCAGATTGAGACGACCGGCGACTTCCGCACCTGGACGGTGCTTCGGCCGGCGGTCGTGGTCACGGGGACCCGGGCTGAAATTTCCATTCCGCTGGCGGAATGGCCTGGAAACGCCGGGTTCCTGCGAGTTTCCGGGGTTCCTGCTTCAACCCCCTGACTCATGGAACAGCGCGCTGGCAACATGGACCTTCGAGTGGGGACACGGGTGAGGCAACGGCGTGCCCCGGCGGCGGACAGGAGATCTGCCGCCGGGAGGGCAGGGGGTTTCACGCTGATCGAACTTCTGGTGGTGATCGCCATCATTGCGATCCTTGCCAGCATGTTGCTGCCGGCCCTCGGCAATGCGAAGGCGAAGGCGCACCAGATCGCCTGCCGCAACAACCAGCGCCAGATCCAACTGGGCTGGTTCATGTACGCCGACGACAACGACGGTCGGGGGCATCCCCGCAGGAACTGGATGCGTTGGATTCGGGACGGTGGGGATTTCACCCGACCGCTACCCAACCAGGAGAACCTCATCGAAGCCGGGCATCCCAACGCCTACTGGGGCGTGGCCTACGCGCCGTTCCTGGGATGGTCGGCCCAGGTCTATTTCTGTCCCTCAGCCAAGGCCCTGGATGACTTTCGCGGTGGACCGCCGATCAACGACGGGACCCTGAAGAAGGGCTTCAAATACATTACCTACGCGCTGAATGGCGTGATCGAGTCTTCGACACCCCGGGCGAACGGCCTGGAACTGGCGTTGTGGGAAGGAACGGTGAACTTCGCCAGTGAAGTCGCCAAGGCACGGAGGGTCGACACGATGCGGAGCCCCTCAACCACCATCCTTTTCCAGGATGCCTGGGAAACCGTGCTGGATGGCAACGGGGACATCCCCCTCGACATGTCCCAGTGGACGGGCTACCCGGAGCGCATACGGGAGTGGTACCGGCATAGCGGTCGTTCCGGGAATGTGATGTGGGCCGATGGACACGCGACTCAGGCGCGGGAGGGAAAGGTCTTTTGGCGGGAGGAATGGTACATCGGCCAACCCATTCCCGGGTTGTGAGCCGAAGCTGCTTCCCTGGGTGCCCTCCATGGGTGCCTGCATCCGTTGCATTGACGGAGGGGACCCACTTGATGGTAAGCTTTGCCTTTCCCCGAACGGGGAAAGCTAATCATCCATGATCGTTTCAGCTGATTCCATTCAACGGGCGGGCCAGATCCTCAAAGAAATCGAAGCCCTCCAGGCCGAACTGGCCGAACTCTTCGGCAACAAGATCGGTGCCTCCGGCCCCGCTGCTGCTCCCAAGCGCCGCGGTCGTCCCCCGGGATCGGGCGGCAAACGCGGCAAAATGTCCGCCGAAGGCCGCGCCCGCATCGCCGCGGCTGCGAAGGCCCGTTGGGCCAAGTTCCATGCGGAACAGGCCAAGTCGGCCAAGAAGGGCAACTAACCCCACCGATTCACCTCAATCTCCGACGAAAACCCGCCCATGGAGGCGGGTTTTTTGTTGATGGCTCTCATGCCCCTCAACCGAACCTAGACCTCCAGCTTGGAGTTTTTTCCCTCCACCGCTAAAATCGTCCTTAAGTCAGAACCCCGTGCCTAAATCCCCGGTCATCAGGTTGCCAACGGCGGGTGGATTCGGGCCGTATTCCATCCTTCCGGGCGGCAGCAGGGGCAGGGCATCCTGGTTCCTTCTGCTGTGCCTCGTCGCCCTTTCCATCGGGCCAGCGCCATTCGCGGGAGCCGCCCGCGACCCAGCCGAAGCTTCGGGGCCACACACCCAGCATCCTTATCAGATCGACACTTGGACGACCGAGGACGGGCTGCCTGAGAACTCGGCGACCAGCATGGTGCAGACTTCCGACGGATACCTCTGGTTCGGAACCTTTAACGGGCTGGTGCGATTCGATGGCGTGAGGTTTACGGCGTTCGATCCGGGAAACACCCCGGAACTCCCCAGCCCGGGAATCGTGGAACTCCACTTGGACCACCGCGGCCGGCTGTGGGTCTGCACCTTGCGCGGCATCGTCGTCCGGGAGGGTGATCGCTGGCGCTTGGTTCACCGGGCGGACCCCAAGAACGAGGAATACGTACTGACCGTGGCCGAGCGTAGCGGGGGTGATCTGTTGTTCACCCTCTACAATGGCCAGGTGCTCCAGTTCGCCGACGAACAACTCACCGAATTGCTGCCACCGCCCGGATCGCCACGCGCCGGATACAGGGGTTGGGCGGACGAGCAAGGCCAATGGTGGGTGCTTCAGCGCCAGTTCCTTGGCTCATGGACGGGCAAGGAATGGGTGCCAAGGCTTCCCGAAGCCGGCATCCCTGCATCGCAACAGGTCTGCGTGGGAGGAGGGTCCGCAAGAAGCGGCGGTTGGTGGCTGCTCCGCGATCTCGAACTGCGTCGGTACTCGGGGGGAATCGAAGTCGAACGTCGGCCACTGGCTGGTCTGGGAATGGAAGGGGTTGGCACCTTTTCCAGCCTGACCGAGGACAGCGATGGCAATGTCTGGGTCTGTACCTACGAATCAGGATTGCTCCAGGTTCCGGCCGAAGGGCCGATCCGCCGATGGACCGAAAAGGACGGCCTCGCCTACCAGGATGTCCGGTTCGTCTTCGAAGACCGTGAACGCAATCTCTGGGTGGGAACCAGCGGCGGCGGCCTGATGCGGTTCAAGCCGCGCCGGTTCCAGGTCTTCGGCCACGAACCTCCGGACGACGCACCCCGCGTGGTCAATTCCGTCGCGCCGGCCCCCGGCGGCGGTCTCTGGGTTGCCACCTTCGGGCAGGGTTTCTTCCGCCTCGGACCCGAAGGCACCAGGCGCCGCTACCGGCTACCCGGCTGGCAGCACGATTCGCGATTTTTCGAAACAACGCTCGTTGATCGCCAGGACCGCACCTGGGTTTCGATCCATGAGAACGGCCTGCACGTTTTCGACGCTCAAGGCGGCAGGCGCGTTCCGACGGTCCAATCCGGGGGGCATCAGGTTCGGGCGCTCTTCGAAGACTCGACGGGCCGCGTCTGGACTTCCGGAGGATCCGGGATCGCCGTGTTTGAGGGTGAAACACCCACCATCCACGGCCCTGCCCAAGGAGTGCCGGACGGAACCGTGGTGTGCTTCGAGCAGGCCGACGACGGCGCGATCTGGTTTTCGAATCTCGAAGGTGTCTTCCGCTTCGAGCGCCATCGTGCCGTCGAACTGCGTTCGCCCGAGGGGGGTTCCTTGGCTGGAGTGACTTCTCTGAAGTCAGCAGGGGAGGGAACGTTGTGGATGGGCACCCTCGATCGCGGCTTGCTTCGCTGGCGGAACGGAAGTCTGGCCAACGTCGGAAGCTCGGAAGGCCTCCCGGTGCGCAGCATCCACGGAATCCTGGAGGATGATGAAGGGTACTTCTGGATGGCGTCGAACCGCGGGATCGTCCGGGCCCGTCGCATCCACCTCGATCGGGTCGCGGAGGGCGGCGCCATGCGGCTTCCCTGCCAGGTTCTCGATCGGTCAGAAGGACTGCCGAGTGTGGAGTGCCCCAGCCAGCGCCAGCCCATTGCCGCGCGCGACCCGGAGGGCCGGCTTTGGTTCGCCACAACGAAAGGGGTGGCGATGATCGACCCAGCCGGCTTCCGCATCAATTCCATGGCTCCCCCCGTCCTGTTCGAGGAGATCACTTACCACCATCTCGCGTCGTCCCAAGGGCATTCCGCCGAAGCTCACCGATGGGTCCTCGGCACCGATTCGAAGTCGGTGAGTCTGCCAGCGGGCAGCAGGTGGGTCGAAGTTCGATTCACCGCCCCCAGCTTCGTTGCTCCTGAAAAAGTCCGATTCGAAATCCGTCTCGAAGGGCGGGATGACGACTGGCAGGACATTGGAGACCGTCGCACCGCGTACTATCACGAACTCCCCCCGGGGGATTACACCTTGCGCGTCCGAGCGGCCAACAACGATGGCGTGTGGAACGAAACCGGCTCGAGCCTGGCGTTCTCCGTGCAGCCTTACCTGTGGCAGACGGTATGGTTTCGTGTCGGCGTCGCCGGTCTGCTCCTCGGACTCGGAACCCTCGCCGCGCGGACCCTGCAATGGGCCCGGCACCGTCGGGAATTGGAAGACCTGAAGCGAGAACAGCGGCACCAAGCCGAACTCGCCCACTTCAGCCGCGTCGCCGCCATGGGCCAGTTGGCATCGTCGATCGCCCATGAGCTGAATCAGCCGCTGGGTGCGATCCTCCGAAATGCCGAGGCGGCGGAATGGATGCTCAAGGATGGCTCGCCCGACCTGGACGAAATCCGGGCCATTCTCGCCGACATCCGCAGCGATGATCAGCGCGCCGGTGAGGTCATCAACGGGATGCGGGCACTGTTCAAGCGGAAGGAGTTCCAGTCGATGCGGCTGGACCCCGTCCAATTGTTGGGCGACGTCGCCTTGCTGGTACAATCCGAGGTGCGCGCCAAAAGTGTAATGCTAGCGGTCGACCTCCCCTCGACACTGCCGGAGATTCAGGGAGACCGGGTGCAACTTCAGCAGGTGGTTTTGAACCTGCTTCTCAACGCGATCGATGCCGTGGGGCAACAGCCAATGGGCAACCGCCACATCCTGCTCGGTGGGGAGGTGAAGGGTGATCGGCTTGAACTGTCCATCACCGATACCGGCCCGGGAATCGCCGATGCCGCGATGTCGCAGATCTTCGAACCCTTTTACACCACCAAGGCGGACGGGCTTGGAATGGGACTCGCCATCGTGCGGTCCATCCTTCAAGCCCATGGTGGAACGATCACCGCCGCCAACCGCCCGCAAGGCGGGGTGGTGTTCCGGTTCACTCTGCCCCTCGCCTCCGGCGAGTCCCACACATGAGTCCGGATGCTCCCACCGTCTTCGTCATCGACGATGATCCGTCCTTTCTACGCTCCATGGTGCGACTGCTCCAGGCTGCTGGTTTTCCGGTGACTGCCTACCACTCGGCAAAAGCCTTCCTGGAGAGTTTCAGTGCCACAACCGCCGGTTGTGTCGTTACCGACCTGCGGATGCCCGAAATCGATGGCTTCGCGCTTCAAGCGGCCCTGGACGCGACGGGCAATCCTCTGCCCATCATCTTCCTTACGGGCCATGGCGACATTCCGACCTCCGTCCATGCCATGCGGCGTGGGGCCGAGGATTTTCTGACAAAGACCGCTCCCGGAACCGAGGTCATTGCCGCCATCCAGCGCGCATTGGCCCGGGATCAAGTGCTCCGAGCCCAGCGAACCCACCGTGATGCCGCTCGGCTAAAGATCGACAGCCTCACGGAACGGGAGCGCGAAGTCTTGAGCCACGTTCTTCAGGGCAAACTCAACAAGCAGATCGCCGCGGACCTGGGAATTCACGAGCGCACCGTCAAACTGCATCGGACGGCCCTCACCCGGAAACTCGGAGCCCGGTCCGTCGCTGAATTGGCCCGCCTGTCCCACGATGCAGGCATGCACCAGGATGCGTCGATGCCACGCGGCACATCGGCCCGACCTTCCCCTTAGGGCAGTAGTCGACAAACGCTCCGATTGGGCAGGGTGGGGGTCGCAGCATGTCCGCTCCCGATCCCGAACCCATCTACGTGGCCGTCATCGATGATGACGACAGCGTTCGACGCTCGTGTCGACGATGGCTGAGGGCCGCCGGATTCGCTCCGGTCGAATATGCCTCTGCGGAGGTGTTTCTCGACGACAGGAAACAACCCGCCTTCCGATGTCTCGTGCTGGATATTCACCTACCGGGCATTTCTGGCATGGAGCTGCACAGGCGACTGGCTGAGGCGCATGTCCTCACCCCTGTCATCTATCTCACCGCCAACGATGATCCCGGTGTGCAAGCCGAGGCTTTGGCCAACGGCTGCTTCGGATTCTTTCTGAAAACCACCGCTGGGTCCCTGGTCCTCGAATCCATCCGGAGGGCCGTGGGTGGCCCAAGTGTTGACGCACCAAAACCATGCGAATCGGAGTCTGCACCGTGATCACAGGTCTGTTCTCGTTCCTCGCTCGCGCGACGGCGGTCGCCGCGATGGTTGCCGCGTTCACGGCACCAGCGCAGCTGCCCCCGGATCCGGGATGGCCCCGGGTCTTCAAGAAGGACGGCAAGCAGTTGACCGTCTACCAGCCACAGGTGGATCGCTGGAACGGATACACCAATATCCATTTTCGCTGCGCCATTGCTGTTCAGGGGGTGCTCGCCGAGGAGCGATTCGGGGTCGCCGAAATCGATGCCGTGACGGTGACCGACCCGACCGCGCGCATCGTCGCCCTCGTGCCCACGGTTCGCGAATTTCGATTTGCGAAGGTGACGGAGGCGGAACGGGCCTTACTGGTGCGGGCCGTCGACGAACTGAACCCGCCCGGCCGCGCGATCACCCTCGGTCTGGACCGGGTCATCGCCTACCTGGACCCGGCGCATCAAGCGGTTCAACGCTCCGCCGAGGTCAGCCTGGCTCCGCCACAGATTTTCCACAGCTCCACCCCCGCGGTTCTGGTCATGTTCATGGGCGAACCCAAGCTGATGCCGGTTGAAACCAACCGCACCGATGTGTTGTTCGCTCTCAACACCAATTGGGACCTGCTCTATGACACCGCCAGCCAACGTTACCTCTTGCTGAACGGCGAGGGCTGGCTCGCAACCACCGATCTCGTGAAGGGCCCGTGGACACCGATATCGGACCTCCCTCCCTCCTTCTATTCCCTGCCCTCGAACGACAACTGGAACGAG
The DNA here is from genome assembly GCA_963205105.1 of Verrucomicrobiota bacterium. Classification (GTDB taxonomy): domain Bacteria; phylum Verrucomicrobiota; class Verrucomicrobiia; order Limisphaerales; family CAIMTB01; genus CAIMTB01. Next base: position 8,330 of record CAUJJW010000110.1, on the reverse strand, counting down.
GTCAGGAATCACCTGCCCGGCAAACCCGCCAAGGCGGCGCCGCGGGTCTTCGTGAGCACCCAACCCGCGGAGATGATCCTCACCGAGGGTGCGCCCAGTTACCTTCCGGTTCGAGGCACACGCCTGCTCCGCGTGAACAACACCGCCAGCACCCTGTTTCTGCATACCGGGGACGGCAAAATGTACTTCCTCGTCGCCGGGCGCTGGTTTCGCGGAGGAAGTCTGGACGGCCCATGGTCTGCCGCCAGCGCCGACCTGCCGTCGGATTTTGCCCGGATTCCTGACGAAGACCCGTTGGCCTTCGTCAAAGCCTCGGTTCCCGGAACGCGTGAAGCTGCGGATGCGGTGCTGCTGGCCTCCATCCCGACGACCACGGCGGTGAATGTCACCAACACGATTCAGCTGAATGTGACCTACAGCGGCACGCCCCAGTTCGTCACCATCACCAACACGGTTGTTCAATATGCGGTGAACACGCCGAAGCAGGTGTTCCTGGTGAACGGGAGATACTACTGCTGCGACCAGGGTGTCTGGCTCGAGAGCGCGATGGCGACGGGACCCTGGGTTCTTTGCTCCAGCGTGCCGTCGGCCCTCTACACCATCCCGCCCAGCAACCCGAACTACAACGTCACCTACGTGACCGTTCAGAGCAGCACCCCCTCCACGGTCACCTACAGCCAGACGTCCGGGTACAGCGGCGAGTACGTGGCCTCCACCGGGGTCCTGATGTTTGGCGCTGGAATGCTCGTCGGTGCCGCCATCGCGAACAACAACGACAATCATTACTATTACCCGCCCTACCCGTGCCATTATTCCTACGGGTGCGGTGCCACCTACCACTATGGGTATGGCGGGTATCATGGAGCGAGTTACCAGGCCTACGGTCCCTACGGTGGCGCCGGCTACTCCGCAGGCTACAACCCTTCCACCGGCACCTATGCCCGCTCGAGTTACGCCTACGGCCCTTACGGCAGCGCCAGTCGGTCCGCAGCCTATAACCCCTATTCCGGGACTTACGCCGCCAACGCCCAAGTCCATACGGCTTACGGTTCGGCTGGGCGTTCCGCCTCCTACAGCGCCGCCTCCGGTCAGTACTCGGCCAGCGCCTATCGTTCCAGCGCGTACGGCAGCGCCAGTGCCCAGGCCAATTTCAACGCCTACACCGGGGATGCATCCGCCAGCCGGCAGGCCAGCACCGCCTACGGATCTGCCAGCCGGGGCGCCGCGTACGATGCCCAAACCGGCGCCCGTGCGGCCGGGGGCCAGGTGAGCACCGCCCAGGGTTCTGCCGGCCGGGCGGCGGCCTACAATCCGACCACGGGGCAGGGCGCCGCCGGTGGCTATGTCTCGGGGCAATACGGCAGCGCCGGGGCGGTGACAACCACCAGTGGCTCCAGCGCCGCGGCCTGGGAAACGCGACAGGGTCAGGGAGCTGCCGCCAAGAGCGCTTCCGGCGACGTTTACGCCAGCAACGGCGACACGGTGTACAAGAAAGACTCCAGTGGTAATTGGTCCCAGAATTCGGGCAGCGGCTGGGAAAGCACCCAGAGCCCTCAGGAGCAGGCCCAAGCACAGGCGAGCGCGACCCAGCAGCAGGCCCAGTCCCAGGCCACTGCAAAGCAGCAGCAGGCTCAGTCCCAGGCGAGCACGACCCAGCAACAGGCCCAGTCCCAGGCCGCTGCAAAGCAGCAGCAGGCCCAGACCCAGGCGAGCGCGACCCAGCAGCAGGCTCAATCCCAGGCCACTGCAAAGCAGCAGCAGGCACAGACTCAGGCCAGCGCGGCGCAGCAGCAGCGGGCTGCGAGCGGCTCCACGACGGCCACGACCAGCGCAGGTCAACATGCTTCGAGCATGGAAGCGCAGGCGCAGGCCAGGTCCTGGGGCAACCAGCAAAGCCAACGTGCCACTCAATATCAGGGCTCAGCCTCCAGATCGGGGGGCGGGCGTTCCGGTGGGGGCCGACGCTAGGCGGGCTGCCTCGTTGGTTCCGTATCCTGTTGCACAAACATCCTAGAATTTCTCCGACACTGACCATCACTCCTGTCTCCTACCCTATGAAAATCGCGATCATCCCCTCCCTCGGCGTTCTGCTCCTGCTCGCCTCCGTCCATGTGGCCCCGGCCCAGCAACCTTCCGCCGCCGAGCGGGCCGTTGCTCTGAAAGCTCAACTCGCCGCCAGCCAGGCCATCCTCAAGCAATACGAGTGGATCGAAACCACCGTGGTCAGCGTCAAGGGCGATGAGAAATCCCGACAGATGCACCGCTGCTACCACGGCGCCGACGGCAAGGTCGCCAAAATCCCCCTGACGACTCCGCCGCCTGAAGAGAAGAAGCGCGGCCTCCGCGGTCGGATCATCGAGGCAAAGAAGGAGGAGATGACCGAGTACATGAAGGATGCCGTCGCCCTCGTGAAGCTGTATGTCCCGCCGGACCAGGCACGCATTCAAGCCGCCAAAGACGCAGGCAGGATTTCCATCAGCCCCCAGCCAGGCCAGCGGGCGCGCCTGACCTTTGCCGGTTTCGTGAAGGCCGGAGACAGCCTGGCGGTGGATTTGGATCTGGCCGCCAATCGTCCGCTTCAGGCCACGGTGTCGACCTTCATGGATTCCGACAAGGAACCCGTCACGTTGGATGTGCGATTCGGCATGCTCGACAGCAACGCTTCCTACGCGAGCAGCACCACCCTGGAGGCGAAGGGCAAGGACCTCAAAGTCACGGTCGAAAACTCGGGGTACAAGCGTCAGTAGCAACGGAGAGTTCTCGCCGACCGTCCCCAGCGTCAGATCAACATTCTATCTCCCACATGAACAAACTCCCTCTGATCATCGCGGCGTTGCTTGCCGCCCTCCCCGTTGTTCCCCGAGCAGCGGAAATCACCGTGCAGGATGCCTCCGATGCTCTCGAAGCGGTTCGCAGTGTTCTCCAAGCGGACCGCCAGGCTGTGGTCGCCGACGCCATGCAGTTCATCGAATCGGAGGCCGATGCGTTCTGGCCTGCCTATCACCAGTACCGATCCGAGATGAACCGGGTGGGGGATGGCATCAAGGGGTTGATCCTCGAATACGGGCAGCTTTACCCCGATGTGCCCGCCGACCGCGCCAAGCGGATGCTGAAGGAGATCCTGAGCCTGGAGAAGCAACAGCTCTCCACCCGGGCTTCCTTTCTCAAGAAGCTCGCCAGGATGTTGCCTCCGGCCAAGGCCCTGCGGTTCGCCCAGGTCGAATCACGGCTCGATCTGGCGGTTCGTGCGCAACTCGCCGCTGCCATTCCTCTGGTGCCCATCGAAGGTGAGATCGGTGGCAGCGCAACCGAAGGCGTCCTGTACCAGGAAGGCACTGCCGGGGGCGTCGCGGTGCGGACGCGCCGAATTTCGGCGGTTGTCGCCGCAATCGACACTGCAAACCGCAAGGTCGTCCTGGTCGACGACGCCGGCATCCGGGAAACCGTGAAGGTCGGTCCCGAGGCCATCAATTTCGACCAGGTTCGCCGCGGCGATCGGTTGGAGGTGGTGGCCACGGAGGAACTCGTGGTGAGCCTCGCGCAACCCGGGGAATCGACTGACAACGGCGCTGCGGCCCTGGTGGACCTGGCTCCGCGAGGAGCCAAGCCGGGCGGGGTGGTCGCTGCGGTCGCACGCATCACCGGCACGGTCACGGCCCTGGATCCTGCCAGGCGCACGGCAACGCTGCGCTTCGAGGACGGCTCCACGCGGACGTTTCCGGTACGGAGCGATGTCGACCTGGGCCAACGCAAGGTCGGCGATCAGGTCATCTTCCAGGTCACCGAGATGGTCGCCATTTCCGTGGAGAAACCTTAGTTCACGACACGTCGCGGTGCCTGCTCCGCACCGGGCACCGCCTCGCGATTCGAACCCACCCGTACCTACACGCTTTCAACTCGTTCCATGCAAATTCCACGTTGGCTGACCCTCCTGGTTTTGGCTGTGCCCTTGGCGTCGGCTGCCGAACTCGACCGCACCATCCTTCCGATTCAGTTGCCATCGCCCCCGGTCGTTACCGAGCTGAATGCGCGCAACGTGAAATCGCCTCCCCGAACGGAGGTGAAGGCTCCCGCCGGCGCTCCGAACGTCATTGTCATCCTCATTGATGACCTCGGGTTCGGTGCCACGAGCACGTTCGGCGGTCCCATCGCGACGCCAACCCTCGACCGTCTCGCCAAGGGCGGACTGCGCTACAACCAGTTCCACACGACGGCGCTGTGTTCGCCAACCCGCGCCGCGTTGAAGTCGGGACGCAACCACCACACCTGCAACATGGGATTCATCACCGAGATGAGCACCGGCTTTCCCGGCGCTACCGGCGTGATTCCCAACACGGTCGCGCCTGTGGCCGAGATGCTCCGTCTCAACGGCTTCAGCACTGCCGCCTTCGGCAAGTGGCATGAAACACCCTCCTGGGAGATCAGCGTTTCGGGGCCCTACGACCGTTGGCCCACCCATCAGGGCTTCGACAAGTTCTACGGATTTCTCGGTGGTGAAACCAGCCAGTGGGCCCCCTACCTCCACGACGGTGTCAGCCATGTGGAACTGCCGGAGGACCCCAACTACCACTTCATGGCCGATATGACCGACCAGGCGATTTCGTGGATGAAGTTCCAAAAGGCCATGACGCCGGAAAAACCGTTCTTCGTGTACTTCGCCCCAGGTGCCACCCACGCCCCGCACCACGTGCCGCAGGACTGGATCGCCAAGTGGAAGGGCAAGTTCGATCAGGGCTGGGACAAGATCCGTGAGGAGACGCTCGCCCGGCAGATCGCCCTGGGCATCGTTCCCAAGGGCACCCGGCTCGCCGCCAAACCCGAGGCTATCCAGGATTGGACCGCCCTGTCCGCCGATCAGAAGCGGCTCTTCACCCGCCAGGTCGAGACGTTCGCCGCCTTCGTCGACTACACCGACCACCACATCGGACGCGTCATCCAGGCTGCGCAGGACATGGGTCAATTGGAGAACACTCTCGTCTTCTACATCGCCGGCGACAACGGCACGAGCGCCGAGGGCGGCATGAACGGCATGTTCAATGAGTACACCTACTTCAACGGCGTTCAGGAGAAGGTCGAGGACATGCTGCGCCACCACGATCAGTGGGGCAGTGCGGAGACCTACCCGCACATGGCCGCCGGTTGGGCGATTGCCTTCAACACCCCGTTCACCTGGACCAAACAGGTGGCTTCGAATTTCGGAGGCACTCGGGTGGGCATGGTCGCTCACTGGCCCCAAGGCATCGCGGCGAAGGGCGAGATCCGCAACCACTTCAGCCATGTCATCGACATCGCTCCCACCATCCTCGAAGCGGCCGGGCTGCCGGAACCGAAGGTCGTCAATGGTACGCCGCAGGTGCCGATGGAAGGCATCAGCTTGTTGCCCACCTTCAAGGCTGCTGACGCCCCGGACCGCCACAAGACCCAGTACTTCGAGGTCGCCGGCAACCGGGCCATTTACCATGACGGATGGCTGGCCGGGGTCATCCACAAGGCGCCGTGGGAACGCCAGCCACGCCGTTCGCTCGAGGCCGACCTGTGGGAACTCTACGAGATCCGCAACGACTTCAGCTGCGCCGACGATGTGGCGGCGAAAAACCCGGCCAAGTTGAAGGAAATGCAGGCGCTCTTCCTCGCCGAGGCACAGAAGTACCATGTTCTGCCCATCGACGACCGCGCGTTCGAACGTCTCAACGCCGACCTCGTGGGCCGGCCCGATCTCATGGGTCACCGGACGTCGCTCTCGCTGGCTGAAGGCATGTCCGGGCTCATGGAGAGCGCCTTCATCAATGTGAAGAACAAGTCGAAGACCATCACCGCCGAGCTCGTGATTCCGGAAGGGCGTGCCCACGGCACCGTGCTTGCCCAGGGCGGTCGCTTTGGCGGCTGGTCTCTTTACATCAAGGAAGGCGTGCCCGCGTACGACTACAACTTCCTCGGCCTCCAGCGCACCGCCATCACCGCCGCCCAACCGCTTCCCCCCGGCAAGGCAACCTTGCGCTTTGAGTTCGCCTACGAAGGCGGCGGCCCCGGCAAGGGCGGCACAGGAACGCTCTTCGTCAACGATGAGAAAGTGGCCGAAGGAAAGATCCCTCATACCCAGGCTGGAATCTTTTCCGCCGACGAAACCGCTGACGTCGGCATCGACCTGGGCACCCCGGTCGTGGAGGACGTCGGCGCTGAGCACCGATCGAAGTTCAACGGCCGGATTCCCAAGGTGACCGTCGCAGTCAGGTAAGGACGTCGGCTGTCGACGGCCCTCTTCACCCTATGCACATGAAAACGACGCGACACGGTCGCACCCTCGCCGGGGTTCCGCTGTTGGTGGCCCTCGTTTTGGGATTGGGTTTCACGTCGTTGGCCGACGACATCGTTCCCCGGGGAACGGCAGCCTACCAGGCCGCGGAGGCGGCGCTCGCCAAGGGGGACATCGGCCAGGCGCGACGGGAATTGAGGCGCTCGCTCCGGGATGAACCTCTCCACGCGGAGTCCCACTACCTTCTGGCGCTGCTGCTCGCGCGGGAGGAGGAACTCGACGAGGCAGCCGTGGGGTTTCAACAGACGCTGACGCTCGCGCCGAACCATGCGGGGGCAAGATACAACATGGGCACGGCGCTGTTGCGGCGGGGAGAGCCGGTGGCGGCGGCTCGTGAGTTGGAGGATGCCCTTGCACTCCGGCCCGACCACCTGCCGTCCTACAACAACCTTGCCAAAGCCTACTTCCTTTCCGGGCTCCCGGACCTTGCAGCGGCCACCTATCAGGAAGTCCTGCGCCGCGACCCGGCCAATCCGACCGCGCGCAAGAGCCTCGCCGTACTGACCCAAGCGGCGGATTCAGAATCATCGCGTCGTTCGGGTCAGGGCGGAGGCCTGTCCCGGGATGCCTCCGATCGGAGAAGCATCACCGCTACGAACAGCCGGGCATTCCTGGCCGCTGCCGGGCAAAAGCCAGGAGCAGGGGCCGCCCCAGCGGCGCCGGCTCAACCGCCTGAAGAGAACGGGGCTCATCCCGAATCTTCGAACCTTCCGGACGAGGAGGTTCGGGCTCTCCGTGAACTGTTGCGCGAGCTGCCTCAGGTCGTTGTCGAACGCCGGCTCGCTGGAGTCGTCGTCACGGGATGGACCAGCTCGCCCGCTCAACGAAAGCTCCTGGAACGAATCCTCGCGGGCCGCGCGAATGTTTTGGATCTGACCACCGAGGATGTTGGCAGCCCTCACCGCCTGATCGAGGTGGACGCTACGATCTTCAAGGTCATCGGACTGGAGTCGGACAGTGTCGGACATAATTTTCTGCGGCGGATCTCGGTGAATGCCTCGATCGCCGACGGAGCGATGGCGTCCTTCAACTGGCTCTACAGCGCCGCTCTCAGTTACGAGGTGAACATCGCCAACGTGTCGGAGCAGCGGATCGCTCTCCTGGCGCGACCTCACCTGACCGCGTTGAGTGGTACGCCCGCCACTTTCGTCGCTGGCGGTGAATTGGTCTACCAGGTGGCAGGGAACATCTCCGGAGACATCAAACCGTACCCGTTCGGGACCACGCTGGATGTCACCCCGACGTTGCTTCGTACCACCGGCGAGGATGGCAGTCCGCGCGTCCGATTGGTGGCCAAGGCAGGACGGAGGACGTTGCTGCCACTCTCGGATGTGGATGGGGCTGACGACAGTGCCACTGTTTTCGAGAATATCTCGGTCACCAGCGAAGCGGTCCTGGGAATCAACCAGACCCTGATACTGACCGGTCTCAATCAGCGCGAAAGCCGCACCCGGCGATCCGGAGTTCCCGGCCTCAGGTCCATTCCCATCATCAAGTATCTCTTTTCGGAAAAGGTCACCACGACCTCGGACCTTGCCATCATCATCCTGCTCACACCCCGAGACCCGGCCTTCTGGGACGAACAAAACCGGAAGGCGACCGCCGAGTTTGTCGAGAAGCGCCGTGCTTTTGTTCAGGCCTCCCAGGGCACCGAGGAGGACCTGCGGCGCTTCAGGGAGCGCTACCCGGACTGGGACCAGTTCGCTCCCAACCGCTTCGCCTCCCATTTCTTCCTGATCGAGAACAGCGAGGCGTATCGGAAGGTGAGCGGAATCGACCTGGCGACCGAGGACCTCGATTTGGAGCTTCTTGGACCCAAGCCTCAGAAAAAGAAGCGGTCCACCGCCGCGGGCCGGGCTCGCTAGGTCGACAGCACGAAATCGTGACGGACGTATGAATGGCTCCAAATTTTGGAAAACGTTCCTCTCCATGAACCGCGCCTCCGTAGCGGCGGGCGTCCCGCCTGCCGTAGAGGGGGGCGTCTCGCCCCCCGGAGTCCATCCTGGTTCATGGTCTG
>CAUJJW010000109.1 GCA_963205105.1 Verrucomicrobiota bacterium | reverse complement strand
AAGCGCTCGGAAAGCTGCCACCGGACGGGTTTGTCGTTCGTTGTCGGGGCACCATCGGGTTGACTTATGTCCTGCAAGGGTCGGGTGACCTGAAACTCTGGCAACCCCTGAAAACCAACTCGATTCCGGTCGATGGGTTTTTTGATCACGTCGACCGGCCGAGCGGGAGCCAGCGGTTCTATCGGATGCTGGAGAGGTGACCGCCTGGGCGGCTAGTCGTTGTAGGCGCTTTCGCCGTGCTGGGTGGTGTCGAGGCCAGCGTCCTCTTCTTCCTCCGAGACCCTTAATCCAACCAGGGCATTCACCACCTTCAGGAGGACGAAGGTGACGCCGGCACTCAGGGCGGCGGTGGCGACGATTCCCACGAGCTGGTTCACGACTTGCCGCGTGCTGCCGACAAGCGAGACGACCTGGTCCCCGAGTTTGAAGGTGGAGGCGATCAAGGGATTGGCGTCGGCGCTGGCGACCCACCCCAGCAGGAACATTCCGAGCATGCTGCCCACGCCGTGGACACCGAAGACGTCGAGCGAATCGTCGTAACCGAAGCGGGTCTTCAATTTGCTGACGGCGAGGTAGCAGACGATGCCGGCCAGCAGACCAAAGACGAGGGCGGATGGAATGGTAACGAATCCGGAGGCAGGCGTGATGGTGGCGAGGCCGGCGACCATGCCGGAGGCGGCACCGAGCACGCTGGGTTTTCCACGGGTCAGCCATTCCATGACCGACCAGCTGAGACCGGCGGCGGCGGCGGAGAAGTGGGTGGCGGCGAGGGCGCTGGTGGCGAGCGCATTGGCGGAAAGGGCGCTGCCGGCGTTGAAGCCGAACCAGCCCACCCAGAGAAGGCCTGTTCCAATCAGGCTGAGCACGACGTTGTGGGGAGGCATGGGTTCCCGCGGGTACCCGCTGCGGCGGCCGAGCATGATCGCGCAGACCAGGGCCGAGACGCCCGAACTGATGTGGACGACCGTGCCGCCGGCGAAGTCGAGAATCGGGATGCTTCCGCCGAGGGCCCAGTTGAAGCAGCCGCCTTTGCCCCAGACCATGTGGGCGAGCGGGAAATAAACGACGGTGACCCACAGCGCGATGAAGAGGACGTAAGCGCCGAACTTGATCCGCTCGGCGACGGCACCGCTGATGAGCGCCGGCGTGATGATGGCGAACATCATCTGGAACAGCATGAAGGTCTGGTGCGGGATCGAGGGGGCGTAGTCGGGGTTTGGCTGTCCTCCGACTCCCCGGAGGAAAAAGTACTGCAGCGGATTTCCGAAGAACGCGTTGCCTTCACCGAAGGCGATGCTGTACCCGAAAACCACCCACAGGACCGAGACGAGCCCCATGAGGATGAGGCTGTGCATCATGGTCGCCAGGACGTTCTTGCTCCGCACCAGACCGCCATAGAACAGGATCAATCCTGGGGCGGTCATCATCAGCACCATCGCGCAACTCACCAGCATCCAGGCGTTGTCACCCGAGTTGATCGCGGACGCCGATGTTGCCGCCTGCTCCAGCCGTCGAATCCTCTCCTCCAGGCCCTCGACCGCTTGGGCCCCGGAACTGGACAGGCCTGGGAGCAGGCACAGGGCGGCAAGCCAGGGATGGCGGAAGGATGACGGTGACGTCCCATGAGTCAGGTGCATGGATCAAAAGCCTACGATGAAGGCTGGTCATGGTGTCAATGAGAGCATCGATTCGCCCGGAGAAAGGCCGGCGAATCAACCACGGCGGATCACCGGGCGGGGCGGGTGGAACCGCGGATCTTCACCCGCTTCCGTTGTAGGGATCCAAGAGTGCGCAGGTGGGATCGGATCGTGTTTCCAAAGGTCCGAGGATCGAGACCGGGGATGGTAAGCTGTTCCCGGCACCGGCTTGAAACCAGGATTCGGTTCTCGAAGTCGTCGAGGTGGATGACCAGGCCGTTGCCGAGTTTCGAGGCGATGTCCGCCATGCCGCGGGTCCATCCTCGCCCGGCCGGTCGAAGGAGGTTGAAAAGGGCGATGCCGTTCGGGCGAAGGTGGCGTGCGACTAGAGCGGGAAGTGTGTCCCAACTGGCGTTGGGTTTTTCGACGTCACCGCCTTGGGGAATCGACAGATCGTCCAAGATCACATCGAAGCGTCCGGAGGACCGAAGCCATTCCACCGCGTCGGCGTGATGCCATGAGAAGGGTTGGAGCCACGGGGCGCCCGCGTCTCGGAGGAGATCGAAACCGGTCGGATCGAGGTCAACGGCATGGATGTGAGCCTGGCAGCCGAGGGCGCGGAGAGCGGCGACGACGCTACCGCCTCCGAATCCGAGCAGTGCGATGTCCTGGACGGGCGGGCCGGTGAGGCAGGCCGCGGCGAGCACGTCAAAGACGCTATGGGTGGGGCCGGGTTGGCGCAGGACTTCGCTGAGGACGGTTCCGTGCTGGGACAATCTCCAACCGCGCCGGGTGCGTCGGATCGAGGTGGTTGCTGGAAGGGCGGTCACGCCAGCAAGGGCTGGATGACTTTGCCGTGCACGTCGGTGAGGCGGAAGCGGCGGCCCTGGAAGAAGTAGGTGAGGCGTTCATGATCGACGCCGAGCACGTGAAGCATGGTGGCGTGAAGATCGTGAACGTGGACGCCGTTCTCAGCCACGTTGTAGCCAAACTCGTCGGTGCTGCCGTAGACGGTGCCGGGCTTGGTGCCGCCGCCGGCCATCCAGATGGAGAAGCACCGGGGATGATGATCGCGACCGTAGTCGGTGGCGGTGAGTTTGCCTTGGGAATAATTAGTGCGCCCGAATTCGCCACCCCACACGACGAGGGTGTCGTCGAGCAACCCTCGTTGTTTCAGGTCGGACAGCAGGGCGTGGCAGGGTTGGTCGGTTTCCTTGCACTGCTGCTTGATGCCGTTAGGAAGGCCGCCGTGTTGATCCCAGCCCTGGTGATACAGCTGGATGAACTTGACCCCGCGTTCGGCGAGTCGGCGGGCGAGCAGGCAATTGGCGGCAAAGGTCCCCGGTTTTTTGGCATCGGGCCCGTAAAGTTCGTAGGCACTTTCCGGTTCGCCCGAAAGGTCGGTGGCCTCGGGCACGCTGGTCTGCATCCGGTACGCCATTTCGTACTGGGCGATCCGGGCGTCGATTTCGGTGTCGCCCGTGCGTTCGGCGGCGTGGACGTGTAATTCGCGCAGCCGGTCGAGCATGAGGCGCCGGCTCTCCGGCGTGGTGCCCTCGGGGTTGTTGAGATAGAGGACAGGCTCCTTGCCGGCGCGGAACTGGACGCCCTGATGCGGCGATGGCAGGAAGCCGCTGCCCCAAAGCCGGGAGTAGAGCGGTTGATCGACCTTGCCGCGGGTGACGAGCACCACGAAGGCGGGAAGGTTGTCGTTGTCGCTGCCCAGTCCGTAGTGGACCCAGGCGCCGATGCTGGGGCGGCCGGAAATTTGGGAGCCGGTCTGGAGGAAGGTGATGGCCGGATCGTGATTGATGGCCTCGGTGTACATCGAACGTACGATGCACAGCTGATCGGCAACCTTGGCGGTGTAGGGGAGCAGTTCACTGATCCAGGCGCCGGACTGGCCGTGTTGGCCAAATTTGAAGGCGGACCCAGCCATGGGCAGGGTTGCCTGATTGCCGGACATGCCGGTGAGCCGCTGACCCATACGGACGGAGGCGGGAAGCTCCTGGCCGTTGCGTTCATTGAGCAGCGGCTTGTAGTCGAAGGTTTCGAGCTGGGACGGCCCGCCGGCCATGAACAGGTAGATGACGCGTTTGGCCTTGGGAGCGTGGTGCAGCGCGCTTCCCAGGATGCCCAGGTCCTGGCGGGTGGCGACCGTGGAAGCGGCGAGGCCTCGGGCCGGATTCAGCAGGTGGGCGAGCGCGATCCCGCCCAGGCCCATGCCGAAGCGGTTCAGGAACTGCCGGCGGGAAAGGTCCGCAACGGAAAGGGGGCCGGAACAGGAAGGGTTCATCGGGATTTACGGGCTCGGAGATCTTCGACAGAGACGATGTGAAGGGCGTCGATCGTGCTGGAGGTGTCGTCAGGATGGAGAACCACGACGACACCTTTGCCGACGGCGACGAATTCGGGATGTGGAACGGGGAATTTTCGGCCGTCGGTAGTGACCAGCACAAAGGGACGGAATCCTTCCCGCAGTCGTTTTCGCAAGATATCGAGGTTGAGCATATCTGGTGAACGAGTCAGAGGCGTCAGTTCTTACAATCTTTGTGCCTACCGGATCATGACGAAGGCGTCGTGGTTCATGAGGGTGCTGGTGAGGACCGCGGTGGCGGCGACTTCGACGGCGGGGAGGTTGTCGCGACGCGGTTGGGAGCCGAGGCTGGCGTACTTGGTTGCGGCGTCGGGATTGGCCTGGAAATACGAACGTTGCTCCTGGAACAGCTGATCGAGCACCTCCACTTCCCGTGCGTCCGGCGTCCGCCCGGTGAGGCGTCGAAACGCGGCGTGGGCACGCTGTTGGGGGGCGTCGGGGTGGGAGGCGACCAGCTGTTCGGCGAGCACGCGGGCGGCTTCGAGGAACTGGGGATCGTTGAGCAGCACCAGCGCCTGGAGCGGGGTGGAGGTGGTTTCGCGTTTGGCGGTGCAGACCTCCCGGGTGGTGGCGTCGAAGGTGAGCATGTTTGGCGGCGGGGCGGTGCGGCGCCAGAAGGTGTAGAGACTACGGCGGTAGAGATTGTCGCCCTTGTCGGGAGTGTAGGACTTGCCGGTACCGGCATCTTCCCAGACTCCGGCGGGCTGGTGGGGTTTGACGCTGGGGCCGCCCACGGTGGGAACGAGCAGCCCGCTGGCGGCGAGGGCACTGTCGCGGATTTGCTCGGCGTCGAGGCGGTGTTTCGGACCCCGGGCGAGCAGGAGGTTTTCAGGATCGCGCGCGATGAGTTCGGTCGGTGCCTGGGAGGACTGCCGGTAGGTCGCCGAAAGCACGATTTGCTTGTGCAGCGCTTTGCGGTCCCAGCCGGACTGGACAAACGTTTCGGCGAGCCAATCGAGCAGTTCGGGGTGCGAAGGTATCTGGCCCTGGGCGCCGAAGTCCCAGGTCGTGGCGACCAGACCGCGGCCGAAATGGAGTTTCCAGACGCGGTTCACCGCGACACGGGCGGTGAGGGGGTTCTTCGGGTTGGTCATCCACCGGGCGAGTCCAAGTCGGTTCTTCGGAAGCTGGTTGTCGAACGGCAGAATGCGTTCCGGCACGCCTGGGCTGACGGGGTCGGTGGGTGCATCGTAGGCGCCCCGGCGCAGCACAAAGGTGGGGCGCTGCTGGGGCAGTTCCTTCATCACCATGATTTCGCGGACCGGGTTCACGAGTTGGTTCTCCGCGACCCGGGCGGCGTGGAGGGTGGCTGTGGCCTCCCGGTAGGCGGCATCCTCGCGTGCGAGTTGATGGAGGGCATGCCATTCGGGCCCGTTGCGGGCAAGGGAAGGGGGTAGGGGAAGGTCCCGACCGGCTTCGGTGGACCGCGAGAGCGCGACCACTTCCAAGGAGGTCAGTTCGGTGTCGAAGACCTGGAACTCGTCGATGAGGCCATTCTTGAACCCGTTGTCACGGAAACGGCCGGCGAGCTTGAGCGGAGCTCCGCCACCATCGGAGTCGCCCCATTCGCCGCGGTGCTTGATCTCCTTATAGAGATGGTCGCGGACCATCTCGACCGGGAGCGGTTCTCCGTTGTGATACAAGCGGATGCCGTCAGCCCGGCTCGAACCGTCGTAGGTCACCGTCAGATGGGACCATTGGTCGAGGGGCAGGGTGTCACGGGCGCGAACGGCAACGGCGTTGCCAGGCCAGAAGTGGATCAGGGCGAAGAACGGCCGGCCTTCATCCAGGACGAACTCGTAGCCGCGGCTGCCGGAATCGGTCCAGGCGATCGAAGCGTGGAAGACGACGGCGCGATTCTGTTTCTCGGTGGGTTTGAGCCAGAGGGCGAATGAGAACGGGTCGGTCCTTCCGAACTTGCCGGCGTTGGGGATGGTCGCCGTGTTGTCGCCGCTGAACAGCATGGCTTGGCCGACCACGCCGGGGGCCAACACAGGGTTGTCCTGAAGGGACACCAGGTTGGTGGAGACGGAGTCGGGGGTGCGCTGGTTGGCGATCTGTTCGAAGGCGAGATGGACCATCGGCCTGGGCGGCGTCGGCAGTGGCGGGTGGACGGGCTGGGTGGACTTCCGTGCGGCGGTTCGCAGGGTGTTCACCGACACTTCCGCCTGACCGATGGCTTTCACAGCGGCGGCGTGTTTGGCTTGGGAATCTTCCTCCCAGAGCAGCATGACCGGGGTCGGGGTGGCGCGGGTGAAGTGGGAATACAGCCCGGATTCGTCGATGGAATTGAAGAATCCGGAGAGGCTGTAGTAATCCCGCATCGAGATCGGGTCGTACTTGTGATCGTGGCAGCGGGCGCATTCCAGGGTGAGCCCGAGAAAGGCGGTGCCCATGGTGTGGACGCGGTCCGCGACGTATTCCGTGCGGAATTCCTCCTCGATGCTCCCGCCCTCGTTGGTCTGGCGGTGGAGTCGGTTGAAGGCGGTGGCGAGGACCTGATCACGGCTGGGTTCGGGCAGGAGATCGCCCGCCAGTTGCCAGGTGATGAACCGGTCCCAGGACAGGTTTTCGTTGAAGGAACGGATGACCCAGTCGCGCCATGGGGAAAGATCGCGATCGACGTCCGCCTGATAGCCATAGGTGTCGGCATATCGGGACAAGTCCATCCATTCCTGGGCCATGCGTTCGCCGTAATGCGGGGAGGCCAGGAGCCGGTCCACGACCGCTTCGTAGGCGGTGGGGGAGGCGTCGGCGAGGAACGCATCAATTTCGGAGGGAGTGGGCGGCAGGCCGGTGAGGTCGAGGCTGAGCCGTCGGATCAGGGTTTCCCTCGATGCCTCAGGCTGAAGATTCAACCCTTGGTCCAGAAGTCGTGACCGTACGAAAGCGTCGATTGGACGGGTTGCGGGTTGTTCGGCCGGGGTTGCTGCGGTGAGGGGAGGTTCGTGGTGGGCGGGTGGGATAAAGGCCCAGTGGTCCTTGAATTCGGCGCCCTGGGCGATCCAGCGCCGGATCAGGTCAACTTCCTCCCGGGTCAGTGCGGGCAGTTTGGACTCCGGGGGAGGCATCACCTCATCCGGGTCCGAGGTGAGGAGGCGTTTCAGGATCTCGGATCCGTCCGGATCTCCGGGTTTGAGGCTGGGTGCACCGGAAGTGCCGCCCTGGAGGGCACCCTGGCGGGTGTGGAGATCGAGTTTGGCTTTGCGCGCCCGGTCATCGGGACCGTGGCAGGCGAAGCAGCGGTCGGAGAGCAGCGGCCGGATGTGAAAATTAAAATCGACGCGGTCAGGGAGGCTCGCGGCGACCAGTCGGGGCGAACCGTGCACGGCGCCGACGAGGGCGAGGATCGCGACCGCGAGGGTCCGGACAGGAGGACAGGACTTCGGCTTCAACGAGGCGAACCTAGCGGGACGTTGGGTCCCACTCAAGTGGCGCCGCGGGTTCTCTCATTCACCGTTGCCGCCGATGTCGGGCTTCAACCAGCCGGTCCCTGCCCAGTACCAGTCGGAAGCGCGCTTGGCCTCCACATGGGAATCGGCGAAGAGGATGTTGCTGCGCTGATTGTGGCGGAGATGGGGGCCGCCCCAGTTGGGGTCGCCGGTGGCGGTGACACAGCCGCTGCAAGGGGCGTCATTGGCCGGGTCGTGAACGATCCAGCAGCCGGGTTTCTCGACCGAAGTGACGGTGACGCATTTGAAGCGGTCCTTGGTGTTGACCGGCCGGGTGCCGCCGTCGGTGATATGAACGGTGGCTGCCGGGTTGCGCACGGCGGAGTCTTTCACGGCGGGCCAGTTGCGGACGTCCCAAACGTTGGGCCAATCACAGCCGCCGAGGGCGAAGTTCATGGCGTAATTGGACACGGCCTTGTCCTGCTGATC
>CAUJJW010000108.1 GCA_963205105.1 Verrucomicrobiota bacterium | reverse complement strand
ACCGCGGGGGATTCGGTTGGACCATGAGATCCTTGGCGGTGACGGCTTTGGCGGTGAGCGAACCCGACCTCAGATCCCGGTCATGGGCGAGGGCGAGGACCCGCCATTCGGTGAGTGCCTCCGGGACGGTGAAGGACAAGCGGACGACGCCGTTGGAGTCGCTGGCAAGATGGGGAAAGAAGAAGGCGGTTTCGTGGAGATTCTGGCGGGTGGAGACCTTGGCGAGGTCGGGTGGAGTGCTGGGTGTCGGGGCTGCAACACCGGCTGCCCCGCCGCCGCCACCGGTCGCGAACAATTCCATGTCACCGCGGGCGGACGAAGCGTCTGCCACAGCCATGGCCATGGGAGGGGCCATTTCGGCAGTTCCCATGAGAGCGCCCCGGGATGGCGCCGCCGCAGCGCCACTCAACGTGCGGGCCTTGAACATTACTTTTCCCAGGTTCTCGAAGCGGAGTTCGGGCGGGAATGAGCGGTACCGGATGTTGGGGTCTTCCTGGGCGCGGTCCTTGTGCGTCCGAAACACTTCGAGCGGGGTCCATTCATTGCTGAAGAACTCCTGGACGTAGGTGCCGGAGAACGTGGGCCAGAACTCGAATCGGTTGGGCCATTGGTGAGGCAGAAACTGGTCGAGAGAGGCGTCGTAGAGGGTGGCGACCATCTCCGTGGCGAGACGGGCGGCAGCTTCGGATTCCGCGCTTCCAGGCCGCACCGGCTTGATGACCGCTGTCCAGGTCTCCTTCTGGCCGGGTTCCAGATTGGAGCGGAAGGTTTCCCAGGACAGATCCAGGTCCTTGTTTTTCCAGGGAACGACGACGTCCTGAGTGGAGCGGTACAGGCGGTTTTCCCGCACCTGGGTGACGGAAACCTGGAAACCGCCGCGAAGGGCTTCGGTCACTGCCACGGGAATGCGCTGCTGGGTGCGGCCGGGGGTGGTCCAAAACCGCTCGAGGGTTTTGCCCCGGTGCTGGATTTCCACGAACGCGCGGCCGCTGTCGTAACCGGTGCCCCACAGCGCGAGGAATTCTTGTCCGGGCTCCACCTCCAGGGCGCGAGCGTCGAGCAGGTGCGGGACCTTGATGTTAAGTCGTTCGGCGCCCGGATCGAGGACACGGACCTGGAGTTGGGAGGTGACCTTCCTGCCAAAACGATCCTGGGTTTCGAGAACGGCACGGTAAACTCCGGCCGGGAGTTCCACGCGGTTGGTGACGACGCCGTTGGTGCTGGTCTGGAAGGTTTGAGTGGTCAGGACATCGGCCAGCCGCCAGTGGTTGGGATTGGAAAGGTCGATGGCATCGGCCCCTGTCGAACGGCCTTCCCCGAGGGGAAACGGTTGATAAGGGCGGGAGCCCAAGGGGGCGCGATGCACCAGCAGGGGTTGCTCCAGTCGATGAATCTTGAGCGAACCTGCGGCGGCCAGCGGATCGCCATTCAGGGTCCGGGTGGTGATGCGGATGGTGACCGGTTGGCCCGCGACCTGCCAGTCGGTGGCGTGCAGTTCCGCGGCGAGCGCGGCGTAACCGATCGGGACCGAGCGATCGGCGGACCGGGTTTCACCGGCACCATCGGTGATGTCGACATGGATCTGGAAGTGGAAGGTGGGTTCATCGGCCTCCAGTGCCAGCGGATCGGCGAGTGCGCGGAATCGGAACTGGAAGGACCCATCGGCGGCGGTTTCGGCGGTTCCATGGGCGATTTCCTGGTCGGTCTCCGAGCCGGGACCGGGACCGGGCCGAAAGAGGCCCCACCAGATGGGGAGCCGGGTTTCCCGGCGGACACGCCAGGAGACTTTGGCGCGGTCGATGGCGGCGCCAGTGTAGGCCAGGGCGCGACCGGTCCAGGTGACGGGCTCATTGAGGCGCGGAGCTTCGGTGGGCGGGTCGAGGACCACTTGGAACTTGGGCCGCTTGTATTCCTCGACGTTGAACCCGGCGGCGTAGCTGGAGTCACCCTCCACCTGGATGAGCATGCGACCCGGGAGCCGGTCCCGGGGGGCGGTGAAACTGCCGGAAAACGACCCCAGATCGGAGGTCTTCAGGGAGCGACGGGCGATCTCCTGATGATTCGCATCGCGAAAGACCACGGTGATGTCGCGGCTGGAGCGGAGCTGGTAGCGGACTTGGTCATCGTCGAGGCGGAACGCGATGCCCTTGTAGTGGATGGTCTGGCCGGGACGGTAGAGGGCGCGATCGGTCAGGACGATGGTCTGGTCGCGTTCCCCCTGCGGCTGCTGATGGATTCCTTCGTGCCACCAGACATCGGAGTTGAGGGCGATTTGCTGTGGTCCGAGACTTGCCCGGATCAGGTGTCCACGCCCTGGACGGGGCTGCTCCAGTCGGAAGAACCCGAGGGCATCGGTGGTTTGTGGTGCGATGGCGGTTCGGGTGCCGTTAGGGGCCAGGAACCAAGCTTCCACGGTTGCTCCCGGTCGTGGTTCGCCGGATTCCGCATCCAGCACAAAACCTTCGATGCCGTCTTGGGCGGCGCGTGTCAGCAGGGCGAGTTGAGTGACCCAAAGGGTGGTGACGCTCAACTGATTGTCGTCTTCCGGAAAACCGGGCAGATGACTGGAGAACATGAAGTAGAACCCGGGTTGCAGCGTGGTTGGGGCCGGCACCGTCTGGCGGCGCGGCCGGTAGTCCGGGGTCGCGGGCAGGTCGGCGGACCACTCTAAAGCGGGTTCGCGCTCCAGCATTTCCAGTCGTTGCTTGAGGCTGAGTCGCTCGGGACGGGGCAGTCGGCGGTCGAGGTATTGCGCCCAATCGGCACGGTAGGCCCGGAACCAGATCCGGGTCACGTTGCGGTATTCGACATCGACGGAGGGCCAGGGTGGATTCCAACTGCGCTCGGTGGTGATGGCGATCTGGGGTGCTTCGATTTCGGCGATCAAATTTCGGCAATCGCGGGTCCAGATGGAGTTGGGAAACGCGTCGTTCGCCTGACGGGCGAGGCGATGGGCTTCCCGAGAACGGCCGAGGCGATGAAGGGTGCGGGCGGCGGTCTGTCGGGCGAGCGCGGAGACTTCGTGTTCGGACCAGCGATCGGCAAGAGCGACGAGGGCATCGGCATAACGCTGATCCTTGTCGGGGCCGGCGGTGGTCCGGAGGGCGAACGTCAGTCGGTCGACGTCCGTGGCGATGTGGGCTCCCGGGTCGGGGTAGGTGATTTGGTGGCGGAGCAGGGATTGGAACAGGCGGATGGCGCGGACGGTGGGGGCGTTGGTTTCGGACTCGGAAGCCTCCAGTTGCCAGCGGACGAATTCATCACGGGAACCGAGCAGGGGGCTGGCGGAGTTGGGAACAAAGGCGTCCTCGGGGCGGGCGAGCCCTTGTTCGCCGGCCTGGTAGAAGTTCAGGGCTTCACGGGCGAGAAAGTCGTAGAGGGTGGGGCGCAGGGTGTCGGGAACGGTCCCGGGTTCCAGCAGGGCGTCGAACTGAGCGATGGGGGTGGCTTTGAGGGCGGCGTCGTTCGAGAGAGCGACTTGGAAGTGGCGATCGATTTCTGCGAAGAGCCTTCGAAGATCCCAGGTGGTGAAATCGGTTCCCGGGGCGGTGGCGGTGGCGGTGCGGCGGGCGAAGCGCCAGCGGTTCTGGCGGAAATAGGACCAGTAGGCGTTCCCGAGCAGCGTGTGGAACAGGGGTTGGATGGAGGGAGGAACGCGTTCGAGTTCCTGGGCGAGGCGGGTGATGGCTTGTTCGGGATTCCCGCCTTCGAGCCGGCTCTCCAGAGCGATGCGCCGCCCGATCGCCTTGGTGGCCTCCGCCCAGGCCTGGTCGCGCAAAGCGCCATCGATGATGGTTTGGAGGACTTGGATGCCGGTTTGAGGAAGGCCTGATTGCTCAGCTTCCTGCACTTGGCGCCACAACGGATCACGGGATTCGGCGGCGCCGGCGATGGCGCTGACCATGGTGAGGAAGAGGAAGGCCCAGAGTTTCATGTCGAGTCCGCGGGTTAGACGGAGAAGCCGGGACTATGATCCCGAAAAACGCCGGGGTCAGCATCAACATGTCCATCGCGCGAAACCAACGATTCAGAGGAAATCGACGGAGTTCACGCCAACACGCTGAGACGCCAAGAAGTGCGAAGAACCCGATGAGTCGGGAGCACTCCCTCAACCCACACCTTTCGGTTCGCGATTCCCTCGGGGCGCGAGCCTCTTTCTCGGACGGTCCCTCTGGGCGTCGCGTCTTGGCCTGAGTTCCAACGGAATCGTTCCGATCAGCGCAGGTGGGACGCCCGGCGTCGGAGGTAGCGCGGCGTGAGACCGATGAGCACTGCCGAGAGTCCGAGAAAGGCGAGGCCAGGGCCGGATTCAGGCACCTGGACCACGTCTTCGGTGGTGATGTTGAGTTCCCAGCTGGCGAGGCGCGCCGTTCCACCAGGGGAAAGATCCGCCAGGAACAATCGCCATTCGCCCTCGGGATTCTGCCCCTGGAAACCGGAGAGCATTGCCGTTCGAGGGTCGTTCAGGGCGACCAGGGAGGGATCCGTGGCGCGACCATCGGGTTGGAAGATGCCGGTGATGGGAAGCGTGGTGTCCGAGGTGTTGAGCGTGGCCTGGTACACATGAAAATCGCCCTGAAGAGCGTTGTCGTCGAAGGTGACCTGGGCCAGGCCATTGTCCCCGTAACCAAACGGGTTGGTGCCGGTGACTCCGGGCCGGTTGGCGAGGACGCTGAGGTATCCCTCATGGGCGAGGTAGATGTAGAAGTCGCCATTCCATGCCCCGTCCTGCCCACCCACCAGATTCAAGGTCAGGCTGATGTCGGTGATCGACTGGGTGGAAGCCGGGATGTTGATGATGCTGAAGATCCCGGAATCATTCCCATCCGGGATGAGAAGGTCGGGATTAGCGGACACTTGGATCGGCGCCGCGAATGCGTTCACGGCGGCACAGGTTGCGGCGAGGGCAACGGCGGAGGCGGCACGGCGTACAGGGCCGAAATGGCGGTCACGGAGGAGAGTGTTCATGAGAAGTGGTTTCTTGGGCTGAATCAGGGATAGGCCGTGCGATAGAAGCCCGCGGTGCCAACAGGCGCGGGGGCGAGGAATGTGGCGATGCCATCTGACCCGACCTTGGTCTGGCCCAGTGTTTCCCAACCACCGGGTGGGGAAGTGCTGAACTGAACCCGATACGTGCGACCGGGAATTCCGATGAAGCGAAGCCGAAGACGTCCATCCTCGGGTGTTGCTCCCAGCAGATTGGAGGAAGGCGCTTCGTCCGGTTTCAGACGAATGACGACCCGGGCGCGGGATGTTTTTTGTCCGGGATTGGTGATCTCGTACTCGAAGGCGTCGGAGCGGACACCGGTGGGGAGGTTTCCGATCAAAACCCAGGCTCCTGAAAGGGTCACCGGGATGCCTCGGCCGGTGGTCGCCTGGACTCCGGAGATCTGGAGTGTTGCGTTTGCGGGGTCGAGATCATTGGAGAGCAAAGCACTGACGGCGATTTTGAGCGGCTTGCCCGGCAGCCCCTCGACGGAGTCGTCCACGGCGGTAGGCACCGCAGCATCAATGATCAGAGTGGCCGACGCGGATGAGGCCTCGTAGAGCAGGTTGGGGCCTCCCACCGCACCCAACGGAGCCGGTGGTTGGACCGATTGTCCGAAGTAAGCCGAGACCGTGTACGCCCCGGCCGGCAAATCGACCGCGCCCAGGGCGGCCCGTCCGTTGAAATCGGTGATGGCCGAAACCACCCGGGTTCCGCCGGAGCCATCGACGACAAAGATGACGCCTTGTTCGGGAAGCGGTCGGCCCGCGGCGTCGGCGAGACCTGCCTGAAGCGTGTCGGTTGCGTTGGGGCGGACGGTGGCCGCGGTGGGTTGAATCGTGAGGGTGGTCGGGCTTCTTCCCAGGGTGAAGCTGGTGGTGGCCTGAGCGGGGGCGAGGGCGTGGCTCCTGGAGCCGAGCCAACGGGCGCTGAGTTCGAGCGGGCGGGGTGACGGGTCACGAAGCAGATTGATTCGAATCTGGGCGACGCCGTCGGGTCCGGTGAGGGCACGGGATTGAAGGCCGCCGAGATGGAAGCTCAGGGATTGATTGGTAATGAGGTTGCCGCCGGACGTCAGGCGCGCTCGGACGGTGATCCGCTGGCCGTAAATGCCGGAGTCGGGCGGAGACAGCAGTTCGACGGAGGCTGCCGCCGGAGGGACGGTTGGCGGAGCGGTTTCATTCGGGACGAAGTAGGCGCCGAGATTCGATGAGAACGAAACCAGTCCCACGCCATTCACCGACTGGACCACGAAGCGCAGGTCTTCCGGGGCGCTGGCGTCGCGCGGGATACTGCCCTGCCAGAAACGGGAGTCGGTCGGGTCCTGGGTCAAATCCACGCTGGCCCAGACGCCGTTGCGGGGACCCGAGACGGAGGTGTAGGTCACCCAGGTCTCTTGGAGGCCCGCCGCCGGATTGCCAATGACCTGAATGCGGAAGCGGATCGACGAGGGGTCGCTCCAGGCATCGACGTTGCTGATCTGGGGCGGGGCCGACAACGCCGGGGTGGCTGTGGTCTCGGGGGTGCCGTCGTTGTCGGTGTCCTGGGAGTAGGTTTGGATTTCCGAGCTGTAGAAGAGGCGGAAGTCCAGCCGGCTGTAGGTCCGGAGCGTGCCGACATCCGAGGCCGGGTCGGACTGGAATTGGGCTGGGTTGACCATGAGCCTGGTGGCTCCCGAGTCCGGGTTACAAAGCAGACCAAAGTAATTGGCCCTCCAGAATTTCGGGGGGAACAGAACGTCGGACAGGAAGGCGGGATGAACGCCGCGGATCTCGGTGGTGGCGGCACTGGTGAGCGGAGTGAGGTTCGCTTCGTCGTCGTAGCGACCGCCCCGGAAGCCGACGCCGCGCAGCGCCAGGTTCTGGACTCCCACGCTGCGGGTTTCCAGGGGCAGCACAGGTTCGGCCGGATGCGCGGTGACGCCCGCCGATCCGCTGTACCACTTCGCCGTCACCTGGGCCGGTGCATTGGGGAAGTTGGGATCGAATTCGGCGTTGTTCAGCACCAGCGTGTGCGGGGTGAGCACCGGGTTGATGGTCAGATCGGCGAAACGCAGGTTAAGAACGCTTCCCGGGGCCGTCGCGTAGGGCGAGGTCGAACCAATGACCGTGGCGTCCGCATCGCCGGGCAGCCGCGCTCCAGGGAGGTTGAGCGAGAACATGGGCAAGCCAAAGAGCGAGGCCTGATAGACCGACTTCTCATGAATGCCACGGAGGTCGACCGTGGAGGACAGGTATTGCCGCTTGGCCCGCACCAGGGCTTTCCCGATCGGAACCGGTCCGGAACCGGAACGCAGTTCGCGGGTGAAGTAGAGGTACAAGCGTTCGCTGTACTCCACGAAATCGGTGTCGCCGTACTGGTAACCCGTGCCAGCCACCAGGGTCATGCCGAGCCGGGCCGAGATTTGCGCCCAATCGTCCCGGACGGTGATTCCCGGAATGGCGTCGCCGTCGACGAGGTTGTAGCCCGAATGGCATCCCGCACTGTAGAAGAGGCAGTTCCGGAAGAATCCCGTGGGCGCCGTCAGCAGCGTGGTTGCCGGTAGCGACGTCTTATAGTCGGCAGCCAGGGTGCTGGCCGCGCTGAAATGGCCCGCCAGAAAAAGGATTTCGTGGCGTTTGCCCAGCAAGGCGGCTTCGAGGTCCGAGGCGGTCCAGGACTCAGGGTCCGAGGGGGCGAGGTCGCTGGGAGCGATCAATCGGTCCGTCACAATGCCAGCACCGGCCTGAAGTTCGGCGGCGATTTCGTCGGCGGCGTCCTGCAGGAAATCGTAGCCGGTCACCAGGACCCCCGTGGGGGTGGGGGCAACCCCGCCCGGATTCTCCAGGTAGGCATTGATCACGTTGATCACTTCATCCGGGGTTTCCACCAGTCGGCCCACCGCGAGGTCGGGGATGGCGAGGCGGCTGAGTTTCCTGGAGATCTCGCATCGCGCGCCATAGCGGTCCTGGCTGAGAAAGTAATTGTTTCGGATACTGGCCTGGGACGTGGAGAACTCAAAGACGGGCGGGATGTAGTCCACCTCGGGTCCTAGCATGGCCTCGTCGGGTTGACGGAAGAACGGGAGGACTCCATCGCCACCCACCAGGACGATGTACTCGAGCGCATTGCCGGGCCGGGAGCGTTCGATGATCGCCCGGATCGCCTCCGCCACCAGGTTTTTGCCATACGGACATTGCTGGTTGAGGTCCGCCTGTTGATTGAAGAAGGCCACCCAAGGATCGGAACCGACGTCCACAATCGTGCCCTGGACATCCGGGCGGGCGGCGAGTTCAGCAAGTTTGGCGCTGAGTGCGGCACGTTGCGGGGTGGAACCAGGCCCGGTCAAACGGTCGAGATCGGTCAGGATCAGCGTGCGATGACCACCCGCGGGTGCCCGGAGTGTGGAGGGCGGAAGCGCCTGACCGGAGCCGTCGATCGGGATCGGGGATAATCCCGCGCACACCCCGGGAAAGAGAAAGACGCTCACATGAAACGGCTGAGCATCCACCACCCCCTGACGTCCACGCACCCGGATATAGAACTCGGTGTCTTCGTTCCAAGTGTTGGCGATCACGCCTTCGGGCAGTGTGCCATCGAACGCTGACACGGCGATCACGCTGCGCGTCTGAGCACTGGCGTAAGCCTCTTCGCTGAATTGCGCCGGTGAAAACTGGGCGGGTGAGAATTGAGCGGGCGAAAATTGGGCAGGGGAGAATTGGGCCGGCGAAAACTGGGCGGGCGAAAACTGCGCCGGAGCAAAGGTGTCGGGGCTGAATTGGGCCGGCGAAAACTGGGCAGGGGAGAATTGAGCCGGTGAAAACTGGGCGGGCGAAAACTGGGCGGGCGAAAACTGCGCCGGGCTGAAGGCCGCCGGCGAGAATTGGGCGGGTGAAAACTGTGCCGGCGAGAATTGAGCCGGGCTGAAGGCGTCGTCGGCGAACTCCGCATCGATGAGCGGCAAATCCGAGGGAGTGACGAGTTGCTGGTACGTGCGTGCGATGTCCTTGAAGAGCACCAGGTCGTAGTTCGCGTTCAATTCGTCGAGCGTCACCACCACTCGGCTGCCGGGTTGAACCTTGAACTTGAACCAGCGCGATTCGTCCGGAATCAACAGCGGCATGCGGTTCTCGCCCTCCAACACTCCTGCCACCTCCTGGAGCTCGATGGGCAAGGCACGCGGCCAGACAATGTTGTCGTACAGCTCATCGACCACGGCACCTGCGCTCATCGACACCATCGCGAGCGCTCCTCCAAACCATGCCTTCAGCAACTTTGCCCAGGGCTTTAACGAATCGGCGTACGACATGTTAAATAGATAGATTGCTTAGTTGATGGGCGTATCGGGTTGCAGCGGGAGGTGTGCAGGGGTGACTAACCGATACGTCCTTTAACCAATACCGCTACGTTAAACGCTTGGGGGCTATCCGGGTCAAGGTTCAAGAATACTGCCCTGGGGTCGGATTCCTGGCGTCAGGGCCGGAATTCGACTCCAATGCGCGGTCGTTTCTCTTTCTATCCGGGACTTATGTCGGAAAAACCAGCTCCTCCCCCGCACCTTGGCTCGTTGGTGAACGCGTTGCTGGATTGGTATGGACGGCATGCGCGGGATTTACCCTGGCGCCGGACCCGGGACCCTTATGCGATCTGGGTGTCGGAAGTCATGCTGCAGCAGACTCAGGTCAAGACGGTTATTCCATTCTGGGAGAGATGGATGCGGGAATTTCCAGACCTGATTTCGCTGGCGGAGGCGCCGGAGGACCGGGTGCTCAAGCTTTGGGAGGGCCTGGGCTATTACCGCCGGGTCCGCTCCCTCCATCAGGCGGCCCAGAATCTCAAGAACGACCATGGCGGACGCTTCCCAAAGGACTATGAAACCGTGCTGGAACTTCCGGGGATCGGTCGCTACACGGCGGGCGCCATTTGCAGCATCGCATGGGGTCAAGCGGTACCGATCCTCGACGGAAATATTATCCGGGTTTTTTGTCGGTTGGGGGCTCTTGCGGGAGACCCAAAGGACCCTGAACTCAATCGGATGCTGTGGGAGCAGTCGAAGCGCTGGGTGGAAACCGCGGCGGCCAGTGGTCGGCCAGAGGCCTGCTCGCACCTGAACCAGGCGCTGATGGAATGGGGCGCCACGGTGTGTACCCCCCGGGTTCCCGCGTGCGATCGGTGTCCGTTGTCGGCTCATTGCCAGGCGAGACTGCAAGGGCGGGTGGAGGCGTTTCCGGAGTTGGCGGCTCGGGCGAAGGTGACAGCGCGCGAGTTTGTGGTGGCGTTGATTGAGCAGCGGGGGCGGGTCTGGGTGAGGCAGCGGGCGGCGGACGCGTTGAACGGCGGGTTATGGGAATTTCCAAACCTGGAGGTGGAACCGGGGGCGGCTGGGGGAGACCTTCGGTTGAGGTCTTTTTTTGGGGAGATGAACCTGCAGCACTGGAAGCCGCTCACGGTGGTGCGGCATGCCATCACGCGGTATCGGGTGACTCAGCGCGCCTTCGCGTCGGAGTGGGTGGGGACGGTAGGGGAGCTCCCTGGGGGAGGTCGGTGGTGTCGTGAGGCGGAGCTCGAAGCGTTGGCGATGTCGAGCGCGCATCGGCGCATCGCGCGGGCATGGACTGGGGTGAGAGACAGGTTGCATCCGGACTGATGGAGACTATTACTCGGCCGGGCATGCGAACGGCACTACGGTTAGTGGCATTGGGGATGGCGCTGGTCGGGGTGGTTTTTTGGCTCTTCGGAGGGCCGCACCTGGGCTGGACCAAGACCAGTGTGGCGGTGACGAAGGTCGATCCGGTGACGGAACTGGAGTATGTCGAGTGGCAGAAGAACTTCGTTCCGGGGGTGGATTTTCTGGGTGGGGTGCTGGGACTGGCCGGTGTGGTGTTCGCGGCATCGTGGTTCGCGCGAGCGAACGAGGACGTGAAGCAATCGATTCAGAACTCATGAAAACTGTGAAAAGCGCATGGCGAAGTGTCGGGTGGGCGGTGTTGTTGGCTTGTTCGGCTGCGGCTGAGGGAACCAAGTTTGATTTCAAGGATCCGAAAGGCGTCAACACGGTGTCGTTCAGTTTGGACGCACCGCTGGAGGCCATCAGCGGATCGGCCAACGGGATCTCCGGCGAGGTGGTGTTCGATCCGACGAAGCCCGAGGCGACAAAGGGCAAGATCATCGTGGCCACCGCTTCGATGCATGTGCCGAACCCGACCATGAAGGAGCACATGCATGCCAAGGACTGGATGGATGTCGCCACCCATGCCGACCTGACCTTCGAAGCGGAATCCCTGAGCGACGTGCAGAAGTCGGGGGATGTCTTCACTGGCAAGGTCCAGGGTAAGATGACGCTGAAGGGAGTGACCAAGGAGGTGTCGGTACCGGTGAAGATCACCTATCTGAAGGACAAGCTGGGGGCCCGCACCAATGGCCGCATGCAGGGGGATCTGCTGGTTCTTCGCGCCCAATTCACGATCAAGCGCGGCGATTATGGCATCAACCCGGGCGCACCCACCGACAAGGTTTCCGACGAGGTCGAACTGACCCTGAGCCTGGCGGGCTCCGCGCCAAAACGCTAAGCCATGGCTCAGGCACCGACGGTTCCCATCGAGCTTCCTGGCTTGCGGGTCACGGTGGACCGGGTGGCGTTCAACGCGAATGCCCAGACGCCCCCGGACCATCCGTATTGCTTTGTCTATTTCATCACCATCCACAACGACTCTGATGTCGCCGTGACGATCAAGGGGCGGAAGTGGGTGGTGAGCGCCGACGACGGCGAAATCCTGACCGTGGAAGGTCCTGGAGTGGTGGGACAGACTCCCTTCCTGCAATCGGGCGAGTCCTTCTCCTACAACAGCCACCACCTGCTCCGTACCAAGTCGGCGACCGCGGAGGGAGCCTATCTGGGTTTGGACTCCGACGGCCGGGCGGTTTACACGCGCATCCCGCGGTTCGAGATGGTTCTCCCGGGCGTCGACTGAGTTCTCCTCTTGGAGATCAGGGCTTCGGGTAGCCGAGCCGGGTCAATCGCTCGATCTCCGGTCGGACATCCAGGCCTTCGTAAAACGACAGCCAGCCGGCAAGCCGGACCGTTTGCCCGGGAAGGCAGTCGGGGAACACAGGATCCGAGTGGATGCAGGGCACCCATTCGTTGCCCCAGGCGCGCCCGCAGGCTTCCCATGCCGTCAGGATCCAGCGGGTTCCGTCGGCGGAACGCGCTGCGGCGAACGGACTGCCGAAGACCTTGTTGGTGAGCGTTTGGCCGGCGAATCCGGTGGCATGCCCGAGCATGACACAATTCTGCACCCGCAGTCCGGACAGCGGGTTGGGTGTGCCATTGGTGAGCCAAAGCTGGAACCGGACTCCGTCGTGTTGGGATCGGACCTCGGCGCCAAAGCCAATGCCGTTGGGAAGGGCTCGGGCATGGGTGAACGTCCCGTCGGGGGATCGGCTCCATTCCAGTCGCGGCAGAGTGATGCCTTGCTGATCCCAGACCGTGGGAATGTGGGTATGGGCGAGGTAGATCAATCCGAGGTTCGAAAAGATCGCTTCCGGAACATCCACCACGGCGTAGCCGCCCCCGGCCCAGGGTGGGAACACGCTCACCTTGGTTTCCCGTTGGGGATTGCGTGCACCGTCGAAAAATCCGAGGCGCGGGTGGCGGCCGCCCGGGTAGGGCAGGACGCGTGGAGGCTGGCCTGGGACGATGGGACGGGGTGCAGGATTCTGGAGGCCCCATTGCGCGAGAGCCGATTCCAATTCACTCCGGCCGAGGCCTGTGGCGGAGGCCATTTCCTCCCGGGTGTACTGGTGATCGATGGCCATCGATTCGAGCCAGGGGCGAAGGGCTTCCGAGTTGGGCGATGGCCGATGGGAGATCAGGAGTTCCGCGACGCTGGTGCGCAGCCAGCCGGGAACTTCGTGAAATCCCGCGCCTGCGTGTGGCGCTTCGAACATCGTGGGCGTGATCAAGGCGGTTCGCAGTTCGGTGCGAAAGAGTCCGGCTTCGCTGATGGGAACTCCCTGGGGGTTCAGGATGGCGCTGTCGCCGTAGCCCAGCAATTTGGCCGGCGCTTCGGGTTGCACAACATTGGCGCGTGCCACCACGACCTGGAGTTGGCAGGCGAGGGCGATATGGCTGTTCCGCATCCCATGCCGGTGGTCCTCCAGTCTGGCAGGTTCAACCGTGGTGTGATGGGCCGTGAACAGAATCTCCGCGCCTTGCAGCTTGGCGGCCATCCCCACGTGAAGCAGGGAGGTGTCCTCGCCGACCAGGACGCCGAACCGAACGCCATGGGCCTCGAAGACGGGCAGTTCTGTTCCCGGTGTGAAACCCAGTGCCTCCCGATCGTGGTCGCTGAGCAGGACTTTGTTGTAGACCCCCAACAGTCGGCCTCGATGGATGACAAGGACCGAGTTGTGGAGGTGGGTTCCCGCACGGCGCGCCAGACCCGCCAGCACCACCACCTCGTGCGCCGCAGATTCCGCGATGAATGCGCGCAGGGCGGGATCGTCGAGAGGGCGGGCACCCTGTTGGATGGCAAGGGGGCTCTCGTATCCTGAGAGGAAGCACTCTGGAAACAGCACAAAATGGCTTCCGCGGTCGTGGGACTTTTGGATGGCCGCGCGGCAGGTCTCCAGATTGGCGGTGAAATCACCTTCGACACAGGCCCCTTGGTGCACCGAGACGATCACCGGGTTGTGCAGTGCCGATGCTGGAAGAATGACGCAAGCCAGGAGCGCCAGAACGAGGTAACTCAGGTTCATGGGGAGTGGGATTTTCGAATTTCGAGCACGCGTCGGAGCCATGAACCGGGGATTCGGAGGGCGAGACGCCCCCCTCTACGGCAGGCGGGACGCCCGCCGCTACGGAGGCACAGGTCATGGGGAGTGAGGGGAAGGTGGCATGAGGCGGGGCGCGGCGACGACGTCCGAATTTCAGGGTTGGGCGGGGAGGGGTGCTGGAATTCAGGCTGAACGAAAGCGCCGATCGGAGCATGCTTCGACACGTGCACGCGCCCCGACAAATCCTCATCCCCACCTTGGTTCGCATCGAGCCGGGCGCCTTGGATGGCGTGGGGCTTCACGCTCATCAGCACGACTTGCGCCGGATCGTGTTGCTCGTCAGCCAGGACCTGCCGGAGTCGTTGACCCGGCGTCTGACCGCATCCCTCGCGATGCACGGGGTGGAGATTCAATCCACGCAGACCGTGTTGCAGGCCAGCTTCGAGCAGGCTCAGGACTGTTTCGCGTCCTTGCCCGCCGGGGCGCAGGCGGTCGTCGGCTTGGGAGGCGGCAAGGCGCTCGACACGGCCAAGTACGTCGCTTTCCTGGGCCGGCTGCCGTACATCGCGGTGCCCACGTCGTTGTCCAACGATGGATTCTGCAGTCCGCAATCGAGCCTGACGCTGGGCGGCAAACGGCGGTCATTACCCAGTCGCATGCCGTTTGGCGTGGTGGTCGACACCACTGTCACGCACGCAGCGCCGGAAGCTCTCTGGTGGTCCGGAGTCGGGGATCTGGTGTCCAAAGTCACGGCGATCCATGACTGGAAACTGGCGGTCGAAGCCACCCGGACACCCATGGACGATTTCGCGGCGCTGCTCTCCGACGCGACGGTGTTCCAGTTCGTCGGACATCCGGTGCGTGATCCGGCGGGGGAAGGCTTGCTGGCGAATGCGCTGATGTTGAATGGGGTGGCCATGGAAGTCTGCGGTTCCTCAAGGCCGGCGAGCGGAAGCGAGCACCTCATTTCGCACGCCTTGGATGCCATCAGTCCGCAACCGCGGTTGCACGGTTTGCAGGTGGGAGTGGCGACCTACCTGGTCAGTCAACTGCAAGGACAGGGAACAGAGCTGATCGGGGCGTTGTTGGATCGCACCCGGTTTTGGGAAGCATTCCGGGATCAGCCGTTGTCCCGGCAGGAATGGATTGAGGCCGTTCGATTGGCGCCGTCGATCAAGCAGGGTTTTCACACGATTCTGTCGACGAGGGACTGGGTGCCGGAGGTGGCGCGGTTGCTGGTGGAAGACCCGCGACTCCGGGAAGTGTTCATCGACTAGATGGTGGCGTTCCCTGAGGGTGGAACCCGGGAACAGGCGCTTCGGGACGTGGCCCGGCAGTGGGCTCAACACGATCCGAACCGCGCTGGGCAGTGGCTGGAGACGTTGCCGCCCGGCGGGGCACGGGACCAGGCCTTGGGAGCACGCGCCCAGCGATGCCTAGGATGCTCTGGCAGGAGCCGCAGGGATTTATTTCACGCGACGTGACGTGAAGCTTGCGGTGGCGAGGGGCTCCCGGTTAGAACCTCTGTCCCGTTTGTGCCGACGTGGCGGAATTGGCAGACGCGCTAGACTCAAAATCTGGTACTCGAAAGAGTGTGTGGGTTCGACCCCCTCCGTCGGCACCAATCGGAACGAGGTTCGGTTTGCCCAGTCTTCACAATTCGACCTTCCGATACTGCTCGTTCAGGTCGTGGGTGATTCTGAGGATGGCAACTGCTGGCAGGTTGAGATCATCGTTCTCCGCTACTATCCATTCTGTAAATTTGGTCCGACCGGGAGCCCCGGCTGCGGTCGATAGGTGCGGGTCTTCCGTTTGAATTCGAGGCGCTGGCCGCCGAAGTTTAGAAGCAACCCGACTTCAATCCCAGTGGCCGTGAGGTAATTGACCAGCTGGACCTCATGCACTGGCGCAAGTGCCTGAACCGCCTTGTTCTCGATGATGACGACGCCGTCGACGAGCAGGTCGCAGACGAACTCGCCCACTACCACCCCGTCGTAGCGGACTTGGATGGGGCGCTCGGTTTGGGCGGAGAGTCCTGCCTTCCGAAGTTCGTGGACCAGGGCGTTCTGGTACACTGACTCCGAAAACCCAGCCCCCAACGTACGATGTACCGCCATGGCACAGCCGATGATCTTCCTAGTGACGTCATCCAGCTCCATGATCTCTTCCACTCCTCAGGAGAGATTTTGGACAGGATGAACAGGATTTACAGGATAGAAGTGCCCCTTTCACGGTTCGATTGCCGGCCATCCTGTTCATCCTGTTCATCCTGTCCAAAACTCTGATGTCCCATCACGGACATCGTCCTGCCCCGCCAGGCCGGCGGAAATCTGAGCGGAGCAGGGTCCCTTCAAGCGATCGATCTGTTTGACCTAGTTCGAAAGTATCTTGAGCGGGCGGCGGGCGGCGGGTCGTCGGAAACGAAAAAGACCGGGCGCAGGCCCGGTCTTTGATTCCGAAGGGTTCGTCCGAGGCCTATTGGCTTCGGGTGCGGAAGAACTGCTGGGTTCCCGAGGTGGACATCGTGTGGGTCACCCCTTCGCCGGAAGGAGCACCCGCGACATCCGTCCAGGCGGCGCCGGTGGCACTCGGGGACGCTTGGAGCACCCCGTCATAGCGGATGCTGACGGTGGAGCCCTGAAGGGTGATCGCCGCGATGGTCGGCTCCGCCGAGGGGCCTTCGCCGCCTTCCTTGCCGGCCTTGAAGTGCGCCGCGACGCGTTCGGCGGGGATGGCCTTGTTGAAGATCGCAACTTCATCGATGGAACCGGTGAAGAAGTTGCCCGTGGCGTCAAAGGCTCCGCCGCCGCCGACGTGCACGTTGTAGGTCGAACTGCCGTAGTTCGCCGTGGTCTGCGTCACCTGATTGATGAACACGCCGTCGAAGTAGTTCTTAATGCTCTTTCCGTCGGCGATGGTCGCCACGTGGTGCCAGGTGTTGTCCGGGAACGAATAGGTCGTGTTCAGCGAACCGCCGCCCGGGGTCCAGATCTGAATCGTGTTCTGGTCGATGAACCCGTACTCAATCGCGTCGTTCTGACCGACGATACCGATACGGGTTCCGAACGCGGCGGCGTCGGCGACGCGGTTGGCCGGGCTGACCCAGTACTCCAGGCTGAAGGTGCCGAGGTTGTTCAACAGCTGTTGCTGTGCGTCGACCCAAAGCATGCCGTCAGCGCCCAGGAACAATCCTGCCCGGTTGTCCGAGGCGAAGCCGAGGAAGTCGCCAGGGCGCGGCCCCGACGACGAACTGACATCCACCGGGCCTGAATCATCCGGTCCGGAGCCCATCATCCAGAGGCCGTCGGCGGCGGTTCCGGCGGTGCCGAGGTTCTTGGTCAATTGGCCGGTGGTTTCCTCGAAGCGGTAGTAGGCGACGGGACCGTCGGCGAGGATGACATCCGAATAGGTGACCACGTTGGCCACGAACGGGAACGTGGTGCCCGCCGGCACGGCGTTGTTGAAGCGATCCTTCACTCCGCCGACGGTCACGGTGTAGGTGCTGCCCACCGTCAGGGCGCTGGTGTTCAGGAGCACCGAACTGCCGGAGGCCGCGGCACCGGTGACGCTCACACCACCCGAAACGCCGTAGTTGCCGACCACTTCGGCCGAGGCTTTTTCGATCGGCTCGGCAAACGTCACCACCAGCGTCGAAACCGAGGTAGCCTTGACCCGGGAGATCGCGGGTGGGGCGGTGTCGGCGACGACCGTCAGGGTGACCTCATCGGACGTGACCGACTTGCCGGGAACGAGGACGGTGCATTTGAACTTCGCGCCCTGATCGGCGGTGAGGCTGAGTTCGGCGGTGGTGTAGCGGGCGGAAGTGGCTCCGGGGATGGGCTGGCCGTTTCGGTACCACTGATAGGAAGGGGCTGTGACGTAGGGCGAGGTGAACTGGGCGGCCAGGGTGAAACTTGCCGCGGTGCCCTGGGCGGCGGTGACAGCCAGGGGTTGTTGACTGATGGAGAGGGTCGCTCCCGCGCCATCAACGAGCGCGCTGAGGTAGGTGCTTGGGATGGGGCTGAGCGATCCCGCCGGCGTGGTGTCTCCCGCCAGCCGCCAGGCTACCTGTCCGTAGTCGCCGCCGCCGCCTTCCTTGTAGAGGAGCTGGACGTAGTACTTCTGGTTCGCGACGAGGTTGATGGGAAGGGAGGTGAAGGTCGGGGTGCCGGGGCTGGCGGGGTCGGGTTCAGTGAACGCGTTGCAGCAACCGGGCTGTTCGGCGATCAGTGCGAGATTCGCCGGTTTGTCGGTGGTGCTCAGCCACAACTCCGAAGCGTCGTCGCTGCGGAGGAAGAAGGTGTAGGCGCCACTGACCGCCGGAGTCACCCAACCACTGAGGACACCCCCGTATTGTTCGTGGGTGTCGTCCGGGTACACCGGCCGTGAATCGGCGGCGGGGGTGTAGGAAACTAGAGTGGGTTTGTTTCCTGCCGCGATCCAATCGGTGAGGAGGGAAACCAGGGTGCCGCTCTCCATGCCGGTGTAGGCCTCGAACTTGAGGAAGCCCGGGCCTTCGGTCTCTGTGCCGGTCGTGACATTCAAGGCCGGGGAGAGGGCGGAGGAGTTCACACTGTCATCCACGGCGCGCACCCGGTAGGCGTAGGGAGTGGAAGGGCCGACGGATCGGTCCTGATACGACGTGGCGGTGGTCTTCGCCAGCAGCACGCCGCCGCGCTCGATTTCATAATGGTGCACGGAGCCGGAATTGTCGGTGGCTGCGTCCCACTTGAGGCTCACGAAATTGGCTCCGGTGCTCTCCGCTGCGAGGTTTGCGGGGACGGAAGGCGCGGTGCGGTCGGGGGTGGCGGCGACCAACTGGATGGCGTTGATGGGGGCGCGAACCATGCCGTAGGGCGCTTCGGTGGTGGCCTCGACGACGATATTCGCCGCGGTGAGGCCACGGAACACGAGGTAGGTTCCTTTGTCGTCGTGGGAAAGTCCCGGGTCCCGGGTGAACGCTGTGGGCGAGGAGGGAGCATCGCCGATTTGGTAGTCGCGTAGAACGGTTCCGGCGTTGTCGAGGATACGGTAGCCACCACCGCGGGTGGCGCCGGTATCCCCGAGCATGTAGACGTACACATCGTAGCCGGAGGTCAGTGCGCCGGGCAGTCCGGAGATCGACACCGTGGTGGTGGAAGGATCCGAGGTGTCGAGGTATCCGACCATCAGAACGTTGTCGGGCGTGCCGGAGGGAAGGCCGTTGTTGCCGTAGCTGCTGTACGTGTTGTTGCACGACCAATCAACGCTGGCCGATGTGGTCGAGGCTACCCCGAGGTTGTCTGCCGTCAGGCTGGGTGCACTTCCGCTCAGAAGCTCCAGGTTGTTCCAGTTCGCCTGCTTGACCGCATCGACGCCGGCGATTGCGGTGGCGGGTAGTCGCCCCGTGCCGGCGGAGGCGGCTTCATCGGCGGCAAAGTTCAGACCGAGGCTATACCCGGTGGATGAACTTTGTGCTGGAGTTGCCAGGAACACGGGCGCGGCAATGCACGCCAGGGATCTTATGAGGCGGTTCATAGGGATAGCAGTACAGCAACAATTCAGGTGAGGTTAGTCAAGGCAATAGTATTCCGAATCTATTGCAGATGAGCTAGTTATAGAAGGATTCATGCACAACCCTTCTGTGGTTCATGCCTGGTGGTGATCCTGAAAGGAGTCGTCGTCGAGGCGTGGAAGCGACGGGGAACTTGCCTCATGGAGAGCCGCCTGTTGGAAACCCACCTGCTCACGGGCCATGAACCGGGGATTCCGGGGGGGGCGAGACGCCTCCCTCTACGGCAAGCGGGACGCCCGCCGCTACGGAGGGGAGGTTTATGGGAAGGGCTGCGCGGGACGGGGTGATGAGCGAAGCGCCGATGGTTCGGCCGTTGATCCTGCGGGGAGAATCTGAAGGGAAAAGGAACCGGGGAAACTTGGATGGTGCGCGATAGAGGGTTCGAACCTCTGACCCCCTCCGTGTCAAGGAGGTGCTCTACCACTGAGCTAACCGCGCGCCAAGCGGACGAAAAAAATGCCGTGTGGGGGTCCGTGGTGCAAGCACTGTTTCGGATGAACTTGAGGCTTTCGTGCCGCCGCATGAACGCCTTGAATGGTGTGCGTCATCCCGAAGCCCCGTGTCGGAATCGTTATTGAGCGCGAAATTGCTGCGGCAGCTTGACCAACTCGAGCTGCGGGCGGGGCGCCGTTCGAAGAGCTCCGGACGCGGCGAACGCCGCAGCAAAGCGCGTGGGCAGTCGGTGGAATTCGCCGATCATCGGAGCTACGTCGCCGGGGATGATGTGCGTCGGTTGGATTGGAATCTGTACGGCCGGCTGGATCGGCTCTTCATCAAGCTTTACGAGGAAGAGCGTGAAATGCCGGTGCAGATCTTTCTGGATGCCAGCGAATCGATGACGTTTGGAACCCCTCCGAAGTTTGATTTTTCGAGGCGACTGGCGGCGGCGATTGGCTATGTGGCGCTGTGCGGCTTTGACCGCGTGACCGTTCGATTGTTTCCGGAGCTGGGTTCGGGATCCGGCGGTGGGGCGGGCGAAGCGGTGGTTGGGCTGGGTGAAGCGGCGTATCGCTCGGCCTTGCGCGGGGTTCAAGGGAAGAAGCTGGCGACCGGATTCTTCCAGAACCTGGGCCGGGTGCGGGCGGGAGGCGCGGGGGATTTCAACGAATCCCTGAGGCTCTGTGCGCTCCAGACCCGGCAGGCGGGGTTGGCGATCGTGCTGAGCGACCTGCTGGATCCGAAGGGATACGCTGCGGGTTTGGATGCGTTGCTCGGGCGTGGATTTCACGTGCATGTGGTGCAGGTGCTGGCCCGGGAGGAGCTGGAGCCGGGGTCCTTCGGGGATTTGCGGTTGGTGGATTCGGAGACCGGCGGTGAGCAGGAAGTCACCTTTGGCAGGTTCCGGATGAAGGCGTATCGGCAGGCGGTGGAGAACTACACCCAGAAACTGCGGGAGTTCTGCCGGGCACGGGGGATTGGATTCTTCCGGGTGACGTCGGATGCCTCGCTGGAGACGGTGTTGCTGAAGGACCTTCGGGAAGCGGCGCTGCTGGCATGAACAGTTTCCGGGTCAACCAGAAGGTCCGCGGAGGGCGCTCATGAACTTCCTGGCTCCCTGGGCGGCTTGGTTTGCTGCGACGATTCCGGTGGTGGTGATTTTTTATCTGCTGAAGCGACGCCGGGTGGTGTTGCGGGTGCCCAGCACGGTGCTTTGGCAGAAGTATCTTGCTGAGACCCAGGCCAGCGCGCCCTTCCAGAAGCTCCGGAAAAACTGGCTGCTGTTTCTGCAGATCCTGCTGCTGGCGCTGGCGGTGTTTGGGCTGGCGCGGCCCTTTTTTGCGGGCGAGCAGACGCCCAGCAGTCTGCGCGTGTTGATCCTGGACGCATCGGCGTCGATGCAGAGCACGGATGTGGCTCCCAGCCGTTTCGAGGCGGCGCGGTCGGAGGCCCTGCGTTGGGTGGATGGATTGAAGCCGGGCCAATCGATGGTGGTGTTGCAGGCGGGGCCGAGGACGGAGGTGCGTCAATCGGCGACCTCGGATCGGCAGGCCTTGCGACGGGCTTTGCAGGCGGCGGCGGTGACCGACGGGCCTGCCCGGGCCGGGGAGGCATTGAAAATGGCGGAAAGCCTGATCCGGGATGTGGCGGACGCGGAAATCCACCTGTTCAGCGATGGGGCGATCAGCGGGTTGGAAGCCTTTGAGAACCACAATCTGCCGTTGGTGTTTCACCGCGTGGGCGAACGCCGGAACAACGTGGCGATCGCCTCGCTGGATGTGCGGGCGAATCCCGAAAATGCGAACCAGCGGGCGGTGTTCACCAGCGTTGCGAACCTGACCGCAGCGGCGGTGGAGACCACCGTGGAATTGAGTTTTGCCGGCGACCTGCTGGATGCGCGGCCCCTGACCATTGCACCGGGCGAGACGGAGTCCGTGGTGTTCGTGGTGAGCCAGCAGGCGGACGGTGTGTTCACGGTGCGGCACACCGCGGCAGATGATCTGCCGGTGGACAACCAGTCCAGCGTGGTGAGCCTGCTGCCGCGCCCGGTGAAGGTGCTGCTGGTCAGCCGGGGAAACCGCTTTCTGGAAAAGGCGATCCGGTCGGTGGGCTCGGTGGATCTCTCCGTGACGGGAGAAGCACCTCTCGACACGGCGGGCTGGGATGTGGTGGTTCTGGACGATGTGTCGCCGACGGTCTGGCCGAAGGGCAACGTCCTGGCGGTGCGGGTGGCGGAGCCGGGGTGGTTTGAGATGACGGAAGCCGTGTCCGCGCCGCCGGTGGTGGATTGGAAATCGGCCCATCCGTTGCTGCGGTACGTGAACCTGGACAACGTGCAGGTGGCGGAAGCCAGCGGCATCAAGGCGCCACGCTGGGGGACGGTGTTGGTGGAGGCGCCTCAGACGCCCCTGGTGGTGGCGGGCGAAGCGGGGCGGCAGCGGGTGATCTGGATTGGCTTCGACCTGCTGGCGAGCAATTGGCCGTTGCGGGTGTCGTTCCCGATGTTCATTGCCAATGCGATGGAGTGGCTGAATCCCGCCACGACGACGGCGGAACGTCTGAACGTCCGGGCCGGTGAACCGATCCGCATCGAGGTGCCGGACGGCACCACCTCCGCGGAGGTGCAGCCGCCTGGCGAAGGATGGCGGACCCTTCCGATCGACGCTGGTTCCACGGAACTGGTGTTCGGCGGCACGGATCGACAGGGCGGCTATGGGGTGCGTTGGGGAACGAATGTGACGTCCGTGGTGGTGCGGGCGCTGGACGTGCAGGAGAGCGATTCCACGCCGCGACAGGAAATCCAGATGGGACGCTACGGAGGCGCAGTGGCGACCACCATGCGAAGCGCGAATCTGGAAATTTGGCGTTGGTTTGCGGGTGTCGCCCTGGCGGTCCTGCTTTTTGAATGGTGGTTTTACCACCGGCGCACCGCATGAAGCTCCCGCGTCTTTCCTGCGAACCCGATGCCGCGCCCGTACCGCCGGGGCGAGGACCCATGCGCTGGCTTGTCGGCCTGCTCCTGGCGGTTTTGGCGCCGGTGCTGGGAGGTGGGTGCGGCAACCAGCGTTCCGAGGTGGTGGTGTATGCGGCGCAGGACCGGGTTTTCGCCGAGCCGGTGCTGAGGGAGTTCGAGCGGGTGACGGGAATCCGCGCGCGGGCGCTGTATGACAGCGAGGCGACGAAGACGGTGGGGTTGGCGAACCGCTTGCTGGCGGAGTCCGGGCGTCCGCAGGCGGACCTTTGGTGGAGCAACGAGGAAATGCGCACCCGCCAACTGGTGGAGCGGCGGGTGTTGGAGCCCGGCTTCCAGACGATGGGGGGACGGCGGCGGGTGTTGGTGGTGCGAACCAACTCCGAACTGGCGCGAGCCGGTGCGGGAACGGTGTCGCTGACGTCCCTGACGAATGCGGTCTGGCGTGGCCGGGTGGCGATGGCCTACCCCGTGTTTGGTTCGACAACCACGCACTTTCTGGTTCTGCGCGAGCAGTGGGGGGAGGCGGCCTGGAAGAGCTGGTGCCATGCGATGGCGGCCAATCGTCCGTTGGTGGTGGATGGCAATTCGGTGGTGGTGCGCCTGGTCGGGCGGGGAGATGCCGACATCGGGATCACCGACTCGGATGATGTCGCGTTTGGGCGGCGGGAGGGTTTGCCGGTGGCGGAGGTGCCGCTGCCGGAGGCGGACGGCTTATGG
This sequence comes from Verrucomicrobiota bacterium, assembly GCA_963205105.1. Classification (GTDB taxonomy): domain Bacteria; phylum Verrucomicrobiota; class Verrucomicrobiia; order Limisphaerales; family CAIMTB01; genus CAIMTB01. Next base: position 6,940 of record CAUJJW010000108.1, on the reverse strand, counting down.
CTGCCGAACACGCTGGCGTTCGTTTCCGGCTCCCGAAATCGGGCGGCGGCGAATGCTTTGGCGGAATTTCTCAAGAGTCCCTGGGTGCTCCAGCGATTGGAGGAGGAAGGGGCAATCGACTCCAACACCGGGAAGCCCGGGACGGGGCAGGGGCTTGCCGAGGAACGGTGGTCGGCGCTTCTGGCGGGCATGGACGCTTCGCTGGAATGGCTGAGGGAGACCTTTGTGCGTTAGCATGAACCTCAACCTTCTGATCAACAGCCTGGTGTTGGTGACGGGCACGACCGCTCTGGCGTTGGCGTGCGCGGTTCCCGTGGCGTTGGCGGCACAGGTGGCCGGTGCGAGGGGGCGTCGTTGGCTCGGTGGTGCCTGTCTGCTCACGCTGGCGTTGCCGGCCTTTTTTGTGTCGGGGATGTGGATGGAGTGGATCGGTTTCTCGGGTGCGTGGCGGTTGGGAGGCGGATGGCTGTCGGAGCGTTGGATGCCGATTGCGGTGTCGTCGGTGGTGCTGGCACTGCTGTTGTGGCCGATGGGGGCGTTGCTGGTGATGGGAGCCTGGGATCGCCTGGATGCACGCCTTCTGGAGGCGGAACCGGAACTGCGGGGCAGGGCTCTTTGGACGGCCGTGCTGTGGCCGCAGGTGCGGCCGATCCTGGTCCAACCAGCGCTGGTGATTGCGATGGTGGCGCTGGGCCACTTCAGTGTGCCTGCCTTGTTTCAGGCGCGTGTTTGGCCGGCGGAAGTCTGGGTGGAGTATGCCACCCGGTTCGATGCGTGGGCGGCCTGGCAACGCTGCTGGCCGTTGGGACTAGTGGCCGTGGGGGCGGTGGGATTGCTGACTCGGCAACGTTGGACCTGGCCCATCCTCCAGCAGGGCACGTCCAGCCGGATGCTCCGGGAGCGGCTGGGTCGTTCCTGGGTGGTGGGGACGTTGGCGGTGGCGATTGGAATCGTTCTGGTGGCACTGGTGTTTCCGGTGATGACGGCGCTGGCGGCGCCCCGGACTTGGACCGAACTCTTGCCGGCGCTGGAGGCGGCGGGCGGAGCCGCCTGGCGAACCTTCGCCTACGCGTCGGTGGCGGCGAGCGCGGTCACTGTGTTGGCGGTGGCGTTGGTGCGATGGAAGGTCGCGGCAGTGTCGGCGGTGGTTTTTGTCGCCCCGGGAGTGTTCACCGGAATGGTGTTGGCCGAGACAGCGGGGAAGGTGACCTGGGATTTCTTTCGATCGGTGGGCGGTTGGGTGGTGGTGGCGCTCAGCGTGCGGTACGCCTTTGTGGCGTGGTTGGCGGCGCGACGGATGTGGGGCGACTCGGATCCGAGACTTCGCGAATGGCTGGGGCTGGCGGGCGCCGGGAGGTGGTCGACGTGGTGGCACGCGGTGATGCAGGGACGTTGGGGGCCGATGGCGGGTGCTTGGTTCGTGGTTTATCTGCTGGGGCTTTGGGATGTGGAAACCGCCATTTTGGTGGTGCCACCGGGTGGCGACACCCTGGGGCTGATGATTTTCAACCTGCTCCACTACGGGCACAACGCGCAGGTCACGGCGCTCTGCCTGCTGTTGGCTGGGGTGGCGCTGGCTCCCTGGCTGACCTGGGCGTTGTTCCGTCGCCTGCTTCCCGTGATCCTGTTGATGGGATTGGGGTTGGGCGGAACGGGATGCTCGCCCGAGGGTGGAGAATCCACTTCCAGAGCTTTGAAGTCGGTGCTGTTCGAGCGCGTGGAAGTCATCGGAGGGAAGGGAACGGGGCCCGGGCGATTTTCCAAACCGCGATCGGTGGCAGTGGATGCCGATGGAAAGCTGTACGCGGTGGACATGACAGGGCGGGTGCAGCGCTTCGGGACGGGTGGCCAGTGGGAGGCGTTGTGGCAGATGCCGGAAACAACAATCGGGCGGCCGAAGGGGATGGATGCCGTGGTGGGAGGAGGCGTTTGGGTGGTGGAACCGCACTACCATCGGGTGAACCGGTTCAGTCCGGACGGCACGCTGACCGCCCAATGGGGTTCCCATGGGTTGGATCCTGGACAACTGTGGTTTCCGCGGGCCATTGCGGTGGCTGCGGACGGGACCTGCTTCGTGAGTGAGTATGGGAAGCGGGAACGGATCCAACGGTTTCGCTCCGACACCGGGGAATTCCTGAGCAGTTTTGGAGGGGAGGGAACGGAGCCCGGTCGGCTGAATCGTGCCGAGGGGTTGGGGATCGGGCCTGCGGGGGAGATTTACGTGGCGGATTCCTGCAATCACCGGATCCAGGTGTTCACCGCGGACGGGCGGCTTCTGCGCGCCCACGGGAAGGCAGGCCAGGGGCCCGGTGAGTTCAGCTATCCCTACGACGTGCGTGTGGATGCCGAAGGCCGGCAGTACGTCTGCGAATTTGGCAACAGTCGGGTGCAAGTGCTGGGGCCTGATGATCAGCCTTTGGAGGTCTTGGGCGGTCCCGGATCCCTGCCGAACGAGATGAACAATCCTTGGAGCCTTTGCCTGGATCCGGCTGGAAATCTTTATGTCGCGGACTCGTTGAATCACCGGGTGGTGAAGTATGTGCGACGGGGAGGGAAGGCGTAGCCTATGCCGTTTCAGTTCACCCATCCCTGGTGGTTGCTGGCGCTGGCCTTCGGACTGGTGTGGGTGATCCGGCTCTCTCTGCGATCGGACAGTTCGTTGGTGGGTTGGCGGCGTTGGGCGGCGTTGGGGGTTCGATTGGCAGTCACCCTGGCGCTGGGATTGGCGCTGGCGGGCATGCAGTACCGACTCCCTGTTGAAGGCATCAACGTCTTCTTCGTGCTGGACCGCTCCGACAGTATTCCGGCGGGTCATCAGGAAGGTGCCCGCGAATTCGTCAACCGGTCGTCGTCGGCAAAGAACCTGGAGGACAAAGGCGGGGTTGTGGTGTTCGGCGCGGATGCGGCGATTGAGTCGTCGGTGAGTTCGGCGGTGGATTTGCAGCGGGTGCAGGCGGTGATCTCTTCGTCGGGCACGGATCTGGCCGGGGCGGTGCGGTTGGCGACAGCGGCTTTTCCGGAAACCGGGCAACGGCGGATTGTAGTGTTCTCGGACGGCAACCAGACGACCGGCGACGCATTGCAGGCGGTGGTGGCGGCGCGCTCGTTGTGGGTGAGTGTTGATGTGGTGCCCTTGGGTGCGCAGCGCGGCGGGGATGTTTCGCTGCAAAAGGTGGTGGTGCCGGGGAAGCTGAAGCAGGGGCAGACCTTCGACGTGAAGATCTTTGTGCAGAGCGACCGCCGCACTCAGGCGAATCTGTCGCTCTATCGGAACAACCAGTTGCTGGGCACCCAGCCGGTGGATCTGGAACCGGGGAAGAACCTGTTCTCGTTCCCCCAGACGCTGGCGTCCTCGGACTTCTACACCTACGACGTCCGCCTGGACGCGCCGGGGGACACCGTGGCGGAGAATAATCGGTCCACGAGCTACACGACGGTTCGGGGTGAGCCCCGCGTGCTGGTGGTGTCGTCGGACCCCGCGGCGGACGGTCCGTTGGCGGAGGCGCTGCGGGAATCGAAGCTGGAAGTGCGGATCGGGGATTTGGCGGTGTTTCCGGCCACGCTGCCCGAGATGCAGAGTTACGACGCGATTTTTTTGAGCAACATCGCGGCGGGTGACCTGAGCGTGGATCTGATGCGGTTGCTGGAGAGTGCGGTGCGGGATTTCGGGGTGGGATTGGTGGTGTTGGGTGGGGATCAGGCGTTTGGGGCGGGCGGTTACCGTGGCACGCCTCTGGAGGAGGCGCTGCCAGTGGACATGGAATTGAGCAGCAAGAAGGTGTTGCCGCGTGGAGCGCTGGTGGTGGTGGTGCACGCGACGGAGTTTCCCAACGGCAACCAATGGGCGCGGGACATTGCCTTTGCCGCGTTGCAGGCCCTCGGGCCTCAGGACGAGATGGGGATCGTGTTGTGGGATGGTACCGACCGATGGCTGTTCCCGCTGAGCGCGGTGGGTGACAAGAAGGACAAAGGGCGGGCCATCTCAGGCATGAATCCCGGGGATATGCCGGCCTTCCAGAATGTGATGACCATGGCGCACGACGCGTTGAAGGCGTCGACGGCCAACCTGAAGCACATGGTGGTGTTCAGTGATGGCGATCCCACCTCACCGAGCGACGCGTTGATGCAATCGATCGTCGGCGACCGGATCACGGTGAGCACGGTCATGATCGGCGGCCACGTGGAACCGAGCGCGATGACCGACATGGCGCGGAAGGGGCGTGGCCGCTTCTATGATGTGAATTCGCCCGCCCAACTGCCCCAGGTGTTTGTGAAGGAGGCGGCGGTGATTCTGAAGGCGGCCATCATTGAGGATCCGTTTCGTCCGCAGGTGGCAGGCGGCAGTGAGATCATCCGCGGCATTGGTGGTGGCGAGTATCCGCGGCTCCTGGGGTATGTGGCGACGACGGCCAAGGGCCGGGCCGAGGTTCCCTTGGTTTCGGACAAGGGCGACCCGATCCTGGCGCAATGGCAGTTTGGCCTGGGTCGTGCGGTGGCGTTCACCTCCGACGCCCGGGCGAAATGGGCCGCGGACTGGGTGGGGTGGGGCAAGTACCGGCAATTCTGGTCGCAACTGGCGCAATGGGCGTTGAAGAAGGTGGATGCCACGGACCTGACCTCCGACGTGGTGGTGGAGAACGGTGAGGGACGGTTGGCGGTCGAGGCGGTGGATGCGGAGGGCAACTTCCGGAACTTTCTGAACCTTCAAGCGGTGGTGGTGGACCCGAAGGGAAAGTCCAGGACGGTTCGGTTGCGCCAGGAAGGTTCAGGCCGTTATGAAGCTGTGTTTCCAGCGAAGGAAGTCGGGGCCTACATGGTGAATCTGATGGATGTCGCGGAAGGCCAGGTCCGAGGGGTGCAGACGCTCGGGGCGAGCCTGAACTATTCCCCGGAGTTCAACGCGGCGGAACCCAACCTGGGTTTGTTGAAACGCCTGGCGGAGTCCGGTGGAGGGCAGGTGTTGAATCCGGCCCTGGCGACCGACAATCCCTACCTGCATGATCGAACCCGGACCTTTAGGCCGTTCGACCTCTGGTGGTGGCTGCTGATGGCGGCCGTGGTTCTCTTCCCGATCGACGTTGGATTGCGAAGGGTGCAGTTGGAGCGGGAGGAACTCGCGCGGGCCTGGGCCGGCGTGTTGAGGGCCGTCGGGCTTCGTCGGCGGGTTCGGGAGGTCACTTCCAAGCCATCCATGGCCACGCTGCTGGCGCGCAAGGATCAAGTGCGCGCCTCGCAGACCGGACCGGCGTCGGAGGCGGCGCCCGATTTGTTCCAGCCACGGGAAACGGTGGAAGCCTCGGAGCACGGGGCAGCCACCACGGATTCGACGCCGAAGGCCGACCCTGCCGGCGGACCAGGCAAACCCGAGCCACCACCGGCGACCGACCCGGAGAGTACGGCGAGTCGGTTGCTCGACGCGAAGCGCAGGGCCCGAAAGAAATTCTAACCGGACGGGCGGGCGTCTGGAACGATACTCACGAAAAAGCCGGGCCAGGAAGTTTCCTGGCCCGGCTTCGAATTTGGCGGCAGCGCGCCGACGGCTATTCGATCACTCGATCAGGTAGTAGAACTTGATCTTCACCGTGGCCCCGTTGACCACGGCTTCGAAGTAGTACTCCTCGAGGAACTTGTCGGCCACCTGGATCCAGGAGAAGACGGGCCGGACTTCGGTGGGAGTTCCGCTGGCGGATTCCTGCAACGCCTTGTCACCCTCAAGCCCGCCGAGTTTGACGATGGCATTGGTCGTGACCGTGAATCCCTGAACAAAGCCTTCGATCGAGAAGCGTTCGCCATCGGCCAGACCGAAGCGGACGGAACGACCCGAAAGCGGGTAGTCCTGGGGATCCTTGACAGGCGATTCAATGCCGCGGAAGTCGAAGTCGGCACTGGTGAGGATATCGCTGGTTTGGTACTTCAGCGTGGCCGTGCTGGCGGGGTTGTACACAAACGTCCGGGTAGGTAGAGCCCCCAAGTCCGGGCCCGCGGAAACTTTTGCGCGCACCTCGAACCGTTGTCCCGGGAGGATTCCCTTGAGGCCGGGGTCGTAGAGTCGGGTGTTGTCCCGGGTCAGGTTTTCCTCGACGCCGGTGTCCCCGGTGCTGGTGCGATAGTAGACGCCGGCGATGTACACCCCATCCTGGCTGTAGCGGACCCTGCCAACCTGATCCGAGGTCGCCGTGACGTTCTCGAAGACGTTGGTGGTGTCACCCAATCCGGCGACCCCGGAGACATTGGGCGGCCGGACATTCAGGGCGAAATTGTACTGTCCTGGAGCGGAGGTCTCCACGGATTCAGCGATCACGGTGACCCGGAGGTCGACCGCGAGCGGATTGGTTCCCCCACTGATCTCGGCGCCGTCATCACGTCGGTCACCGTCCGTGTTCCCGTTGTTGGGGTCGGTGTGGCGGTTGGGATCGCGAGGATCCAGGGCGAACTCATCGCCATCGACGACGAAATCGAAATCGGCGTCGGCGAGCAGGGGATGGCTGAACACCCGATAGGGTGTCTGGCCGGCAACACGGACGACCCAGCGGGCGAGTTCGACGCTCACCAACTCCGCCTCGTCGCCGTCGGAGCGCTTGTCGTTGTCGGTGTCGGCATCCAACGCGAGCGTGGTGATGATGCCCAGGTCTTCGCCGGCGACCTTGTGGGGCAGGATGTACCCGCGAAGTTCCAGGATGTCATGGATTCCGTCCCGATCACTATCGGCGGAACGGGGGTCGGTTTTGAGGAAGAACTCCTCGAAATCGGTGAGACCGTCCTGGTCGGTGTCGAGGCTGTTCTTGCTGGACGTGACCACTTGGGTCGTGGAGAGGCCGTCGACAAACGGCGCGAGACTGATGCCCACGGTGGTGACCGGCCAGCCCGCGTCCTCGACCGGGTCCGGAAGGCCGTCGCCGTCGGTGTCGAGGTCCTCGGGATCGGTCGGGTCGAGACCCAC